>NZ_JBEZKA010000007.1:0-136320 GCF_040651435.1 Streptomyces sp. NPDC048479
GCACCTCTCTGTGGAACGCGTGGAGGGGCCCTGGTGCCATGTGGCACCAGGGCCCCGAAGGAACTGCTACACCATCTGCCGACCCTGGTACTGCGTCGGCCTTCTGTTTCCGCAGACCCGACCGAGATGCTGTCGGGGGTGCGCGGATCGCGGTTGCTTGACCGGAGACCACCTCACTATCGATGTCCTGCGGTACCCGGACTCAAGACTTCCGCCCGGGCGATCCTGATGGCGCGGGGCTCCTCCGTTCTTCCCTCGGTGATCAACTACTTACCAAGCGGGGGACTGCGTACTGCTGGTACTGCTCTACTGCGAACTGCTGGTGATGCGAACTGCTCAGTGGCCTGCGACAGCGCCACTCTTCGGCAGCCAGCCCCGTCGCCCGTCCTGCATCTGCTCTGGCTTAGAACCCCACTGCCGAACCTCCCGGTACGCGCGCCCGCAGTCGACGCCTTTACCGAGGTGCTGCTCACTGACTTCACTGCTGGGTACTGCGAACTGCACTTACGGGTACTGCACTTGCGTTAACTGCGGTACTGCTTGTGGCGGCCCCTGATCACTGCGGGCCACCCGGTCCGGCCGTCAGTCCCGTCGCCGTCCTGCAACCGCTCTGGCTTCGGAACTCCACCACCGCACCGTCCTGCGAAGTGCACTTGCGGGTACTTCTGCCCGGCAGTTCATCTCTGCCGGGCCCTGCTCGATCTCGGCTACGTGAGAAACCATAACCACGCCACCCCCCAATGTCTACTCCAGCCGACGTAGATTTTCGTGTGTTCGACGGTGAGGTAGTCATCCTCGAACTGAACAGGGACAGGGTTGAGGGACCCCGAGCCGGGCAGAAGGTGCCGCATAGAGCGGACCGGGCATTGACGATCCAGAGACCGGGTGACCTGATGGACATGATGAGCATCAACGCCGCAGCCGACCGTTCCGCAATCTCGGTCGCCGACGCACGCGATGCCAGCCGGGCTTTCCTGGAAACCCCCGGGCAGCCGGAGATCGCCGCCGAAGCGGCCGACACCGTCGTCCTGGTCGTCTCCGAGCTCGTCACCAACGCGCTGCGCCACGGCGGCGGAACCTTCACGCTCCGCCTGACCGCCCACACCGACACCATCGCGGTGGCCGTCGACGACGCCAGCCCGCGGGCGCCGCGCATGCGCACCCCCGACCTGGACGGCGGCACGGGAGGCTTCGGCTGGCCCATGGTCAACCGCCTCGCCCGCGCCACCGCGGTGACTCCCCGGATGGCCGGCGGCAAGACGGTGAGCGCCGTCCTCACCCGGTAGCACCAAGACGACGGTGCCGACAACTTCCCAGAAACGACCCTTTCCCGGAGCAAGATCAAGAGCGGTCCGCGCCGGCGGCCCGGAACCCGGATCAGCTGTCAATACTCGTTCTCACTCAAAAGTGAGCTGTGGCCCATTCTGGGGTTTGTGACAGCATCCGAGATCATGACGGATCCTCAAACCGCACTCGCGTCCGATGCCGACGACGAGAGCCATCCCTGCTCCCGCTGTCACGCTCAGGCAGGTTCGCCCTGTCGCTCGCGCTCCGGCGCGGTCGCCGGCACCTACCACACCGGCCGCTTAACTAAGCTTGACTATTAACCCCACCAAGATCATGTCTTGGTGGGGTTAATAGTCAAGCTAAGGTGCCCCGGCTCGCCAAGCTCCTGCGCGTCCCGACCCCCGCCGACCGCGGCCCGGGTCAGCCGTGGCGACCCGGCACCCACGTCCCGGCACCGATCGACCCGGACACCCCGACCGCCGACATCCGCATCGGGTACGCCAGGCGCTCCAGGTGCTCCAGCCACCAGGAACTCCAGTCTCAGCTGGACGCGCTCGCCGCAAAGAACATCCCCCGGGACAAGATCTTCGCCGAGAAGATCAGCACCCGGGTGCGGGTCCGCCCCGCCTTCGGGGAGTCGCTGAAACCGCGAGGGAGATCAAGGCGCACGCCCCGCACTGCCGAGTGATTTTCACGGTGAACGAGAGGAAGAGGCCGGGGCGGGATGCCGCGGAGCTGACCGCGCTGGCGGACCACCTCACCGCGCACGGCCTGGTGCTGGAGATGCTGGCCGGACCGCTCGCCGGGATCTACGACCCCACCGGCCCAGGTCGCCTGCTGTTCGGGTTCTTCGCCGCGATGGCCGAGACCGAGCGGGAGACCATCCGGGAGGCCACGCTCGAAGGGCTGGACGCCGCGGCCCGCAAGGGCAAGCACGGCGGCCGGCCGTCGGTCATGACTGATGACATGCTGCACACCGTGCTCCGCCGCCGCGCGAGCGGCGAGACCGTCGAGCAGATCCAGCCCGACCTGATCACCCCCACTGGCAGGCGCAAGGGACAAAAACCGAGCCCGTCGAGCATCTACCGGGCCCTCGCCGAGCACGAGAAGCGCATGGCGTATCCGGAAGCCGTCGAGCAGGCTTGTGCCGACTTCGCCGCCCTGACGGCTGGCGAGGTACCCGGCCCGCGGGCAGCGGGCCAGGCCCCCGCAACGCCGTGACAGCCGAAGCATGCCCCGTCTGGAGTACGGCGCGTTCGAGTCCCGCTTCGTTGTACGTGGTGTGACGGCGGATGGTGAGCAGCGTGTTCACGGTCGTGGTTGACCCTGGGGCCGCGCCGGTCCAACGGTGTGGGCTGGCCGTACCAGGTCGACCAGATGCGTCGCGCGCTGAGGTCCCGGGCTGAAGACGCCCTCGCCCGGCGGCTGGGAGTGCCGCCGACTCGTTTCCTGACCTCGTCCGATGCCTCGGCCACAGCCGGACCTGGCAGCGCAGTGCCGGGGGCCTGGCCGTAGTCTGCTTCCCATGGCCGACACACAGACCCTCACGCCCCGTGAAGCCTTCGAGATGCTGCTGGCCGGCAACCAGCGGTTCGTCGCCGGTTCGCCCGAGCACCCGAACCAGGACGCCGCTCGCCGCACCGAGGTCGTCTGGGCCCAGAGGCCGTTCGCCGTGCTCTTCG
Organism: Streptomyces sp. NPDC048479; assembly: GCF_040651435.1. Lineage (NCBI taxonomy): Bacteria > Bacillati > Actinomycetota > Actinomycetes > Kitasatosporales > Streptomycetaceae > Streptomyces > Streptomyces sp. NPDC048479. Next base: position 2,970 of record NZ_JBEZKA010000007.1, read on the forward strand.
GCTGCTCCGACTCCCGGCTGGCCGCCGAGATCATCTTCGACCGAGGGCTGGGCGACCTGTTCGTGGTCCGCACCGCCGGGCACGTCCAGGGGCCGGAGGTGCTGGGCAGCATCGAATACGGGGTGAGCGTGCTTGGCGCCCCGCTGGTCGTGGTGCTCGGCCACGAGGCGTGCGGCGCGGTCGCGGCCGCCCGCTCCGCCATCGAGGACGGCACAGCGGCGGGCGGCTACGTGCGGGACGTGATCGAGCGGGTGACCCCCAGCGTGCTGGCCGCCCGCGCCGCCGGGCGCACCGAGGACGCGGACTTCATCGCCGAGCACATACGGCACACCGTCGACCTCTTGCTGGACCGCTCGCGTGTTCTGGCGGGAGCCGTCGACACAGGCCGGGCCGCGGTGGTGGGGCTGTCCTACCGGCTGGCCGACGGTACAGCCCGCCTGGTCACCGCCCGTGGCCTCGACGACGTGCTGGTCGGCTCGGGATCGTAATCCGGGAGGGTCAGCGTTCCTCTAGGCCAGGCGCGACCTTGCGGAGCTCTGCGGCGCTGATCGCTCCGGCGCGCAGCAGGACGGGCGTGGCTGCGGTGATGTCCACGATCGAGGACGGGACGTCGGCCGGGGTCGGCCCCGCGTCCAGATACACGGCCACTGTCTCGCCGAGCATCATCTGGGCGGCGTCGCAGTCCTGGGGGGACGGCTTGCCGGTCAGGTTGGCACTGGAGACGGCGAGCGGACCGGTCGCGGCGAGCAGCTCCAGGGCGAGTGGATGCGCGGGCATACGGACCGCGACCGTGCCACCGGTGTCGCCGAGGTCCCACTTGAGCGACGGCTCGTGGCGGGCGACCACGGACAGCCCGCCCGGCCAGAACGCATCCAGGAGCTTCCGCGCCTGCTCCGGCAGATCTTCGACCAGGCCGTCCAGGTCATCGGGGGAGCCGACCAGCACAGGCGAGGGCATGTTCCGTCCCCGGCCCTTGGCGTCCAGCAGCCGACCCACCGCCTCGGGACGGAAAGCATCAGCCCCCACCCCGTAGACGGTATCGGTGGGCAGCACCACGAGCTCACCACGCCGCACCGCCGCGGCAGCCTCACCCAACCCGACGGCACGCACGGAAACGTCGCAGCAGTCGTAACGCCGAGACACGGTCGTCCTCCATCCCATCGTTCTGTTGTCCGGCCAGGGTAGGCACCTCCCCGGTGTCCAACGACCCGGACGTTCCGACGTTCTCCACCGCCAGACCCACCGGCCGGCCGTCGAACAGGCCATGGACAAGGGCAAGCGGCTCACCGGTCCGGCGCGCGACGAGCTCGCCGGCGAACTCAAGACCGCCTACGACGCCGGTGCCGCCAGCGGCACCGCAACCTCGACATCGTCGAGTTCTTCGGCCCGGTCCTCGAACGATGCCGTGGTCTCCAGCCAGGCGGCGAGCGCCAGGGCAGCCTGCGGGTCCAGTGCGGCCATGTGCGAGGCCGCCCCCAGGGCCCGCGCGTGGGTGCGCCGCTCCGGGCTGTCCGGGTAGGCGAACGAGGCGAGGATGCCGCCGCCCACGGTGCCGTCCAGCTCGACGTCCTGCGGCGTGAACCGGCCAGGACCAAGGCGCCCGTCTCTCGTCGGGAGACTCCGTGGCCTCGGCTGCGCGGCGCCGCAGGAGCGCCGCAGCTTCCCGCAGCAGCCCGTCCGTCATCGCCTGGCCCCTTTTCACCGGCCTCGGGTTCGGTCGGAAAGAAGCGGCGGCCGTGCCATGGGTGGTCGGACCCGGCGGGCGCGACGGCGCGGGGCCGCTGCGGTATCGAGCATGGCCCGGTCGGCGGCCGGTGCCGGGAGTCGTTCCTGTCCTGCTTCAGCTGCCCGAACGCGCTGGTACTGGGGCGGCACCTGCCCGCCCTGCTCGCGCTGACCGATGCAGTGCTGCACAGACGCCGAAGGGCCCCCGGCGCAAGGCCGGGAGCCCCCTGGGTTCGGCGGACCGGTCAGTGGCTGGCTGCGAGTTCGCCGCTGAGCGTGCCGTGGAGTTGGGCGCTGGGGTCGTTGAGGCCGGTGATCTCGACGGTTTTGCCACGCTGGGCGTACTTGGTCTCGATCGCGTCCAGGGCTGCGACGGAGGAGGCGTCCCAAACGTCGTGCTGCTGGAGCGCCGCAGCCCTGCGATCGGCCCGCGCGGGACTGTGCGCAGCAGGTCTTAACGGCTGCGGTTTCGTGACTCGATTCGAGCGAGGTCAGCCGTCCCCTCGGACGCCCTGCCTGCGTTGAGTGCGCCATCCGGCGGCGACCGACGAGGAGTGACGGCTCAGTGGCCTCGCGGGGCGTACATGATCACGGCCATCCCGGCGAGGCAGACCAGTGCGCCGATGACGTTGAAGCGGTCGGGCCGGTAGCCGTCGGCGATCAGATCCAGCCCTTGTGTTCGCGCACTCCCTGCCAGACCAGCCAGGCGCCGCCGATCTCGAACAGGGCGGCGACGACGAACAGGGCGAGGGAGCGGGCAACGGTCACGGCCGTGGGCCCTACCGGCGGGCCGGTCCGGTGATCTTCAGCGGGTCGGCCGCTTGCTTGCAGCCGCACCCCTCTTCTCGTGCGGCCGAGGGGGCGCAGGAGCAGGGTCGGCGGCGTTGTGAGAACCACCAGGCCCCTGCGGCGAGTGAGGCCAGGGCGAGGGCGAGCGCGGGCAGCCAGCCCACCAGGGCGGAGGCTCCGGCCCCGACGACGCCTGCGGCGATTAGGACGGGCAGCAGGCAGCACGCCACGCAGGCCAGCCCGGCCAGGCCCGCGAGCGCCTTCGGGGTGCGCTTCGGGCGCGGGTCAGCAGCAGGGTCCGGCATGTCGGTTCTCCTCGGCAAGATCAGTGAAGGGGATGGGACAGCAGGCGCTTCCGGCGCACACGGTCAGGTCGTCGCAGCCGGCCTCGACGGCCGCGACCAGGGTGGTGCGGATGGTGGTCAGGTCCGCGATCTTCGCGTCGACCTCGGCGAGCTTCGCGGCCGCGCGGTCCTGCAGTCCGGCAACGGGGCGGCCGTGGCGGTGCCGGCCGGCCTCCAGCAGCTCGGCCACCTCGTCAAGGGCGAAGCCCAGCCGCTGGGCCGCCTTGATCACCCGCAGCGCGGTCACCGCCTCACCCCCGTACAGGCGGTGACCACCCGGGCTGCGCTCCGGTGGGGTGAGCAGGCCGCGCCGCTCGTAGTAGCGCAGGGTCTGAATGTTCACCCCTGCCGCATCGGCGACCTGACCGCTGCGCAGGCCCGCGCTCAACGCGGCCCACCGGCGGCCGCGCGTTCGGCCAGTGCGTCCAGGACCGGCACGTGCGCCTGATCCACTGCGATGTCCAGCAGCACGGCACCGGCGACGGTGGTCACGGTGAAGGTGAAGAACGAGCAGCAGCTGCTCTCCCGCTCCACCAGGTCACCCACCCGCTCTTCCAGACCGGTGCCGGTGCCCAGGTCCAAGCGCACCCGCAGCGGCTCAGGCCGGGACACGTGCCGCAGCCGCTCGGCGAACAGCGCATCCCACTCCGCCACGCGCAACGGCAGCTCCTCGGCCGGCAGCGTGCACGCCTGTGGCACCCAATCCAGTTCAGTCATCGAAGCGCACTCCCGTCATCACGCCCCTTGGGCGGGGACTCTGTCGACGGTAAACCTGTACCTGGGTACCGGATGCAACCCTCGTCCCTCACTTGCCGCCGGACGCGTTCGGGGTGGCGGTGCCGAACACCGCGGTGACCACGTCGCGGGCCTCATCCGATGCGGTCACCGTGAAGCTCATCCCCTCCGGCCCGATCGTGAGGGCGAAGGTGAAAAACGAGCAGCAGGCGAACTCCGCCGCCGCCAGGCGGGCCAGTTCCACCGCAATGCCGGGGTCGTGGTCGAAGACCAGGCTCACCCCACCCTCGGCAGCCTCCCGCCCAGTGGCTTCGCCAAGGGCCGTCTGCCACTCAGTGATGCGCTCGCGCATCGCGTCGGCGCCGCCGGCAAGGGTGCACACGATGTCCGACCCCCCGCCGACCGCGTCCGCCGACAGGACCATCCGACTTGCCGGAACCCGCGGCGTGACCACGGCCGACGCCGCCGTCACGCAGACACATTCCTTGCCTCGCGCATCGCGTCGTGTCCCACCTCCCCGCCCACCTCGACGATCCGGCCCTGCACTCGCGCCACCTCTTCGCGCGGTCCGGGCTGGTCGCCGGGGGTGCTGCTCTGTAGCTGGGCGGCCTGCTCGATCAGCTCCACGATTCCGGACTGGAACGTGGTCAGACGCTCCGTCACCAGCTGGGCCATGCGGGCCTGCACCGCCGCACAGTCCTCGCCGTCGTACAGCTCGATCAGGCCGGCCAGATCGCTGCCGATGCCGAGTTGCTCGGCCGAGGCGAGCAGCCGCGCCCGCACGGTCGACGCCGCTTCCACGGGTGGCTTGCCTGGTTGCCCAGTGACGGTGCCACAGCACCTGCCCCCCGCCTCCGGCACCCAACCTGACATGGAAACCTCCACGGTCATCAGCAGTCTCGCTGTCGTGCACCGACCGTAAGGCTGTACGTGGGTACCGGATTCAAGCCCGCCGCGCGCGTGGGCCGGTGGCCTTGGCTCGCTCAGCGCACCGCCCGCGAGCGCACGTGTGTTGTCTGCGTCAGGCGGCGGGCTGCTCGGCGGCCGTGCGGCCGGGCATGAAGATGACCGTCACCAGCGCCAGGCCGACCACTGCTCCGGCGAGCTGGGCAGCAATGAACGGCGGAACCGAGGCGGGGGCGATGCCCGCGAACGTGTCGGTGAAGGCGCGGCCGACCGTGACGGCCGGGTTGGCGAACGATGTGGAGGAAGTGAACCAGTACGCGGCGCCGATGTAGGAGGCGATGGCCGCCGGCGCGAAGCGGAGGCGGTCGGTGCGGGCCAGGCCGAAGATCAGCAGGATCAGCCCGGCCGTCGCGACCACCTCGCCCAGCAGCAGATTCCCTGCCGAGCGGTCGTGCGTGGACCACTTCACCAGCGGCTCACCGAACATCAGGTCGGCCAGCACAGCGCCCGCGATCGCGCCGACGATCTGTGCGGGCACGTACACGGCTACCTCGCGGGCGGTGACGCCGGCGCCGCCGCGGCGGGCGGTCCACCACTCGGCCAGGGTCACGGCCGGGTTGAAGTGCGCGCCGGAGACCGGGCCGAGCAGAAGGATCAGTACACCGAGCCCGAAGACGGTGGCGATCGAGTTGGCCAGCAGCTGTAGGCCCACGTCCTGGGTCAGTTCGGTGGCCTGGATGCCGGAACCCACCACGACGGCGACGAGCGCAGCGGTGCCGACGAGTTCGGCAGCTGCCCGGGCGCCCAGCGGGGTGCGGGGCGGGGTGGCTCCGGGCGTCGGCTGCGGTTCGGCGGCTACGGAGGTAGCCGGGGTGGCGTCGGGGGAAGCGGCCTCGGTGGCGGTCAACAGGACTCCTTGGTGCAGTCGCGACGATGTGCGGGGGGTCAGGGGCAGGACCGCTTGAGGTTCGCTTCGGCAGTGGCGCGCGCGGTCTTGGCGAGGTCGGCGAACTGACCGGCAAGCTGTTCGATGACGTCGGGGCGCACCTTGTAATAGGTGAACCGGCCGCACGGCTCGGTCTCGACCACGCCCGCCTCGCGCAGCACCTTCAGGTGATTGGAGACGTTGGTCTGCTTGGCACCGGTCTCTTCGACCAGGTGCGTGGTGCAGAGCGTCTCTTTTGCGAGCAGGGTCACGATCTGGAGCCTGAGCGGGTCTGCCAGCACCCGAATCAGGTCAGTGTCGACTGACGTCATCATGGACTGATACTCTCACATCACCCGGAGCTGATACCAGTCCGGGCTGGCCTTCGTGAGCCCGTGGAGGGTTCTCATGTCCCCACCGTCTTCCCCCGTCCTGCCCGACCAGCGGCTCTTCGCCGGTGCCCCCCGCCTCGCCGCACGCCACGAGGGCCGCTTCTCGGCCGAGACCGTACAGCACCTGCTGGCCGACTCCTACACGCGGCTGGCTACCGTCGCCAAGATCCAAACGCATCTCGTGATGCTCGCCGAGCGCCTGGCAGCCGAACGGCTTGACGCACTCGCGAAGGTCGAAGGTGCCCCGGGATCCGGGATACCGAGGGTGCTGTTCGTTATGCAGCCACAACGCAGGCCGCTCGCAGATCGCCGCCGCACTCCTGGAGCACCGCGCCGGCGGCCGCGTGGTGGTGTCCTCCGCAGGCAACGCGCCAGCCGCAAAGGTCGACCCCGTCGTCGCCCAGGTGCTCGTCGAAACCGGCGCTGACATCGCCACCGCCTATCCCAAGCCGCTGACCGACGAAGTCGTCAAGGCCGCCGACATCGTCGTGACCATGGGCTGCGGCGACGCCTGCCCGGTCGCCCCCGGACACCGCTACCTGGACTGGCCCATCACCGACCCCGAAGGCCCCCCAATCGCCGTCGCCCGCACCATCCGCGACGAGATCGACGCGCACATCACCGACCTCCTGGCCACACTCCCGTAAGCCGGCACCTCCGTCAGCTCCACCCACGATCCCCAAAGGAAGAACCCATGTCCTCCACTCCGCTCGCCTCCGTGCTGTTCGTCTGCGTTCACAACGCCGGGCGCTCGCAGATGGCCGCCGGATTCCTCTCCCACCTCGCGGGCGATCGCGTCGAGGTCCGCTCCGCGGGCTCGATCCCGGCCGAGCAGGTCAACCCGGCCGCGGTCGAGGCGATGAAGGAGGTCGGCATCGACATCTCCGAGCAGAAGCCGAAGGTGCTGACCACCGAGGCCGTCCAGGCATCCGACTACGTCATTACCATGGGCTGCGGCGACGCCTGCCCGATCTTCCCCGGCAAGAACTACCTCGACTGGGCCCTCGAGGACCCCGCGGGGAAGGGCGTGGAGTCCGTCCGTCCCATCCGTGACGAAATCAAGACCCGCATCGAGGCCCTGTTCGCCGAGATCGACGCCAAGCAGGAAGCGTGACCTCCGTGACGGACACCGACGTGCGTGAGGTCATCGTCATAGGCTCCGGCCCCGCCGGATACACAGCCGCCCTCTACACCGCCCGCGCGCAGCTCAAGCCCCTGCTGTTCGGCAGCTCGATCTTCGTCGGCGGCGCGCTGACCACGACCACCGAGGTCGAGAACTTCCCGGGCTTCCCCGACGGCGTCGACGGCCCGGTCCTCATGGAGAACATGCGGGCGCAGGCCGAGAAGTTCGGCGCCGAGATGATCGACGACGACATCGTCGACGTCGATCTCACCGGGCCGGTCAAGGAACTCTCCGACTCGGCAGGCGCTGTTCACCGGGCCAAGACCGTGATCGTCGCGACCGGCTCCGGCTACCGCAAGCTCGGCCTGCCCCGCGAGGACGAACTGTCCGGACGGGGAGTGTCTTGGTGCGCGACCTGCGACGGGTTCTTCTTCCGTGACCGCGACATCGTCGTGGTCGGCGGCGGCGACACCGCCATGGAAGAAGCCACCTTCCTCACCCGCTTCGCCCGCTCGGTCACCGTCGTGCACCGCCGCAGCAGCCTGCGCGCCTCCAAGGTCATGCAGAACCGCGCGTTCGCCGACGACAAGATCTCTTTCGCCTTCGACAGCGAAATCGCCGAGATCAAGGAAGAGGGCGGCGTGCTCTCCGGCGTCGTTTTGCGCAACACGGACACCGGCGCCGCCCGCGACCTGGACGTCACCGGCCTGTTCATCGCGATCGGCCACGACCCGCGCACCGAACTGTTCACCGGACAGATCGACCTCGACGACACCGGCTACATCAAGGTCGAGGCCCCGTCGACCCGCACCAACATCTCCGGCGTCTTCGCCGCCGGCGACGTCGTCGACCACACCTACCGCCAGGCGATCACCGCCGCCGGCACCGGCGCGGCCGCGGCCCTGGACGCAGAGCGTTATCTCGCAGCCATCGCTGACACTCAGGTATCGGCGGTAGCGGTAGGGGCCGCCTGACCCATCGGCAGAGCCTCGTCGGTCTACGTACAGCGGTGCGCAGGCCGCCGCTTCGGCGGTAGCTGCGCCGGGGCGCCACACGACTCATTCCTGTCCGTGCGGCGCCCCGAGGCCCTACGTGCCTGGAGCGCCGAGGCTTTTGAAGAGGCGAGCAGCGGAGTGCGTTTCCAACGCGCAAGTTCCTGCTCAACCGGCCCGCTCAGGAGGAGTGATGGGCCAGTTCCAGATGCGGGTCCAGATCACCCGGCACTGGCGCCGGGTCGGCGTGCACGAGGACGGCGGTGAGTTTCGGAATGGCGTGCAGTAGAGCGTGCTCGGCATCGACGGCCACGCGGTGGGCCTCTCGTACACTCAACTCCCCGTCGACGACGACCGCGACCTCCGCGCGCAGCCGATGGCCGATCCAGTGCAGCCGCAGCTCGCTCACCGCCCGCACGCCCGCGACCTCGCCCAGCGCGTGCTCGGCGGCGTCGACCAGAGTGGGATCGACCGCGTCCATGATCCGGCGGAAGACCTCCCGGCAGGCGTCGCGTAGCACCAGCAGGATCGTGGCGGTGATCGCCAGACCCACGATCGGGTCGGCGAGCCGCCAGCCGAGCGCGGCGCCGCCGGCGCCCAGCAGCACGGCGAGGGAGGTGAATCCGTCGGTACGTGCATGCAGTCCGTCTGCGACCAGCGCGGCCGAGCCGATCTCGCGGCCGACACGGATGCGGTGGCGGGCGACCCACTCATTGCCGAGGAACCCGACGACAGCGGCGGCCGCCACCGCGGGCAGGTAGCTGATTTCCTGCGGGTTCAGCAGCCGGTCGATCGCCGTCCAGGCCGCGAAGGCGGCGGAGGCTGCGATGGTCAGCACGATGACGATGCCGGCCAGGTCCTCGGCACGACCGTAGCCGTAGGTGAAGCACCTGGTGGCCGCACGGCGGCCCAGCACGAAGGCCACCCCGAGCGGCAGCGCGGTCAGGGCGTCGGTGGCGTTGTGCACGGTGTCGCCGAGCAGTGCCACCGAGCCCGACAGCACCACGACGACCGCCTGCGCCACCGCCGTCACCCCCAGCACGACGAGTGAGGTCCACAGCGCCCGCATGCCCTTTGCCGAGGACTCCAGCGCCCGGTCAACCTTGCCGGCGGACTCGTGGGAATGGGGCTTCACCAGATGCCCCAGCTTGTGCCGCCACCGCGCCCAGCGGCCCGGGCCGTGACCAAGCTCAGGACCGTGGTGGTGCTCGTTGGGGTGGGTGGGCCCGTTCTGCTCGCTCACGAATCTGGCCTTCCGACGCGGGACAGGGAGGTGGACATGGGGACGAGCCTCCATCCATTCTGTGCGTATGAGCGCACGCATGCACCTATCACCTGCGCACGGCTCGCACCCGCAAGATCCGGGCGCCGAGCAGTTCGCTCGCGCCGCCGAGGTCCTGGGCCTGCTCGCCGACCGCACGCGACTCGCGCTGCTGCACACTCTCGGCAAGGGCGAGGCCGACGTCACCACGCTGACCGCCGCCTGCGACGCCGCCCGCCCGGCGGTCAGCCAGCACCTGGCCAAGCTCCGCCTCGCGGGCCTGGTCGATGCCCGCAAGGAAGGCCGCCGTGTCGTTTACGCCCTGGCAGACGGCCACCTCGCCCGCCTGGTCGGCGAGGCACTCAGCCACGCCGACCACGATCTGTCCGGCATCCCGCGCCACGGCTGACGGGCAGCGCCCTACCGGGACCTGCTCCGCGCCAACCACCGCCGTCCCGCCAGAGCGGCCGCAAGATGTGCCACAAGACCAACGGCGACCATCGCCAGACCGACCCGCGCACTGATCCACAGGTGCACCGCGACACCCGCACCCAGCAGCAGCGCGAAAGCGATCCGCAGAGTGCGGTTCGCGTGCAGCATCCGGCTCACCGCACAATTTCCGGCCGGACGGCCTGGACATAGCGCAGGTGCGGGCGCACGTCGCCGCGCGCCCGCACCTTGAAACCGGAGTCGGCGGCGAGGCCGTCGAGGAGATCCACCGGGTTGTGCTCCATCGCCGGGCCGGTCAGCGCGCCGATCAGGTGACGGCCCAGCCGACTGCGCGGCGGCCGGAAGTCTGCGAGCAGCAGTCGCCCGCCGGGGCGCAGCACCCGGAACATCTCGCGCAGCGCGGCGGGCCGCACATCGGCCGGGATGTGATGGATCGCCAGGCTGGTGACCACCACGTCGAAGGAGGCGTCGGGCGCGTTGAGCGCCTCGGCGACCCCGGTCTCGTACGAGCAGGCACCGCTGCCTGCTTTGCTCCGCGCATAGCCGATGACGGTGGGCGAGGGATCGATGCCCACCGCGCTGCCGCCGGGTGCCACCGCCGCGGCGACCAGCCGGGTGAGGTAGCCGGTGCCGCAGCCCACGTCGAGCACCTTGTCCCCGGGGCGGGCACCGCTGAGTTCGACCAGGCGCGAAAACGCGCGGCGCCGCCGCCCGCCGAAGAAGACCGCCGTGAACACCTCGTAGGCGCGGGCCGGGCCAATCGTCTCTCCCCGTGTGGTGGTCTGCGGATCGCCGTGCAGGAGTCGTCCGAGGGCCATCACCCCTCCTTAACTTAGTCATGACTAAGAACGCTCGTCAGCTTAGTCACGACTAAGTTAGGGGCGCAAGGGGGGTTACGATTTCCCCTGTGACCGACTCAAGATCCACCACCCGGAAAAGCGCGCCGCGCGTCCGGCTCCCCGCCGCACAGCGCAAGGAGTCGATCCTGACCGCGGCCACCGAGGTGTTCGCCGAATCCGGGTACCGGCGCGGCAAGGTCTCCGAGGTCGCCGCCCGGCTCAGGGTGAGCGAACCGGTGGTCTTTCAGAACTTCGGCTCGAAGGCGGCACTGTTCGCCGCCGTCCTGGACCGGGCCGTCACCCGGGTCCGCGATGTCCTCAACAACGCGGTCGACCACGGCACACCTGTGTCGGAACTCCTGGAGGAATTCCTGGCCCCGGACCACATGGACCGCTTCCACACACCAGGATCGCTCGGCTTCCTCTTCGCCGACGCCTCCTCGCTCACCGCCGAGCCCGGAGTCGATGACGTAGCCCGCCACGCACTCCAGCAGATGGCCGAGGCTTTCGCGGACCTGCTCCGCAGCGGACAGCGCGACGGCGACATCCGCCCCGACCTGGACCCGGCAGCCGGCGCCTGGTGGCTCATGTCAATGCTGTCCGCACGCACCTTCCGCGCCGCCGTCATCCCCGACCGAGCCGCGCTGGAAGCCCGTCTCAGCGCCATGACACTCAACGCGCTGACCGCACGGGAGCGGTCCGCCGACGAGCCGTAAGCCCTGCTCAGTGGATTCAGTCGGTTCACCGAGGTCTGCGCCCGAGGGTCTCCGACGCAGACGGCGGAATCATCGACTTGCTGCTCTCCGCTCAGTCGATGCCGCGATCGCCGATTTCGCTGTACTGCCCGCCGTGGCCAGGTAGTCACCACTCGTCCCGAGAACTGGCCCGCGGCTCAGTGGCGTACACGCCTCACGGCGGCGCGGACGACCGTCGAGGCCACGGTTCCCGGAGACTGCGCAGGCCGGGAAGCGGCGCTACGAGCCCTCCACCTCCTCCGCCGCCGCCCTCGGCGGCTCGGCCGCCGAGTGAGGGAACCCGGGTCTCGGGAAGGCGAACCAGTCCACCGTGGTGAGGGGCGGTGAACCGGGCAATGTCGAAGATGTCGAGGTTCGGGTTGGAGGGTCTCGAAGAAAACGATCCGGGTGCGGTCGGTGAGGACTTCCGGCACCCGGTCGGCTTCGGCGGCAATCAGGGACTCCGCACACGCGGCGCTGCCGCTCTGGTCCTGATCCTGGCCCTGGCCGCGCTGTTCCTGTCTGGGAATCCGCTCTGTGTGTGCGCGGGGCAGCCGGCCCTGGCGCGGCCGGGGTCAGGCTGCGCGGTGGCTTGTGCCACGGCCCTCGGCGACATCCGGAGCCTTGGCCGCGCGTCGCGGCAGCCGGAGGCGTTTGAGGTCAAGGGCGTTGACGGCGACGATGATGCTGGAGCCGGACATGGACAGTGCGGCGATCTCGGGGCGGAGCACCAGTCCGGTGGCGGGCTCGAAGACCCCCGCGGCGATCGGGAGGGCGATGGCGTTGTAGCCGATGGCCCAGCCGAGGTTCTGCCGCATCTTGCGCACGGTGCCCCGGCCGATCCGTAGTGCGGTGGCCACGTCGAGGGGGTCGGAGCGCATGAGGACGAGGTCGGCGGTCTCGATGGCGACGTCGGTGCCGGCGCCGATCGCGATGCCGAGGTCGGCCTGGGCGAGGGCGGGCGCGTCGTTGACGCCGTCGCCGACCATGGCGACCTTACGGCCGCCCCGCTGCAGTTCGGCGACCTTGGCCGCCTTGTCACCCGGGAGGACCTCGGCAATGACGGTGTCGATGCCCAACTGCTGGGCGATCCGCGTGGCTGTGGCCCGGTTGTCGCCGGTGAGCATGACCACCTCGACGCCGAGGGCATGCAGTTCGGCCACGGCGGCGGCCGAGGTCTCCCGGGGTGCGTCGGCGATGCCGAGCAGGCCTGCCGCCTGCCCGTCGACGCAGGCAATGACGATGGTGCGGCCGGTACTTACCATCTCCTGGCGCGCACCGGCCAGGGGGCCGAGGTCGACGCCTTCACGTTCGGCCAGGCGGCGGTTGCCGACCGCGACCCGGTGGCCGTCCACGACGGCCGTCGCACCATGGCCGGGAACGTTCTCGAAGTGCCGGGCAAGACCCGCTCCAACTGCAGCACGGGTCAGTGCGTACCGTACGACAGCCTCGGCCAGGGGATGCTCGGACTCGCGCTCCACCGCTGCCACCAGGCGCAGGAGCTCCGTCTCGTCAATTCCTTGTGCGGTGACGACGTCGGTGACTTCCGGCTCGCCCTTGGTCAGGGTGCCGGTCTTGTCCATGACGACCACCTGGATACCGGCGGATGCCTCCAGGGCGACGGCGTTCTTGAACAGCACGCCCCGCCGGGCGCCCAGGCCCGTACCGACCATGATCGCCGTGGGAGTCGCCAGGCCCAGCGCGTCCGGGCAGGTGATAACGACGACGGTGATGGCGAACAGCATCGAGGCGCCGAACGGGCGGTCGGTGGCCAACAGCCAGACGGCCAGAGTCACGGCGCCGCCGACCAGTGCGACGAACACCAGCCGGAACGCCGCCCGGTCCGCCAGCCGCTGCCCCGGCGCCTTGGAGTTCTGGGCTTCCTGGACCAGCTTGACGATCTGAGCCAGTGCGGTGTCGGAGCCGACCTTGGTGGCGCGCACACGCAACGTGCCATTGGCGTTGATGGTCGCGCCCACCGCCTGCGAGCCGGGCGCCTTGTGCACCGGCAGACTCTCGCCGGTGACCATCGACTCGTCGACTTCACTCTCGCCCCCCTCGACCACCCCATCGACGGCGATCTTGGCTCCGGGGCGTACCAGAAGCAGGTCGCCGACCGCGACCTCGGCTGTGGGTACCTCGACCGGCTCGCCGTCCCGCAGGACGAGCGCCTTGGGCGGGGCCAGGTCGAGCAGAGTGCGGATCGCGTCGTTGGCACCTCCCCGGGCACGCATCTCGAACCAGTGGCCGAGCAGCACGAACGAGGCAAGAACGGTGGCCGCTTCATAGAAGACGTCGCCGCCCCCAGTCAGCGTGACGATCAGGGAGTACAGCCAGCCGGAGCCGACGGCGACCGCGACCAGCACCATCATGTCCAGCGTGCGTGCCCGCAGAGCCCGTACGGCACCGCCAAAGAAGATCGTGCACGAGTAGAAGATCACCGGCAGGCTCAGCAGCAGTGCCCACAGGTCCTGGCGCAGCCCAAAGGGGACGGGGGCGTCCAGTCCGAACACGTCCTCGCCGATCGGCGACCAGATGACAATCGGGACAGAGAACACCACCGCCACCAGGAAGCGGTTGCGCATGTCGGCCGCCATGGCCGCCATCGACATCTCGCCGTGACCACCGTGGCCCATCCCTTCGTGCGGGGACACCGCCCCCTCCGGCTTCGCCGGCGCCTCGGCGTGGGCCGGGTGCCCGGCGGGCTCGGTCCACACGTCCGCCGCCACGCCGGGGACCCCATGCCCTTCATCGGGCGGATCCGGTTCGGCCATGGGGTCGCACACATGCGAGGGCACCAACTGACCTGCGCAGTGGTAACCGCAATCGGTAACCCAGCCGCGCAGCTCGGCCAGCGACGTACGCCGCGGATCAAAGACCACCGTCGCCGCCTGCGCAACCGGGTTCACCTCGACCTCAACGACGCCGGGGCGCCGCCCCAGCACAGCGGCGACGGTGCTCTGCTGCGACGCCCAGGCCAGGCCCCGTACATCCAGCACCGCAGTACTGCGCTGCTTGGCCGGGCCCGTCGGGTACGGCAGGGGTTGACCGTGGTCGTCTGCGGAGTCAGGCATGGCCATTCCTCTTCGGGGTCCGCTGTCTTCACGGAGGGAGTAGCAGGAGGGCCTGGATCGTGGTGCGCCGGCGCACACCCGGACCAGGTGGGCTACGCGTTGTCGAGGACAACATTCATGCGGGCGAACTCGGCGGTCTGGGAGATGACGATGTCGTCGGCCACCTTCTTGGCGACCTGGCTCGCGTCCTTGGCTTTTCGGTCTTGGCCATCACGACGACACCTTCGTGTCGCTTGATCATCAATTCCAGGAAAGCGGCGTCGAATGCCGGGACGCCTCTTCCAGCTTGGCCATGTCGTCGCCGGTCAGCATCCCGGGCATGGAGCGTCCAGAGTGCTCCATGCCGCCTTCCGCGGGTACGTCCTCGCCCCACGAGGTCAGCCAGCCGGTCATGGTCTTGATCGACGAGGTCGGTCGCTCCGAAGTGGAGGAGCTCCACGCGGTCGTCCTGCGGGCAATGATCCGACGCCGTGGCCTGCTCTCCTCGTGGCTCAACCGCCGCCGCAGTCCCCACTCGCCGGCCACCCTGTTCCTGTCACCGACGTACCCCCTCCTGCGGACGCCGGTCCAGCAGAGACTCCCCAGTTTTAGTCGCCGGCCGGTGCGGGACGACTAGGTGTATTGCCCTGGAGCGTTGTTCACGCGGCTGATCGGTGGGGGGCCGCCGAGTGCGGTGTGGCAGCGGCCAGACCGGGTGTGGAGGCGGTCGCGGAGCGCGGCGATGCGGTGGTGGCCGCCGTCGGCCAGCTCCTCGGCAGCCAGTTGCGCCGCGGCGCCCAGGGCGACGGCGAGCGCGACGTTTTCGGTGTCGGCGCGCAGGCCGCGTTCCCGCCCGCCGCCGTAGACCAGCGGTTCGAGGGTGACGCCGTCGCGTACGTACAGGGCGGCGATGCCCTTCGGCGCGTACATCTTGTGGCCGACGATCGTCAGCAGGTCGACGCCCAAGTCCCGTACGTCCAGGGGGATTTTCCCCTCCGCCTGAGCGGCATCGCAGTGGAAGAGTCCCCCTGGGCGCGGGTGATACGGGCCAGCTCGGCGATGGGCTGGAGTGCGCCGGTCTCGTTGTTGGCGGCCATGACCGAGACGAGGACGGTGTGCTCGGTGAGCGCGGCGGCCAGCGCCACCGGATCGACCAGGCCGTCGGCGTCGACGGGCAGGTAGGTCACCTCGGTGCCGTGCAGGCGTTCCAGGGCCCGGCAGGTTTCCAGGATGGCTGGGTGCTCGGTGACTGGGTGATCCCATGCGGACGGTCGGTCTTGGCGGCCAGTACGGCACCCCGGATGGCGAGGCTGTCGGCCTCGGAGCCGGAGCCGTTGAACACGATCTCCTCGGCTTCCGCCCCGATGAGCGCGGCGACCTGGCCACGGGCGCTGCCCAGGGCTTTCCTCGGCTCGGTCGCGTAGGCGTGGGCACTAAGGGATTGCCGAACCAGTCCGCCAGATACGGCCGCAGCGCCTCGGCAACCCGCGGGTCGGCCGGAGTGGTGGCGTTGTAGTCCAGATAGACCGGTCCACCCTGCAGCCCGGGGTGCACAGGGATCATGCGGCATTCCCACTGTCCACGGGCAGCTCGGCAAGCCGCCACTCCAGCATCCCGTCGCTCAGCCGGACCGCCTTGCGGCCACGCTCATGCAACAGCCGTACGGCGTCGTACGCGAGAACGCAGTAGGCGCCACGGCAGTACGCCACCACCTCGGCCTCATCGGGCAACTCGGAGATCCGCTCGGCGAGTTCCTCGACCGGAATGGAGAGCGCACCGGGGATGTGCCCGGAGGCGTACTCCTCAGACGGGCGGACATCGAGGACGACGACCTCACCCGCCTGTGCCCGGGCCAGCAGCTCCTCACGGCCGACCTCCTCCACCTCGCCCGGGTCGCCGAGGTAGGCGGTGCGGGCGGCCTCCACACCGGCCTGATGGGCCTGGGCGACCTGCCGCAGCAGCGCGTACAGGGCGGCGACGTCCTCCCCGGCCAGCCGGTAGTGGATGCGGACGCCTTCGCGGCGGGTGGCCACGAGCCCTGCCTGCTTGAGGGTCTGCAGATGCGCCGAGGCGGTGGTCAGATTCAGCCCCGCCGCCTTCGCCAGCGCGTCGACGGTGCGCTCGCCCTGAGCGAGCAGATCAAGCAGTTCCAGACGCTTTCCGCTGGCCAGAGCCTTACCCGTGTGAGCGAAGGCGTCGTACAGCGCCGACTTGCGCGTGACATCTCCCATGGCATCCTCCATAGATCCATGGAATATTGTATCTGTGGGCAGGTGCTGTGACCACTCAGCCCCTACCGTGACACCTGGAGGACCTGATGGGCTTCGCCGACGATCACCTGATACCCCTGGTCGATGAGGGGCTGGGCAACAGCGCCTACCTCGTCGACCTGGGCGACGGCCGGGCCCTGGCCGTGGACGCGAGCCGGGACCTGCGCGCCCTGCGCGCGGCTGCAAGCCGGCGCGGACTGACGGTCGCCGTCGCCGCCGACACCCACCTGCACGCCGACTTCCTGTCCGGAGCGGTGCAGCTGGCGGCCGACGACGGCGCCACCGTGCTCGCCTCAGCCGCCGGACGCCGCGCCTTCCCGCACACCGCGCTCGCCGACGGCGACGAGACCGACCTGGGCGGTCTGACTCTGCGGGCGCTGGCCACCCCCGGGCACACCGATGAGCATCTGTCCTTCCTCCTCCTGGACGGTGCCCGCGAGCTGGGCGTATTCACCGGCGGCTCACTCATCGTCGGCTCGGCCGCCCGTACGGACCTGCTCGGCGCCGACCGTGCGGAGGAGCTGGCTCGCGCCCAGTACCGTTCGCTGAGGCGCCTGGCCGAACTGCCGGACACCACAGCGGTGTGGCCCACCCACGGCGCGGGTTCCTTCTGCTCCGCGCCGCCCGGTGCCGAGCGCACCACCACCATCGCCGCCCAGAAGCGGGCGAACCCGCTGCTCGCCGCGCCGGACGAGGGTACCTTCGTCACGCAGTTGCTCGGCAGCCTCGGCTCCTACCCCGCGTACTTCGACCGCTTGGGCGAGGTGAACCGGCGCGGGCCCACAGTCCTCGGCTCCGCCCCGCCGCTCACCGCGCTCTCCGTGGCCGAGGTGCGCAGTCTGCTCGGCCAGGGCGCACAGGTCGTCGACGTACGTCTCGTCGCGGACTTCGCCGCCGGGCACATCCCCGGTGCGATCTCCATTCCGCTGCGCGACCAGTTCGCCACCTGGCTGGGCTGGTTGTTGCCCGACGACGCCCCGCTCGTCTTCGCTACCGCACCCGGTCAGGATCTCGCCGAAGTCACATGGCAGGCGCTGAAGGTCGGATACGAACGCCTCGCAGGGCACCTGCAGATGGCCGCCTGGACCGCCGACGGTGGACAGCAACAGACCATCGAACTGCTTACCGCCGACCGCATCGCGAACCGGCCAGTGCTGGACATCCGGCAGACAGCCGAACATGCGACAGGTCACATCGCCGACGCGGTCCACATAGAGCTCGGCGACCTTGCCGCCCGTACCGATGAAGCACCGAAAGGTGCTGTGGTCGCCTGCGGCCACGGCGAACGCGCCATGACCGCCGCCAGCCTCCTACAGCGAGCCGGCCACCAGGATCTCGCCGTTCTCGACGGCGGACCTGACGACTGGTCCAAGGCCACCGGCAGCCCCCTGGAGAAGACCGCGTGACCACCCACACCACCGGCGAGACCAACTCCGGCATACGTCTCGGACTACGCGCCAACCTCGCCCAGTTGAGCCTGCTCGTCGCCGTGAACGCTCTGGTCGGCGGCATGCTCGGCCAGGAGCGCACGGTCCTGCCGCTGCTGGCCGACGACGTCTTCCACCTGTCCGCCTACACCTCCGCCCTCACCTATATCGTGGCCTTCGGCGCCACCAAGGCCGTCACCAACTTCTTCGCCGGGACCTGGTCGGACCGCTTCGGCCGCAAGCCCGTTCTGATCGCCGGATGGCTGATCGCCATCCCGGTTCCCGTCATGCTCGCGTGGGGTCCGTCGTGGGGCTGGATCATCGCCGCCAACATCCTGCTCGGCATGAACCAGGGCATGACCTGGTCCACCACCGTCATCATGAAGATCGACCTGGTCGGCCCGGAACGACGCGGCCTGGCCATGGGCTTCAACGAGGCCGCCGGCTACGTCGCCGTGGCTGCCACCGCGATGGCTACCGGCGCCATCGCCGAGCACGCCGGGCTGCGCCCAGAGCCGTTCCTGCTCGGTGCCGCCTACGTCGTCCTGGCCCTGGGCCTGTCCACCTTCGCGGTGCGCGAGACCCGAGACCACGCCCGCTTCGAGGCCTCGCGCCATAACTCCCCTACTGGCGGTGGCCACGACGGAGATCTGACCACGGTCCAGATCGCCCGTCTCACCAGCCTGAGCGACAAGGCTCTGTCCGCAGCCAGCCAGGCCGGCATGGTCAACAACCTCAACGACGCCCTCGCCTGGGGCATCTTCCCCCTGCTCTTCGCCGCCCACGGCCTGTCGATCGCCCAGATCGGCATCCTCGCCGCCCTCTACCCCGCCGTGTGGGGAGCGGGCCAGATGCTCACCGGCTGGTGGTCCGACCACATCGGCCGCAAACACCTCATCACGACAGGCATGTTGCTGCAGGCCGCCGCCATCGCCCTTGTCGCCGTCGGCACTACGTTCGGCGCCTGGGCCGCCGCGCAAGTCCTCCTCGGCATCGGCACCGCCCTCGTCTATCCCACTCTGCTCGCCGTTATCGGCGACGTCGCCCACCCCGCGTGGCGTGCTCGCGCCGTCGGCGTCTACCGCCTGTGGCGCGACGGCGGCTTCGCCGTCGGCGCCCTGCTCGCCGGAGCCCTCGCCGACGTCTACAGCCTGACCACCGCTATCTGGGCTGTCGCCGCCCTTACCGCCGCTTCCGGCCTCGTCGTAGCGGTACGCATGTACGAGACGCACCCCCGCCCGTGATCATCGAGCCCCGGTGATCGACATCAGCAGCACTGACACCCGTCGGCCTCACGCAAACACCACGTCCGACCCCAGGACACGAGGCAGATGAGCGCGCCAATGATGTCGAACGTGGGGGCGCTGCGCTGACGGGATCGATCGCCTTGCCTGACCGGTACAGGTTCGCCCCGGAGATCGAGCAGCGGGACCGGTTCAAACTCGGCATCGTCGAACGCCTCGCCGCCCGCAAGCCGGCCCGCGGATCGAGCAACGGGTGAGGCACGGCAAGGACTCCGGCGGCTGCGCCCGCGCCTTCACCATCCTCGAACTCGGTGTCCAGGAGATCGTCCAGCGCAACGGTGACACCGAAGTCGATCTGGGCACCCGTAAGCCGGGCAAGGCCACGCTGATCACGGCGGTTGAGCGGTCCGGCGACTACCGGGCCCGCGTCGCCGGGTGAGCCGGCCGCCCCCGTATACACCCGGCCGGGAAGGATCGTTCCCGGCCGGGGCGGGGTCCGCGCTGGGCAGGACCGGGGCTGCTTGCACCTTCGAGGGGGCGTAGCGTTGAAGGTGATGAAGCTCCCGGGTTCCTGTGGCATCCGGTGGAGCGGAGGCGGTGATGGACGCTCCCACCGCGCCAGTCTTTGTGCCTGCGCGGAATTGCGGCGGGCGGCTCGGTGCGTGTGTCGTACGGAGTCGTCCAGGATGCTCCGTATGCTCACCGCCGACCGAACGCTCCCCACCGCTCACTCGCGATGTCGGCATCGTCCGTGACATCGGGCGATGGAGATCGAGCGGGGACTAGGAGGAGTCATGACGTGGAGTATTTCGGGCAATTACCTTTCCGGTTGTTCGTGTGTGATGGTCTGCGGGTGCGCCGTCGACGCGAAGCCCCGTGATGCGCAGGGGCGTGAGCAGTGCCTGGGCATGGTCGCGTTCCATGTGGCCGAAGGACGCCTGGATGAGCTGGACCTGTCCGGGGTCGACTTCGCCCTCTACAACCACTTTCCCTCGAACCTGACTTCAGGTGACTGGAAGGTGGGCATTGTCGTCGATGAGGGCGCCAGCGATGAGCAGGCCGCTGCGATCGAGCGCATCCTGTCCGGTCGCGAAGGCGGGGCATTCGGCGAACTCTCGCAGTTCTTCGGCGAGTACCTGGGTATGGAGCGGGCGAGCGTCTCTCTGAGTGACGGGGAGAATCCCAGCCTCAGCGTCGGTGGGAAGACCGAGCTCGCCTTCGAGCCTCTTACCGGGCCCGACGGAAAACCGACGACGGTCAAGAACGCATTGTTCGGGTTCGCGCCGGAGTACGTGGTGGGTCGCGCCAGCGGGCGTTCCGACGCCTTCGGCCTGTCCTTCGAGGCGGCGTACGGCGAGAGGGCGGACTACGCCTTCTCGAGCGAGGCGCCTGAGGGCGCACCCGCCGGGCGGGTGTAGGCGAAGGACACCGGGTGGGAGGAGGACCGTATGTCTCCTCCCGCGCCTGCTCCGCCGGGCCTGCTGCCGACTGTGTTCTCGCGCGCGTCGCTGTCCCGATGCGTGCCGATCGCGCTTGCCGTCGGCACGCTGTTGTCTCTGGTGAACCAGGGTTCCGTCATCGCGTCCGGCGATGCCACCACGGCCACGGTGGTGCGGGTCCTGGTCAACTATGTGGTGCCGTTCTGCGTCTCGAGCGCGGGATTCTTCAGCTGCCGGCGTGCGACATGGCGGTCGGGGAAGCAGGCGCTCAGTAGGGCAGGCCCATCATCGAGTCCATCGACGGCCCGGACATCTGAAGGCCGGGCAGCATCCAGTCCTGGAACGGGGCCAAGGCGGCCAGTACGAGGAAGGCGAGGCCGACCGCCCAGGTGAGCCAGGGGCCTCGCCACCAGAGCTTCTCCAGGAAGATCACCGCGGCCAGCCCGGCCATGGCCGCCACGTTCATCACCCCGAGCGGGATGAGGACGATCATCAGGCCCCAGCAGCAGCCGAGGCAGTAGAGCCCATGGTGCATGCCCACGCGCAGGTCGCGGGCCCACGGCCGGAAGCGCGCGTACCGCAGCAGGTGGGAGAGCGGATTGCGGCAGTGCCGCAGACACACGCGCTTCAGCGGCCCGAACTGGTGCACCCCGGCGAGGAAAAACGCGGCAGCGCCGAGCCAGCGGCCCGCGTCGGGGTTGTCGTCCACCAACCGCCCGGTCGCGGCCAGCCCTGCGTACGCGAGCAGTCCGAACGCGGCCCAGACGAGCAGGTAGCCGCCCGCGAACTGGGTCATCCGGGCGGCGCGGACCGCCCCCGCCGACTGCCGACCGATCGCACGCGCCCAGGTGATCGCGATGGGGGCCATCGAGGGCAGCATCATCGCCACCATCATGACCACCCAGAGCAGCAGAAAGAGCGGGAGTGCCATGCCCATGGTGCCGGGTTGCGTTCCCATGTCGCGTGACTGGCCGACCGTGAGTACCCATGCCAACGCGGCGATCAGCACCATCAGGATCCAGGCAACCGCCAGATCACGCCTCGGCAGGAGGACTCCCGGCCGGGTGGGCGCCGGCGCAGCCAGTCTGAGGTGCGGCATGGCACTTCCTCCAAGAACGTGCGCTGCCACGGCCCGCCCGGTGGCCCCGTTTTGATGCCTGCGGCATGCCACGGCGAGCGACGGACATGTGGATGACATCTCCAGCAGATCACAGAAGCGGAGGACTCAAAAGCGGGGGACCCGCAGGGGCAGCGGCCGACCGGGACAGGCCCGGTCGGCCAACTCGCGCTGTGCCCTGGGGTCAGCGGTGCATGGGCTGGAAGCGGCGCAGTCGCAGGCTGTTGGAGACGACGAACACCGACGAGAACGCCATCGCCCCTCCGGCGATCATCGGGTTCAGCAGTCCGAGCGCGGCCAGCGGCAGCGCGGCCACGTTGTAGGCGAAGGCCCAGAACAGGTTGGCCTTGATCGTACGCAGGGTACGGCGAGCCAGCCGGATCGCGTCCGCCGCCGCCCGCAAGTCACCCCGTACCAGGGTCAGATCGGATGCGGCGATCGCCGCATCGGTGCCGGTGCCCATCGCCAGGCCGAGGTCGCCCTGGGCCAGGGCGGCCGCGTCGTTGACGCCGTCGCCGACCATCGCCACCACGCGGCCCTCCTGCTGCAGCCGCTGGATCTCGGCGACCTTGTCCTCGGGGTGGACTTCGGCGATCACGCGGTCGATTCCGACCTCCGCCGCGACCGCGCCGGCCGCGGCCGTGTTGTCGCCGGTCAGCAGGACCGGGGTCAGCCCGAGCCGCTTGAGGTCGGCCACAGCCTGGGCGCTGGTCGACTTGACGGTGTCGGCGACCACCAGCGCGCCCCGCACCTGCGAGTCCCACGCGGCGAAGACGACCGTACGGCCCTTCGCCTCCGCCGCGTCCCGTGCGCGGGCCAGGTCTGCGGGCAGGGACTTCGCCTGTTGGTCCAGCCAGGAAGCGCGCCCCGCCAGCACGGTCCGGCCGTCAACCTGTCCGGTCACGCCGCGCCCCTGGGTGTTGGCGAAGCCGGTCACCGCAGCCAGAGCCCCGAACTGCTCGCGGGCGGCGGCGGAGATGGCAGCGGCGATGGGATGCTCGCTCGCCTCCTCCAGCGCACCGGCCATGCGCAGCACCTCGTCCGCGTCCTCGCCGTCGGCGGCCACCACCTCGACCAGACGCATCTTCCCCTCGGTGACGGTGCCGGTCTTGTCCAGGACGACGGTGTCGATGCGCCGGGTGGACTCCAGTACCTCGGGTCCGCGGATCAGCAGCCCGAGCTGTGCGCCGCGTCCGGTGCCGACCATCAGCGCGGTGGGCGTGGCCAGCCCCAGGGCGCACGGGCAGGCGATGATCACCACGGCGATGGCGGCGGTCAGCGCCGTGGCGGCGGACGCGCCGATCAGTGTCCAGACGGCAAACGTACCGACAGCCAGGGCGATGACGACCGGGACGAAGACCGCCGAGATCCGGTCGGCCAGGCGCTGCACCGCGGCCTTGCCGGTCTGGGCCCGCTCCACCAGGGCGGCGATCTGTGCAGCTTGGTGTCCGACCCGACCCGTGTCGCCCGTACGGTCAGCCGGCCGTGGCTGTTGAGGGTGGCGCCAGTGACCTGCGAGCCAGGCTCGACCTCCACCGGCACGCTCTCCCCGGTCAGCAGCGACTCGTCCACCGCCGAGGCGCCCTCGACGACCTCGCCGTCCGTGGCGATCTTCTCGCCGGGCCGTACGACGAAGAGGTCACCCGCGGCCAAGTCCTCCACAGGGATACGTACCTCCGTACCGTCGCGGAGTACGGCGACGTCCTTGGCGCCCAGGTCCATCAGCGCCCGGATCGCGTCCCCGGCCCGCCGCTTGGCGCGGGCCTCGAAGAACCGGCCCGCCAGCAGGAACGCCGTCAGTACGACGGCGACCTCCAAGTACAGGTGATCCCCGCCCAGTAGGAGAGTCCCGGCGCTCCACACGTAGGCGGCCAGCACCCCCAGCGACACCAGGGTGTCCATCGTCGCCGACGCATGCCGCAGATTCAGGGCCGCTGCCCGGTGGAACGGCCACGCACCCCACGCGACCACCGGTGTGGCCAGCAACAGCGCCACCCACTGCCAGCCGGGGAAGTGGAGAGCGGAGATCATCGACACGAGCACCACCGGCAAACCCAGCAGCGCCGAAGCGATCAGTCGGCGGCGCAGACCGGCGATGTGCGCGCCCTCGGCATCGACAGCCTCTTCCTCCGTGGCCGGGGCTTGGGTCCGGGGCACCTCGGCGCCGTAACCGATGGCCTCGACGGCAGCAATCATCTCCTCAACGCCGACATCGGGGCTCTCCCGGGTCACGTGCGCGGTTGCGGTCGCGAGGTTCACCGTCACGGTCACGCCGGGCAGCTTGCCCAGTTTGCGTTCCACCCGCGCCACGCACGAGGCGCAGGTCATCCCGGTGATGGCCAGTTCTATGGACTGCTCGGCATCGGGCCGCGTGCTGGTTGCCATGGACGGTTCCTTTCTCTTTCAGTCTCGTACGGCCGGTGCCACAACGGCGAAGCCCTGCCCGGCGGCGGGACGCCAGGTCAGCTCGCCCCCGTACAGGCGGCGTAGGACAGCAGGCGGCTGGTGGTAGCAGAACACAGATGTGCCGGCGCCGACGATGGCCGGGGTGTCGAGGAACAGCGGTAACTCGGCCAGGAAGTAGCGCACCGCGTGCTCGACCTGTTCCTCGTCCGGCACCTGCCCGGCGGGCAGTTTTTCGGCCAGCACCCACCCTGTGGCCTCCCGGCAGGCATCACGGAAACCCTGGTCGTCGGCGTACCGGCGCAGCCCGCTCGCATGGAGCCGACCGAACGCCGCATTGCCCTCCAGCTCCGCCCAGCCCAGCGCGCTTGTCCGCGTCGGCCAGGCCGAGCGAACCCAGCGCGGTGACGATCTTGTTGCAGGTGTACTGGCCCTGTCTGCGCGCTTCCACGCGGCCATCGCCGGCGCGTATCCCAGTGCCTCGAAGGTGAAGGCGCTCGGTGCGTCCGGCACGAAGAAGTCCACCCGCTCGAACCGATCGAGCCCCCACGCCGCCAGCTCGCGGATCCGGGCGGTGGAGAAGTAGCTGTTGAACGGGCTGATCCCGAAGCAGGCATGCTCGGCCCGCTCGACGACTTCGGCGCACCGGCCGCTCAGCGGTGTCACTGCCATCACCGCCGTACTGCCGTCGCCTTGATCTGTGGTCATGACCGGACGCTAAAACCTTGCCCTTAGGGCAAGGTCAAGCGCAGACTGGAACCATTCGCACGAACGGAGCCCTCCATCATGCTCACCGTCGGCCGCATCGCCGCCCAGACCGGGCTGAGCCCGAAGGCCGTCCGCCTCTACGAGGCCAACGGCCTCATCGACCCGCCCGAGCGCACCGCCGCCGGCTACCGCACGTACACCGACGAAGCGATCCCCGTACTCGGCTTCATCCGCCAGGCGCAGGCCCTCGGCCTCAGCCTCAAAGAGATCAAAGAGATTCTCGACCTCCAGCGCCGCGGCGAGCAGCCCTGCGGCCTCGTCAGCAACCTCCTCGACCAGCACCTCGCCGACATCGAGCGCCGCATCGCCGACCTCCAAGCTCTCCGGACCACCCTCCAGAACGCCCGCGCCCAGGCCGACCAGGCAGTCGACCAGGGGCAGAGCGCCCTGGTCTGCCGGATCATCGAAGGCATCACCGCGAGTTCCGGCCCGGCGAGTTCATGAGTCGAGATTCCGCCGGCTGTCGGACCACGTGCATCAGCTCCGCTGTCCCGCCTTGGTTGAGCTGAGGTGGGAAGTTCCGTGCCGCCCGGCATGGGGGCTGCCGATGCGTGCGATGAGCAGGGCGATGTCGTCGTCGGCGGAGGCGGGGGCGAGGTGGCTGAGCAGGGTGTCGCACAGGTCGGCCAGCGGTGTGGTGCCGGTGAGCAGGTGGGTGAGTTCGGTCAGACGTTCGTCGATGTCGCGGCCTCGGGCTTCGATGAGGCCGTCGGTGTACAGGACGAGCAGGCTGCCCGGCGCCAGGTCCACGTCGGTGGTGGTGAAGTCGATGCCGCCGACGCCCAGCGGTACTCCGGCAGGCAGTTGCAGCAGGTGCGCGGTGCCGTCGGGGGCGACGACGGCGGGCGGGGGGTGGCCGGCGCGGGTGATCTGGCAGTGGCCAGTGCGCGGGTCGCAGACGGCGTAGAGGAAGGTGGCCAGCAGCGGGTCGGCGAGGTCGGCGAGGGTGTCCTCCAGGTGGTGCAGGAGCTCGACGGCGGGAAGGTCGAGACGGGCGAGCGCCCGCACGGAGCTGGACAGCCGCCCCATGGCGGCTGCGGCGGCGGTGCCGTGCCCCATCACGTCCCCGATCAGCAGAGCCGCCTTCCCGTCACGGAGTGCGATCACGTCGTACCAGTCCCCGCCGACCTCGTTGACGTCGCTGGCCGGCAGGTAACGGTGGGCGATCTCGATCCCCGGCGGCGGCGTCACATGCTGCGGCAGCATGCTGCGCTGCAGGATCACGGCGGTGTCATGCTCCCGGCTGTACATGCGGGCGTTGTCGACGCACACCGCCGCACGGGCGGCCAGGTCGCTGGCGAGCGCGACGTCGGCGGAATCGAAGGGTCTGGCAGTGCCGACGCGGCAGAAGGACGCCACGCCCAGCACCACGCCACGGGCGACCATGGGCGCCATCATGAACGAGTGCACGCCCATTCCCAGCAGCCGTTGGGGCTTGTCGGTGTGGCGGGCCGCACCCGCCACCGCCCGGGTGTCCAGGTGGGCGATCAGGAAGGGCTGCCGCTGGACGAGGGCCTGGGTGTAGGGGGCAGCAGCCGGGAATGACAGACTCCGGCCCAGCGGGGCCAGGACATCGGCTACCGGGGAGCCGCTGAGAGGTGCCTTGCCCAGGCGGCGCACCGTTGCGCCGCCGACCAGCCCAGGGCCAGGCGCGGCGCCGGCGGCGACTGTTTCCAGAACATCGACGATGACCACGTCGGCAAGGTGGGGCACCGCCACCTCGGCCAGCTCCTGCGCGGTGCGTTCCAGCTCCAATGTTGTCCCGATCCGGACGCTGGCCTCATTCAGCAGAGCGAGCCCGCGGCGGCTCGCTTCCGCTTCCGTCTGGACCTGCTGCTGGGCGGTGATGTCGATGATCGAGGCGGTGACCCCGATCGACAGGCCGTGGGCATCCTCCAGACGGACGAAAGAGCACGACCACACCTGGTTGCGGTCGGGGTCGGCCGGGGTCCGTCCGACGCGGCGGAAGTCCAGCACCGGCTCACCGTCGGCCAGGACCCGGCGCATCATCTCCTCCATCTCCCCGGTATTCACCTCCGGCAGCACCTGCGCCAGACGACGGCCCACATGAGCCGCCTCAGGGAGGCCGTTCATCACCTGCAAGGCGGGGTTGACCTGCAAGAACCGAAGCTGCGTGTCGAACACCGCGATCCCGACCGGAGAGCGGGCGAACAACCCGTCCCACACCGCCGAGGACCCCCGCACCCGGCGGGCACCGGAGGCGTCGGCCGCGAAAACCAGCACCCCAGAGCGGCGATCATTGCCCGGGACCGGACATGCCCAGATCTCCAGTTCCAGCGGGTGCCCATCCCTGTGCCACGCCGTGACCACACCCATCACACCGTGCCCCGCGGCAGCCGCCTCCCACAGCGACGAGCCCAGGCTCCGGTCCGCGCCCGGATGCAGCAGCTCCACCACATGCCGACCCACAACCTCCGGCGCCGGGTAGCCCAGCAGCTCCTGCGCCACCGGATCCCACCGCACGATGCGGCCGTCGGCGCCGGTGGCCACCAGCGCCACCGGCAGCACACCCAGCCATCCGCCGGCAACTGTGGCCGCACCAGCGCCGGTCAACTCCTCGATCGGGGGCATGTCATCGCTCATCGCCGGGACCTCACGCCCGCAGGGGACCCTCCCAGTATCAGCCGCCGCACCCGGCACGGCACGGTGGTCGTTAATGCGCCGGCTCTGTGCAGTCCCGAATCCCGCAGACGCCGGGATGGGAACCCCTGTCTCCGGCGGTCTCTTCAGAGGGAGCGGCAGACTGGTGCGGCGTTGAAGCCCTGCAGGCCATGGTCCCCGGCGGGGGTCTGTACGCGGGCGGTGCCGTCGTGGTGCAGCACTGCGGCGATACGTGCAGCCGGGCCCAGGCCGACCAGGCAGCCAGCCGAGGGGGAGCGCCCTGGTCTGCCGGATCATCGAATGCGCCGCTGCGGTTCCGATCCGGCGGCTTCACATACGGGTTCTGTCGACTGTTGGGGCGGCCAGTACTCAGCCGAGGGGCGTGGCGGAGCAACTTCGGTCACCGGCTAGGCTCGCGGCATGGTCACAGCCTGGACGCCATCCGGCGAGCCTTGGGCCCGTTCCTCGGCGGGTCCGCTGCGCGTGCTGTGGTTGGCAGCCCTGCTGTTCGGTTTCCTGTACTCCCATGGTGCGAGCGCGGAGAGCGCAGCGGGACACATGACCGCCACTGCCGTCGCAGCCTCTGTGCATCCGGTGCACAGTCACACGGCTGACGGGCAGAGCCAGGTGACGCCCGGCCACAACGACGACGGCCAGGAGTCGACCCATCCGGCCGAAGAATGCGTGTCCGGGCAGCCTGAGCAGGGACCAGGGCTGTCGGCCCCTCCCCTCGCCCCGCTCGTCGGGCAGTTGCCCTGCGACGGAGTTCCGGCGGCCAAGTCCGGACGGCCGGTGGCCCAGTCGGCCCTTCCCCCGTTGAGTAGTTCAACGAGTTCCGTGGTTCAGCAGGTCTAGAAGCGGGCGTTTTCCCCGATTCGCCCTGGTTCGAGAGTCGTCTTCTCGCGCCGTCTGCTGCACCCGCACTCGTAAGGAACAGAACTCTTGTCGACCCAACTCATCGACATGCCCGCGCTCGAAGAGCAGCCCGCGACCGCCGGTGGCGGACGAGCCGCACGGCGCAAGGCGCAGGCGCACCGGGCCCGGAAGAGGTCCCTGGCTGCGCGCTATCTCGGATACGTCGGCTACTTCGTCGGCGCCGGTCTTATCAGCGGCGCCGTGGTCCACCATCCGCTCGACCCAACCCGCTACACGAGGATCGCCGTCTACGGTGTCTTGGTCTTCCTGGCCGCCACCGTCATCAACGAATTCATCCTCGCCCGCGAGCGGCCTGGCTCGCCGCGGATGCTGGTGGTGATCGGCGCCTCGCTCCTGCTGTCGTTCGGCATCGGCATGCTCAGCGGGGGCCTGCAGCACTTCGACGACTTCCCGGCGCGCGGAGCCGTACTCGTACCCGCGGGCATGACCGTGTCCTTCGTCGCGTATGTCATCAAGGACGCAGACACGCCGTGGCACCGCATCTTCAGCCTGGTGGGGCTGGGCGTGCTCCTCATCGCAAGCGTCAGCTTCGTCGGCCTGCGCCAGGTGGCGGCCTCCATGGGTGAGTCCTCGCAGGGCGGCGGGCACAGCCACGGAACAGAGGAGGAGAAGAAGCAGGACGAGCCCGGTCCGAGCCACCGGGCGTCGTCCCCGCCCAGTGCGCCGCCCCCCAGCGTCTCCCCGCCGGATGGCGGCGCAGCAGAAGAGCCGGGTCACGACGACGGCCACGCCCACTGACTGAACGGGATCAGCTCGCCGGGCGTACTACACATCGCCTCGGTTATCGTTCGGCAGCGGAGGTAAACGTCATGGTGCACCGGTACGCACGAGCAGTGGGCGTGGCAGCACGCCTGCTGCTTGTCGTCGTGCTGGCACTGGGCGTGTTCATCATGCACACCGTCGGTCACCCCAGCGGCGGCTCCAGCTCGCACACGGCCGCCGCGCCTCACGCGGTGGGCGCTCACGGGGTCGGCACGGTCTCCATGCACAGTGAGCGAGGCGGCGGTACCCACGTGGCAACGCCTAGCATCGCCGACCGCCCTGTCCACGGCTCCGAGCCGGCCGACGCTGTGTCGGCGCCGTACAACCCCGGTCTGGGGATGGACATGGCATCCCTGTGCTTGGCGGTGCTCGGCGGCTGGGCGCTGGCCTCTCTGCTGTACGCGGCGTTCGCCGCACGGCGCGATGGGCTGGCCGATCTCGGCGCCCGGGTCTTCACGCTCGTACGGCCCGATCCTCCGCCCAGACCACCTGACCTCGCGCAACTGTCGATCCTGCGGATATAGGCCCGGTCTCCCGCGCGGGCGGGCCCAACAGGGGTGCCCGCGAAGACGCCTGCCTGCCCACTCGCAGAATCGACCATGAGGTACACAACATGACCGCCTTCAAACGTTCTTTCCGCATGCCCCTGCACCGCGGTGTCGCGGTGGTGGGAGCCGTCGCTGCCGGGTCCCTGCTGCTCGCCGCCTGCGGCGGCAGCGACACCTCCGGCGCCGGGCACGAGGGCCACAACTCCGCCGCCACGCAGGAGTCGACGAAGTCGCCTGCCGCGGGCGCGTTCAACGACGCGGACGTGACGTTCGCCCAATCGATGATCGTCCACCACCAGCAGGCCCTGGAGATGTCCAAGTTGGCCGACGGCCGGGCGTCCGACCAGGAGATCAAGACCCTGGCGGGGCAGATCGAGAAGGCTCAGGATCCCGAGATCAAGACCATGCAGACCTGGCTCACGTCGTGGGGCAAGCCGGAGTCGTCCGGCATGGAGCACGGCGGCATGAACCACGGCGGCGGCTCGATGCCCGGGATGATGTCCGAAAAGGACATGTCGGACCTGACGGCGGCCAAGGGCACGGACTTCGACCGCAAGTTCGCCGAGCTGATGATCGCCCACCACAACGGGGCGATCGACATGGCGAAGGACGAGCAGAAGAACGGCGGCGCCGCCGCCGCCAAGAAGCTCGCCGACGACGTCGTGAAGAACCAGTCCAGCGAGGTCACGCAGATGCAGGGCGTCCTCGACCGGCTCTGATCCACGCACCGCCCAGAGTCGTTCCGGGCCTTCCACGGAAGGCCCGGAGCGGCGGCGTACGCCTCTACTCTCGGCAGGACAAAGGAAGATGAAAAGGATACGGAAGTGGCCCATCGCCGCCACGGCGGTCCTCGCCCTCGCGTTGGCCGCATGCTCCAGCAACACCGATACCCATCGTGGGGCAGGCACCTCGGATGCGTCCCGGCCGACGATCAGCCACATTCACGGGCTCGGCATCGACCCCGCCGACAACCGGCTCTACGTCGCCACCCATGAAGGGATCTTCACCCCGGGCGAGGGCGGTGCAGCGCAGCGGGTCGGCGACAGCAGGGATGACTTCATGGGCCTCACCGTGGCAAAGGCGAAGAGGTTCCTCGCCAGCGGCCACCCCGCCCCTGGCGCCGACGGACCCGGCAACCGCGGCCTGATCGAGAGCAACGACTCCGGCAAGACGTGGAAGACGCGCTCCCTCGCTGGCGAGGTCGACTCCCATTCCCTCGACTACGCGGACGGCACCATCTACGGCTACGACAGCGCCAACGGCTTGCTGCGCGTCAGCAAGGACGGGACCACCTGGCAGGACCGTGCACGCCTCCGGGCACTGGACATCGCCGTCAGCCCCAACGACCCGGACACTGTGCTGGCCACGACGGCGGAGGGCGTTGCGAAGAGCATCGACGGAGGCAAGACATTCGCCGCGGGCAAGCAGCCGGTCATGGCCTTGGTGTCGTGGGCAAAGCCCGATGCGCTCTACGGAATCGACACCTCGGGCGGACTGAACCGCAGCACCGACGCCGGGATGACATGGCAGAAGACAGCAACCGTGCCCGGCGGACAACCACAGGCGCTCACCGCCGTCGACGCTCAACACGTCCTCGCCGCCACCCAGGACGGCGTCTACGAGTCCCGGGACGGAGGCAAGACCTTCACGAAGCGACTCGCCGGATCGAACGGCGATCACTGACCAGCGTGCACGCGGATCTCCGCCGGGACACTGACCCGGCGGAGATCCGTCCCGGCCAACTGCAGGTCAGCCGAGACCCAAAACACTGTATGCACACTGGCGATCAAGCTGCCTGCAGAGCCGTCGCGGCGCGGCGGTCTGGCCGGGAGCTGCGCACAGTCGGCGCGCTGTCGCTGGGCCAGGGGATCGGGGCACCTGCGGCGTCTGGCCGATTTGCCGGCCGGAGGAGGAGCGTGGTCGTCGGCCTGTGGGTGCGGCGCCTGGTCTGTGGGACTCATGAGCGTGCCCCCGCCGCGCCTTTCGTGAGCAGATCTGTCGGCGACGGCTGAAACGCGTCGAGGTCAGGCGCGAACGTCCCTCTGCTGCACTTCCTTGAGGACCGTGGCCACTGTGGCGAAGTCGTTGTCGACGTGCAGCACGGTGTGCCCATGGTGCACCGCTGTCGCACACACGAGGAGGTCGATGGCTCCCGCGGCCCGGTGCTGGCCCCGCTGCGTGAGCTTGTACTGGGCAGTGTCGACCCAGCGCCACGCGTTCTTCGGGACCGGCGTGAGCTGGCAAAGAGCATCCAGCTCCCCGGCCAACTCGTCGCGATGAGCCGGGCTGGTGGCCGAGTACAGGAACTCGGTGCGTGTGGGCTCGCAGATACCCAACACTCCAGCGGCGATGTGCCCCTCCCAGGAACGCAGCGCCCCAGGGGTACGGAACAGGTGCCACAGCGCAGAGGTGTCAACGAGATAGGTGATCACTCAAACGCCGCCCGACGCGCACGCTTAGCAGCGTCGTACGCAGCTGCGGCTTTCTCGAACTCGCCGCGCGCGCCCCGCTCAGACAACTTCTCCGCAGCCTCAAGCCTCCTGATGCGGGCCACATAATCCCGCAGAGCCGCGTTGACGGTCTCCTTCTTCGTCGTCACGCCCATCAGGCGCATCGCCTCGGCCAGCGCCTCGTCATCAAGGTCGATCTGGGTAACCGACATGCTCACCACCCCACCCGAGAGTCCACGATGTACATACCTAAGCTACATCACCAACATTCACTAGGGGGCTACCGAGAGGAGCGGCGGCACGAAGCCGGATCGGCGGGCCCACCCAAGACCCCAAGCCCTGATTCCCACCGCACGCGACGGCATCTAGCCTGATCACTTTTTAGGGCAGATGAGGCCCATCTGACATCAGGCCCATTTCGGACACGCCGCGTCCACTGCGTGTCCACTGGATCTTGGTCCGGTGGAAAGCAATGGCCCCTCACGAGATTCGCGAAGGGCCTTACTACTGCGTTTGTGCAGGTCAGATCGTTTCTCCACGCGTAGCGCGCGGTGGGGCGGGTGGGACTCGAACCCACGGCCGACGGATTATGAGTCCGCTGCTCTAACCGGCTGAGCTACCGCCCCTAACGGCGCGTCGCGCACATATGTGCGCGCCGTCTGCCGCAGCATAGCCGCTCATACGATCTCCTGCCTCGGATGGTCGGCAACGCACAATCATGAGGACTGTGCTGCCCGCTGCCCGGTTCCAGAAGAGATCGAAGAGTCGTGCAGGACACACGAAAAAGGACCCCTAAGGGGTCCTCTTCCGGTATCTGCTCCCCCGGCTGGACTCGAACCAGCAACCCTCCGGTTAACAGCCGAATGCTCTGCCAATTGAGCTACAGGGGATCGCGCTCCCCCGACTGGACTCGAACCAGTAACCTGCCGGTTAACAGCCGGCTGCTCTGCCAATTGAGCTACAGGGGATTGCTGCATGTGCACCGAACGTACCCACCTCAGGGCGTCCCGGGGGGCGTGTGCTCGCTGCGACACATACATTAGCGCAAGCAGGGGGGTGCTCCGCCAATCGGTATGCCCGGGGTGATCTCGGGCCGCGCCGGGTAGGCGGGCAGCACCGACGCAAGGAAGGGTGGCAGCCATGCGGTACAAGCTGACGTTCGTCATCGGACTGGCAATCGGCTACGTGCTCGGCACTCGGGCCGGCCACGAGCGCTATGAGCAGCTCAAGAAGTCCGCGCGCCAGTTCGCCCAGAACCCCGCCGTGCGCAATGCCGCCGAGTCCGCTGCGCACAACAGCCGCGAGGTGGCGGGCAAGGCCTTCCACACGGTGAGCGAAAAGGTCGGGGAACGGGTACCCGACTCGGTTGCGGAGCGGGTGCGGTCCCTGCGGGAGCGGACCGCGGCCGGTGAGGACGACTGGGGAACGAGCAACACGTGACGAGATACGCCCGCGGGTGCGGCAGAATCTTCTGACATGGGGATAGTCGCCGGGCTGGACAGTTCGTCTGCATTCACGCGCATCGTCGTCTGTGACGCGGACACGGGCGCCGTGCTGCGCCAGGGGTACGCACCGCACCCCGTCGAGGCGAAGGCCACCGAGATAGATCCGCAGGCCTGGCTGCTGTCGCTCGGTGAGGCCGCGACCGGCGGGCTGCTGGAAGGCGTACAGGCCATCGGGGTGTCCGCGCAGCAGCACGGACTGGTGGCGCTGGACCGCCAGGGCAATCTCGTACGGCCCGCGCTGCTCGGCAACGACAAGCGGGCGCAGGTCGCGGCGGCGGATCTGATCGATGCGCTGGGCGGGCGGCAGGCCTGGGCCGAGGCTGTCGGCTCGGTGCCGCAGGCCGCTCAGCCGGTGGCGAAGCTGCGCTGGATGGCGCGCTCCGAGCCGGAGCTCGCACAGCGGGTCGCGCTGGTGATGCAGCCGCACGACTGGCTGGTGTGGCAGCTGCTCGGCCGGCCGGCCCGCAGGACCACGGACCGCGGCGGCGCCTCCGGCACCGGGTACTGGTCCGCGGGCAGCGGGTCCTACCGGCCCGATCTGGTGGAGCTCGCGCTCGGGCACCAGTGCGCGCTGCCCGAGGTGCTCGGCCCGGCCGAGGCGGCGGGGACGACGCCCGAGGGGCTGCTGATCTCCGCCGGGACCGGCGAGACGATGGCGGCGGCGTTCGGGCTCGGCGTCGGGGCCGGCGACGCGGTGGTGTCGCTGGGGGCTTCGGGTTCCGTGATGGCCGTGCACCATGAGGCGCTGGCCGATCCGAGCGGGATGATTACGTCGTTCGCCGATGCGACCGGGATGCATCTGCCGGTAGTGCACACGCTCAATGCCGTACGGGCGCTGCGCGGAACGGCCGAGCTGCTCGGTCTGGAGGGCCTCGACGAGCTCTCCGCGCAGGCGTTGAAGTCGACGCCGGGATCGTCCGGGCTTGTGCTGCTGCCGTATCTGGAGGGCGAGCGGACTCCGCAACTGCCGCACACCGCGGGAACGCTGAGCGGGCTGCGGCGCGAGTCGATGAAGCCCGAGCATCTGGCGCGGGCCGCGTTCGAGGGCATGCTCTGCTCGCTCGCGGACGCGATGGACGTACTGCGCGGGCGCGGGGTCGACGTACGCAGGGTCTTTCTGCTGGGTGCGGCCGCCGGGCTGCCCGTCGTACAGGCCGCGGCGCCCGCGATCTTCGGGGCGCAGGTCGTCGTACCGCAGCCCGCCGACTATGCGGCGGTGGGCGCAGCCCGGCAGGCCGCCTGGTCGCTCGGCGTATCGCAGGGGACGCTGTCGCCGGCCGCTCCGCCGGCCTGGCAGGGCGCGGCCGCTCAGGTCTTCGAGCCCGGTGAGAATCTGGCGGTGGGTCAGGCGGTCCGCCAGCAGTACGGTGCGACGCGGGATCACATTCATCCGGGGGCGTTCAACCCGACTTCTTGACCCCGCCTTGGGTTAATGGCTTGAGATTCCAGGGGTGGAGTGTCGGAAGATGGGGTGACCCCCCGATCTTGCCGACCTCGAGAGACTGCGTGTGCTGATACGACTACTGCGGACGCACCTGCGTCCGTACAAGAAACCCATCGCCCTGCTCGTAGCTCTCCAGCTGCTGCAGACCAGCGCCACTCTCTATCTGCCCACCCTGAACGCGGACATCATTGACAACGGTGTCGTGAAGGGGGACACGGGTTACATCCTGGAGCTCGGCGCGCTCATGATCGCCGTCAGCGTCGTCCAGGTGTTCTGCAATATGGGAGCCGTCTTCTACGGCGCACGGACCGCGGCGGCGCTCGGGCGGGACGTCCGCGCGGCCGTCTTCGACCGGGTGCAGAGCTTCTCCGCGCGGGAGGTCGGGCAGTTCGGTGCGCCGTCGCTGATCACGCGTACGACCAATGACGTCCAGCAGGTGCAGATGCTGGTCCTGATGGCGTTCACGCTGATGGTGTCGGCGCCGATCATGTGCGTCGGCGGCATCATCATGGCGCTCGGCCAGGACGTGCCGCTGTCGGCGGTGCTGCTGGCCGTGGTGCCGGTGCTGGGCATCGCGGTGTCGCTGATCGTCAAGAAGATGCGGCCACTGTTCCGCACCATGCAGGAGCGCCTGGACACCGTGAACCGGGTGCTGCGGGAGCAGATCACCGGCAACCGCGTCATTCGCGCCTTCGTACGGGACGAGTACGAGAAGGAGCGCTTCCGCGAGGCCAACAACGAGCTCACGGATGTGTCGCTGTCCACCGGCCGGCTGATGGCGCTGATGTTCCCGACCGTCATGACGGTGGTGAATGTGTCGTCCATCGCCGTCGTCTGGTTCGGTGCGCACCGGGTCGACAGCGGCGCCATACAGATCGGCGCGCTGACCGCGTTCCTCGCGTATCTGATGCAGATCGTGATGGCCGTGATGATGGCCACCTTCATGTTCATGATGGTGCCGCGCGCCGAGGTCTGTGCCGAGCGGATCGAGGCGGTCCTGGGCACGGATTCGAGCGTGGTGCCGCCGACCGAGCCGGTACGGCAGCTGCGCAGGCACGGCCATCTGGAGGTACGGAACGTCGAGTTCCGCTACCCGGGGGCCGAGGAGTCGGTGCTGCGAAGCGTCGAACTGGTGGCGCGGCCCGGCGAGACGACCGCGATCATCGGGTCGACGGGCAGCGGTAAGTCGACGCTGCTCGGGCTCGTACCGCGGCTGTTCGATGTGACGGGCGGCGAGGTGCTCGTCGACGGCGTGGATGTGCGCGAACTCGATCCGGCGCTGATGGCGAAGACGGTGGGGCTCGTGCCCCAGAAGCCGTATCTCTTCTCCGGGACCGTGGCCACCAATCTGCGGTACGGCAAGCCCGGCGCGAGCGACGAAGAGCTGTGGCAGGCCCTCGAGGTGGCGCAGGCCGCCGACTTCGTACGGGAGCTGGAAGCCGGGCTGAACGCGCCGATCGCGCAGGGCGGGACCAATGTCTCCGGCGGCCAGCGGCAGCGGCTTGCGATCGCCAGGACGCTGGTGCAGCGGCCCGAGATCTACCTCTTCGACGACTCCTTCTCGGCACTGGACTACGCCACGGACGCGGCGCTGCGCCGGGCGCTGGCGCTCGAGACCGCGGAGTCGACCGTGGTGATCGTCGCCCAGCGGGTGTCCACCATCCGTGACGCCGACCGGATCGTGGTTCTGGACGAGGGGCAGGTCGTGGGGACGGGAAGCCATCACGAGCTGATGGAGAGCAACGAGACCTACCGCGAGATCGTGCTCTCGCAGCTGACGGAGGCTGAGGCCGCATGAGCGGGCCGGGCGGACGCATGATGATGGGCCCCACCGAGCGGTCCATGGACTTCAAGGGCTCGGGCAAGCGGCTGCTGCGGCAGCTCGCGCCGGAGCGGGCCACGCTGTGGACGATGCTCGGCGCGGGTGTGCTGAGCGTCGCGTTCTCGGTAGTGGGCCCGAAGATATTGGGGCAGGCGACGGACCTGGTCTTCGCAGGGGTCGTCGGCCGTGGGATACCGGCCGGGACCAGCAAGGACCAGGCGATCGAGAGCCTGCGGGACAAGGGCAGCGGCGGACTGGCCGACATGCTCTCCGGGGTGGACTTCACGCCCGGCAACGGCATCGACTTCGACGCCGTGGGCAGGGTGCTGCTGATCGCGCTGGCGGTGTACGTGGCCGCCGGGCTGCTGATGCTGGTGTCGACGCGGATGTCGATCCGAGTGATCAACCGGACGATGTACCGGATGCGCGCGGACGTACAGGCGAAGCTGTCGCGGCTGCCGCTGTCGTACTTCGACCGGGCCAAGCGCGGCGAGGTGCTCAGCCGGGCGACGAACGACATGGACAACATCTCGCAGACCATGCAGCAGACCATGGGACAGCTGATCAACTCGCTGCTGACCATCCTGGGTGTGCTGGCGATGATGTTCTGGATCTCGCCGCTGCTGGCGCTGGTCGCGCTGGTGACGGTGCCGGTGTCGGTCTTTGCGGCGACGAAGGTCGGCAAGCGTTCGCAGCCGCAGTTCGTGCAGCAGTGGAAGTCCACGGGCAAGCTCAACGCCCATATCGAGGAGATGTACACCGGCCATGCGCTGGTGAAGATCTTCGGACGGCAGGACGAGTCGGCGCAGGCCTTCGCCGAGCAGAACGACGCGCTGTACGAGGCCGGTTTCAAGGCCCAGTTCAACAGCGGCATCATGCAGCCGCTGATGTTCTTCGTCTCCAACCTCAACTATGTGCTGGTGGCGGTCGTCGGCGGGCTGCGGGTCGCGTCCGGGTCGCTGTCGATCGGCGATGTGCAGGCGTTCATCCAGTACTCGCGCCAGTTCTCGATGCCGCTGACGCAGGTCGCGTCGATGGCGAACATGGTGCAGTCGGGCGTCGCCTCGGCCGAGCGGATCTTCGAGCTGCTGGACGCGGAGGAGCAGGAGCCGGACTCCCCCTCGGTCGAGCGGCCGGAGCAGCTGCGCGGTCAGGTGTCGCTGGAGAAGGTGGCCTTCCGGTACGAGCCGGAGAAGCCGCTCATCGAGGATCTGTCGCTGAGCGTCGAGCCCGGTCACACGGTCGCGATCGTCGGACCGACCGGCGCGGGCAAGACCACGCTGGTGAATCTGCTGATGCGGTTCTACGAAGTGACGGGCGGCCGGATCAGCCTGGACGGCGTGGACGTGGCGAAGATGTCACGCGAGGAACTGCGGTCCGGGATAGGCATGGTGCTCCAGGACACCTGGCTGTTCGGCGGCACTATCGCGGAGAACATCGCCTACGGAGCCTCCCGCGAGGTGACCCGGGAGGAGATCGAGGAGGCGGCGCGGGCCGCCCACGCGGACCGGTTCGTACGGACCCTGCCCGACGGCTACGACACGGTGATCGACGACGAGGGCTCGGGCGTGAGCGCGGGCGAGAAGCAGCTGATCACCATCGCGCGGGCGTTCCTCTCCGACCCCGTGATCCTGGTGCTCGACGAGGCGACCAGCTCGGTCGACACCCGTACCGAGGTGCTCATCCAGAAGGCGATGGCGCGCCTGGCCCACGGCCGTACGAGCTTTGTCATCGCGCACCGGCTCTCCACCATCCGGGACGCGGATGTGATCCTGGTGATGGAGAACGGCGCGATCGTCGAACAGGGCACGCACGACGAGTTGTTGGCGGCGGACGGTGCGTATGCGCGGCTGTACGCGGCCCAGTTCGCGCAGGCGGTCGTGGAGGTGGAGTGAGCGGCTCCGCCCCGGACCCCGTACGGCCTTCGGCCGTGTCCGCAAACGCCGGACGGGCTTGGATTTCCAGCTTCGGCAGCGGAACTCAGCCCCTCCGGCGTTTGAGGAGCGGGGCTTGGGGCGGAGCCTCAACAGGAGCCTCGCCGGCGATTGAGGCGCATCAGTCCAGGTAGCCGCGCAGTTGGTCGGCGAAGGCATGGTCGCGCAGCTTGTTGAGGGTCTTGGATTCGATCTGACGGATACGTTCGCGTGTCACGCCGAAGATCCGGCCGATCTCTTCGAGCGTGCGCGGCCGGCCGTCGGCCAGTCCGTACCGCAGCTGGACGACTTTCCGCTCGCGCTCGCCGAGGGTGGAGAGGACCGCCTCGAGGTGCTCGCGCAGCAGCAGGAAGGCGGCGGACTCCACGGGGGACGCGGCGTCGCCGTCCTCGATGAGATCACCGAGTGCGACGTCGTCCTCCTCCCCCACCGGGGCGTGCAGGGAGACCGGCTCCTGGGCGAGTCGCAGCACCTCGCTGACCCGCTCGGAGGGCAGGTCGAGCTGGATGGCGACCTCTTCGGGGGTGGGTTCGTAGCCGCGCTCCTGGAGCATCCGGCGCTGGACCCGTACGACCCGGTTGATCAGCTCGACGACATGGACCGGCACCCGGATGGTGCGTGCCTGGTCCGCGAGGGCCCGGGACATGGCCTGGCGGATCCACCAGGTCGCGTAGGTCGAGAACTTGTAGCCGCGGGCGTAGTCGAACTTCTCGACTGCCCTGATCAGGCCCAGGTTTCCCTCTTGTACGAGGTCGAGCATGGTCAGTCCGCGGCCGATATAGCGCTTGGCGACGGAGACGACGAGCCGGAGGTTGGCCTCGATCAGCCGGCGCTTGGCCATCCGGCCCATGACGACCAACTTGTCCAGATCGATGGCGAGTTGGGAGTCCAGGTCGGGAGTGCTGACGAGCTTCTCCTCGGCGAACAGGCCTGCCTCGACGCGACGCGCGAGATCGACCTCCTCGACGGCCGTGAGCAGGGGAATCCTGCCGATCTCCCGCAGATACTGCCGGAAGAGATCGGACGACGGCCCACTGCTGTCCGCCCGGCTGCCGGCCCGCGACTCAGGAGGTTCGGGCACTTCCACCGGATCCTCGACAACGGTCTCCGGGACCGCTTCTGGTACCGCCTCGGGGTGATGTACGGCCCGGCTCTGCGCGGGGACCTGCGCGGAGACGGCCGCGACAGAGTCGGTCTCGGTCAGGGTCTGCACGGGGGCGACCTCCAGGGTGATCGCTGCCGGTTCGGGGGCGTGCGGCAGCGGGACGGAGGCGGCCGGGCCGCTTTCCGTCCCGTACACGATGAGCGAATCCGCGGGGGTCAGGGGCCCACTGTGGGTGGACCGGCCGCGCTCCGAGGACTCAGGCACCGCACCCCAGTGTGGGGTACGACACATCGCTGCCACGAGGGGCGTGCGGTGACTTTTTGAGTCCCGTGCGTGACCGGGTGGTTACCGAAGGGGGATCTGCGGGGGCTGGAGATGGCCTAGAGAACGTCCGCGCCCTGGTTGCGGAGGGACTGGACGTACTGCTGGAGCACCCAGAGTTCGTTCGCCACGGCCGTGTGGTGCTCCGGGTCGGCATTCGGGCCGAGGCGGGCGAGGGTGCCCTGGACGTCGCCGATGCGGCGGTCGACCGCGCGCAGGCGCACCTGGACCAACTGGGTGCCGGCGTAGGTCTCGTCGACCGTCCTGGCGTGGATGGCTTCCACGGCGAGCTCGGTGACCATGGCGCGCACCGTGTCGTTCGGTGCGGCGTCGCGGACCCGGGCGAGGTAGTCGGGGCTGTCCTGGGTGCCCTGTTCGGCGCCGCCCGCCTCCGCGATGGTCTGGCGGACCGCCGCGTACGGCGGGGCGGTGAACTCGTCGACGCCGTACGCGTCGAAGGCCGGGGAGACCAGGCCCGGGTGCTGGAGCGCGAGCTTGAGCAGCTCGCGTTCGGTGCGGTGGGCGGGGCTGCGCAGATTGAGGGCGGGGCCCGCCGGGGTCTGCGGGGCGCCCTGCTGCTCGTACGACTGCGGGGCGCGGGACGGCGTCGCCGGGCCGCGGCCGCCGCGGTCGCGGGCCCAGCGCGCGAGCTGGGCGACGCGCTTGACGACGAACTGGGTGTCGAGGATGCCGAGGATGCCGGCGAGCTGCACCGCCGACTCGTGCTGGATGGCGATGTTCTTGATGCCGGCGACGATCGGCGCGGACTCGTCCAGCGCGGCGGCCCGGCCCGCGGGCGTCTCGAGGTTGTGGCGCATCACGCTGTGGCGGATCGCGAACTCGAAGAGTGGCGTGCGGGTTTCGACCAGCTTCTGCACCGCGTCGTCGCCCTCCGCGAGGCGCAGCTCGCAGGGGTCCATACCGCCCGGCGTGATCGCGATGGAGGTCTCCGCGGCGAACTTCTGGTCGTCCTCGAAGGCTCGCAGCGCGGCCTTCTGGCCTGCCGCGTCGCCGTCGAAGGTGAAGATGACCTCGGCGGTGGCGTTGTCCATCAGCAGCCGGCGAAGGATCTTGATGTGGTCGCCGCCGAAGGCGGTGCCACAGGTCGCGATGGCGGTGGTGACGCCGGCGAGATGGCAGGCCATGACGTCGGTGTAGCCCTCGACGACCACGGCCCTGCTGGTCTTGGCGATCTCCTTCTTGGCGAGATCGATGCCGTACAGCATCTGGGACTTCTTGTAGATGCCCGTCTCAGGCGTGTTGAGGTACTTCGGGCCGTTGTCGCTCTCGTACAGCTTGCGCGCGCCGAAGCCGACGACATCGCCGGAGATGTCTCGGATCGGCCACATCAGCCGGCCGCGGAAGCGGTCGATGGGGCCGCGGCGGCCGTCCTGGGAGAGGCCGGAGAGGATCAGCTCCTTGTCGCTGAAGCCCTTGCCGCGCAGGAAGCGGGTGAGGTGGTCCCAGCCCTGCGGGCTGTAGCCGACGCTGAAGTGCTGGGCCGCG
Source organism: Streptomyces sp. NPDC048479 (assembly GCF_040651435.1). Lineage (NCBI taxonomy): Bacteria > Bacillati > Actinomycetota > Actinomycetes > Kitasatosporales > Streptomycetaceae > Streptomyces > Streptomyces sp. NPDC048479. The sequence goes on from NZ_JBEZKA010000007.1 coordinate 44,861, forward strand.
GCCTGGTCGAAGCCGCGCTCGGCGAGGAACTTGCGGCCGGTCTCGGCCTCGGAGCCGGTCTCCAGCTGCTCGATGTAGAACTGCGCCGCGATCTTGTGCGCCTCCACCAGGCGGATGCGCTCGCCGCGCTGATGAGTGGGGTTGTACCCGCCCTCCTCGTAGCGCAGGGTGATGCCCGCCGTCGCGGCGAGGCGCTCGACCGTCTCCGAGAAGGAGAGATGGTCGATCTTCATCACGAAGGCGATCGTGTCGCCGCCCTCCTGGCAGCCGAAGCAGTGGAAGAGACCCTTGCTCGGGCTGACCTGGAAGGAGGGGGACTTCTCGTCGTGGAAGGGGCAGAGGCCCTTGAGGTTTCCGCCGCCGGCATTGCGCAGCTGGAGGTACTCGGAAACGACGGCGTCGATCGGGACCGCGTCCCGTACCGCCTTCACGTCGTCATCGTTGATCCTGCCTGCCACGCGTGAAGTCTACGGTGGCGCTGTGACACTCCCGTCAGCTGTTGAGGGAAGTGAGCGGTACGGACGGGTCGCCGAGGGCCTCGGGGTCCACGGCTGCTCCGCTGCGGATCAGCTGCTGGATGGGGTCGGTGACGTCCCACACATTGACGTTCATCCCGGCAAGCACCCTGCGGCCCTTCAGCCAGAAGGCAATGAACTCCCGCTTTCCGACGTCGCCGCGGAGAACGACCTGGTTGTAGGAGCCGGGCGGTGCCCAGCCGGAGTACTCCAGGCCCAGGTCGTACTGGTCGGAGAAGAAGTACGGGATGCGGTCGTACGAGACGTCCTGGCCGAGCATCGCGCGGGCGGCGGCGGGGCCGCCGTTGAGGGCGTTCGCCCAGTGCTCCACGCGCAGCCGGGAGTCGAGGAGCGGATGGTGGGCGGCCGCGACGTCGCCCGCGGCATAGATGTCGGGGTCGGAGGTGCGCAGGCCGGCGTCGACGGCGATACCGCCGCCGTGGCCGCGGTCGGCGAGCGCGAGGCCGGCGCTCTCGGCGAGTGCGGCGCGGGGGGCGGCGCCGATCGCGGCGAGGACGTCGTGGGCCGGGTGTTCCTCGCCGTCGTCGGTACGGACAGCGAGCACCATGCCGTCCTGACCGGTGATCTCGGTCAGGCGGGCGCCGAAGTGGAAGCGGACACCGTGCTCGCGGTGCAGCTCGGTGAAGACCTGGCCCAGCTCGGGGCCGATGACCTGGTGCAGCGGGGTGGCCTCCGGTTCGACCACGGTGACCTCGGCGCCGTAGCCGCGGGCGGCCGCCGCGACCTCCAGACCGATCCAGCCCGCACCCGCGATGACCAGCTTGCCGTTGTCGCGGCCCAGGGCCGTGAGCACCTGGCGCAGCCGGTCGGCGTGGGCGAGGCGGCGCAGATGGTGGACGCCGGCCAGGTCGGTGCCGGGAATGTCGAGGCGGCGCGGCTCGGCGCCGGTGGCGAGCAGGAGTTTGTCGTAGTGGAGGACGGTGCCCTCGCCCATCCGTACGGACTTGGCCTCGCGGTCGATGGCGACGACGGTCTGGCCGAGGTGCAGTTCGACGTCGGCCTGCGCGTACCAGGCGGGTTCATGGACGAAGACGCTGTCGCGCTCCTCCTTGCCCGACAGATAGCCCTTGGACAGGGGCGGGCGTTCATAAGGGTGGTCGCGCTCGTCACCGATGAGGATCACTCGTCCGGTGAACCCTTCGGCGCGGAGGGTCTCGGCGGCCTTGGCCCCGGCCAGTCCACCGCCGACGATGACGAATGTCCGATGTGCGTCGACCACTTGATGCCTCCTCTTTGCTTCTACGCCGTTCAGCCTTCAGCGAGCGTCCCGCACGGAGCGTGATGGCGAAAGAGGGAGTGGTCCCCGGGCGTGCCATCTCGGACGGGCCGCCCAGGCTCCGCCAAGGCGCTCCGGGCTGCTCAGCGGCGGGCCGTGAGCTGGGTGTGGAGCGTACGCGCGGATGCGTCCGTGAGGGACGCGAGCTGGTCGACGATCACCCGCTTGCGCGCCCGGTCGTCCGGCGCGGCGTCGAACAGGGCACGGAACTGCGGGTCGAGGCTCTCGGGAGCACGGGCCGTGAGCGCCTCGGCCAGCTCGGCCAGCACGATGCGCTGGTCGGCGCGGATGGCCTCCTGTTCGGCGCGCTGCATGACATAGCGGTCGGCGACGGCCTTGAGTACCGCGCATTCGTTGCGGGTGGCGCGCGGGACGACCAGCTCGGCGGCGTACCGCGTGAGCCGCCCCGATCCGTACGCCTGACGTGTCGCGGCCTCGGCGGCAAGACAGAAACGGCCGATGAGCTGGCTCGTCGCGTCCTTCAGCCGGGCCTGCGCGACGGCCGAGCCGTCGTACTGGTGCGGCCACCACTCCTGGCCGACGAGCCGGTCGAGGGCCTCGGCCAGTTCCTGCGGATCGGTGTCCTGAGGTACGTACCGTCCGATCGCCACCGCCCAGATGTCGCTCCGCTCCGGCTCGGCGAGGAGGAGATTGGGGTCGAGATGGCCGGCGTGCAGACCGTCCTCGAAATCGTGCACGGAGTACGCCACGTCGTCGGACCAGTCCATGACCTGGGCCTCGAAACATTTGCGGTACGCCGGCGCGCCCTGGCGGGCCCAGTCGAAGACCGGCAGATCGTCCTCGTACACGCCGAATTTGCCCGAGCCGGGATCGGTGGGGTGGCCGCCGCGCGGCCAGGGGTATTTGGTGGCGGCGTCCAGGGCTGCCCGGGTGAGGTTGAGGCCGACGCTGACAAGTTCGCCGCCCGCCGCGGCGGCGGATGTCACGGCCTCGCTGTGGACGAACCGCTTGGGCTCGATACGGGTCAGCAGCCGCAGCGACTGGGCGTTGCCCTCGAAGCCGCCGCAGTCCTTGGCGAAGTCGTTGAGCGCCTGCTCGCCGTTGTGCCCGAAGGGCGGATGGCCCATGTCGTGAGCCAGGCAGGCGGCCTCCACCAGATCGGGGTCGCAGCCGAGCGCCGCGCCCAGTTCCCGTCCGACCTGGGCGCATTCCAGGGAGTGGGTGAGCCGGGTGCGCGGGCTGGCGTCCCATGCCTGGTTGCGCGTGCCGGGGGTCACCACCTGGGTCTTGCCGGCGAGGCGGCGCAGCGCGGAGGAGTGCAGCACGCGCGCGCGGTCCCGCTGGAAGGCCGTGCGGCCCGGACGCTTGTCCGGCTCGGTGGCCCAGCGCGCGGTGGCAGCCTCGTCGTACACGTCGTGGCCGGCGGGGTCGTATGAGGTGGTGCTGGTGGTGCCTTCCATGCACCGAAGGTAACCGGAGCGGGTGACAGCCGGGTGGCTGCGGGCGGGCTACGCCGGAGTGAGTTCGCGCCGCTGAGGGGCGTACGCAGTGGTCACGGCATCGTCGTAACGCTGCAGCAGCAGCCGGGCCAGGGCCGGGTGCGCACCGAGCGGGGCGGCGGCGATCCAGGGCGCGACGGCGGCGCTGCGGGTGGCGAAGAGGCCGGGGGACGCGAAGTAGGAGGCGACGGCGATCCGGTGGCGGCCGCGGGCGGTGAGCGCGCGCACGGCCGCCGGGACGGTGGGCGAGACGGCGGAGGCGTACGCGGGGACGACGGGCACGCCGCCGAGGCGCTCGCTGAGCTGGTCGGCGGTGCGGCGGGCGTCGGCGACCGAGTCCGGGTCACGGGATCCGGCGGCGGCCAGGACGACTCCGGCGCTGCGGCTGGTGCCGTCCTCGGGGCGCCAGCCCGCGTCGGCGAGACGGGAGCAGAGCGCCTCGACGAGGAGAGGGTGCGGCCCGAGCGGGGCGGCTATGCGGATGTCCGCGCCGGGGACGGCCGCGGCGGCCTGCGGCAGATCGTGCTTGACGTGGTAGCCGCGGCTCAGCATCAGCGGTACGAGGACGGCTTTGGCTCCGCTCAGCCCGTTGCGCACCTCGCGCACCTCGCGCACGTCGCGCACCTCGCGGGTTTCGCCGCCGAGCGTGGCGAGCGTGGCGGAGAGCAGCGGCTCGTTCAGCTCGATGTGGCCGAGGCGGACGTCGAGCCCGGGACGCAGTTCGCGGACCCGGTCGAGGAGCGTGGTCACGGCGCGCAGAGCGCGCGGGTCGCGGCTGCCGTGGGCGACTGCGACGAGGGTGGGCGGCCGGTCGGTCGGAGGCATGGGCCTGCGGGTTCCGTTCAGTGTGACGTGGCTGAGCTGGGTGCCGAGCTGGGCCGTGATGCGCGTAAGAAGCTGCGCGGTGGTGTCGAGGGGCAGAGACTCACGAACGTGTGCCGACTCCGTCATGAACCGATCCTGACGGGCGCAGGTTGCCGGGTCGTTGCGTGAGGGTGACAGGTGTTTTCCACGGGCTCACGGGCTGCCCGGCGGCGTTGTCAGACCCGTCACCTACTGTGATCGACATCGGAACCGGAACGTCGGGGAGGCGGTCTTGCCATGGGCTGGATCGAGACGGAGAGCGGCGGATACGCCGCGCGCCGCGCCTACCGGCCGGCCAAACCCCTGCGCCTGTACGGCCTGTTCACCGAACCGGTCGTCACCGCGTCCGGCTATGCGGGCGCGACCACGTACGCCGTCGCACCGGACGGCACCCTCCGCACGGTCTCGGACGTGGCGCCCGGCGGCCCGGAGCGAGCGGTCCAGGCGGTCGGGCTCTCCGGTGCCGGGCGGCTGTGCGCTGCCGTTGCGGGCGTGGGGGGACGGCGGCGGGGTGATCCTGACCGGCCCGACCGTCTCACCGGACGGCCGGATCGGCGGCGGCGCCCGGCTCCGTTCCGTACGAGCGGCGGGGGCGCAATGGCACGAGTCGCCGCTCGACGCGCTGTGGCAGCGGCCGCCCGCGGCTCAACTCGCCGCCGCACTCGACTGGCTGGCGGAACCGGCCGACGACCGCACGGCGGGCGGCGATCTGCTCTTCCTCACCGGGACGGTCTCCCGCGGCGGGTTCCGCGTCGTCGGCGGCCCGGCGCTGCAGCTGCTCGCCCCGGACGAGCGCCCGGAACTGCCGTACGCAGAGAATCTGCGTCTGCTCGCCTCGCGCCCCGGACTCGCGCTGCGGCTGATCGCCCGAGCCGTTCCCGACCGGCCGGGCGGCGTCCATGCCCTCGCCGCTGCCTGGACGAGCCACGACGGCGAGAGCGTCCGCGCGGACCTGGGCCTGCGGCGGCTGAACCGTTCCCACATACCGGCACATACACCGGCGCCCATACCGACACAGACCGATCCACTGCACCTCGTTGCTGCCGCGCCGCCCGCGCTGCCGGTGGAGTTGGATCTGCTGCGCCGCGCGGTGGACCGTACGGTCGCGGGCGGCCGCGCCGTCACCGCCGCATCGGCCGACGGCGAACTCCCGCGCCGCCTGCGCGCGGTGGGCCTCGCCACGGGCGCGGACTGCGCCCTGTCCCTGGCCGAAACGGCAGCGGACCGCCGCCACGACGCGCTGGGCCGACTGCTGCCCGCCGACCCGGACGCCTTCGCGGCAGCCTGGCTCGCGGCCTCGGTCTACACCTCGGCGGCGGCCAGGTCGCTGCTGTCGGCCGCATGGTCGGCGACGGGCCCGGACCACGACACGAGGGCGATCTCCGGCACCGTGGACCGAACCGTTCGGCCCCGATCCGCGTCTGACCAGGCGTGAAGGCATCCCGCACATCGAAGGCATCGCAGGCGCCCAAGACGTCGAAAGCACCGAAAGCAGCCAAGGCGCCGAAGCCGTCCAAGGCATCAGGACTGAAGCTGCTGCGACTCCCGAAGCTGCCGCGCGCCCGGCGCACCCAGCGACGGATCGTGCAGACGGTCATGCTCGCGTGCGTGTTCGCGCTCGCGCCCGCGACCTGGATGCATGCCGTCGCCGACAGCCGGGTCCGCACCGTCGCCGAGGTGCCCGCGCAGGATGTCGCCGTCGTCTTCGGAGCCGGGCTGTGGAAGGGCCGGCCCACGCCCTACCTCGCGCACCGGCTCGACGCCGCCGCCGAGTTGTACCGGGCGGGCAAGGTCAAGGTCGTGCTGGTCACCGGCGACAACAGCAGGGTCGAGTACGACGAGCCGGATGCCATGCGGACATATCTCACCGCCCGCGGAGTACCGGGTGGGCGGATCGTCAGCGACTACGCCGGCTTCGACACCTGGGACTCGTGCGTCCGCGCCAAGAAGATCTTCGGCGTGGAGCGGGCGGTCCTGGTGACGCAGGGCTTCCACATCCGGCGGGCCGTCGCGCTCTGCCAGGCGGCCGGGGTCGAGTCGTACGGTGTTGGGGTCGCCGAGCCCCATGACGCGACCTGGTACTACGGCGGGACGCGGGAGATGTTCGCCGCCGGCAAGGCGGCGCTGGACGCCACGCTCACGCCCGATCCGCAATTCCTCGGCGCCAAGGAGCGCGGTGTGAAGGAAGCACTGGCCGCAGCGGCAGGGTGACACGCTGCGACACGAGCCTCACGGCGGCCGACCGACTCGCGTCGGCATCCGCGGCGCGCGACAGTGAGCCGTATGGAAAACCATGTGGCAACCCTCCTCACCCGGCACACCGAAGCGCTCGCGCTCTTCACCGAGCGCGTGCATGCCGTAGGGGCCGACCAGTGGGACGCTCCGACGCCCTGTGCCGACTGGTCCGTACGCGATCTCGTCAACCACCTCACTGTGGAACAGCTCTGGGTGCCCGCCCTGGTGACCGACGGATCGAGCGTCGAGGAGGTCGGCGACACGTACGAGGGGGATGTGCTCGGCAAGAAACCGAAGGCCTCCTGGGACGCCGCCGCACGCGCCGCACGCAAGGCCTTCGCGGCCCCGGGGGCGCTGGAGCAGACCGTACAGCTGTCGTACGGGGAGACACCGGCCGTCGCGTACTGCGCACAGATGATCACGGACGCCGTGGTGCACAGCTGGGACCTGTCCCGTGGGATCGGGGCGCAGGAGCAGCTGCCGGCCGCGCTGGTGGGCTTCGCGCTCGACGAAGTCACGCCGTACGCGTCGGGCCTGTCGAAGTCCGGCCTGTTCGCCCCGCCCATCGAGCCGCCGCCGGGCGACGGCCACCAGACCAGGCTGCTGGCCCTGCTGGGCCGGCGCGACTGAAAGAGGCCGAGGCGCCTCACGGGACGGCGGGGCGCGGTCGGAGCCGGTCGTACCCGGACCGTAATCCGGCGCGCCCACCCGCGTAACACCGGCGTCGCACGCTGGCGCTATGCCCGACATGCTCGACGACACCACCCCGACCCACTGTCCCTACTGCGCCCTGCAGTGCGGCATGAGCCTGCGCGGCAGAGCCGAGGCGGTCGAGGTGGTGGAGCGGCCGGACTTCCCCGTCAACCGTGGCGCGCTGTGCGGCAAGGGCCGCACCGCGCCCGCGCTGCTCTCCTCCCGGGTGCGCCTGACCGAGCCCCTGGTCCGACGCCCCGCCACAGGCAGGCTCGAGCCGGCCACCTGGGAGGAGGCCCTGGGCACGGTCGCTGCGGGACTGCGGCGTACGCGGGCGGTATACGGCCCCGACGCGGTCGGCGTCTTCGGTGGCGGCGGCCTCACCAACGAGAAGGCGTACACGCTCGGGAAGTTCGCCCGGGTCGTGCTCGGCACCTCGCAGATCGACTACAACGGCCGCTTCTGCATGTCGTCGGCGGCGGCCGCGCACCAGCGGGCGTTCGGTCTCGACCGCGGGCTTCCGTTCCCGCTGGAGGACATTCCGCGCAGCGGATGCGTGATCCTCGTCGGCTCGAATCTCGCCGAGACGATGCCGCCCGCGCTGCGCTATCTGACTGAGCTCCGGGCGAACGGCGGCAAGCTCATCGTCATCGATCCGCGCCGCACGCGGACCGCGGAGCAGGCCGATCTGCATCTGGCGCCGCGGCCCGGAACGGATCTGGCGCTCGCGCTCGGGCTGCTGCATGTGGTGGTGGCGGAGGGACGAACGGACGAGGAGTTCGTCAGGGACCGTACGAGCGGCTGGGGGGAGGCCAGGGCGGCCGCGATGGCGCACTGGCCCGAGCTCGTCGAGCGCATCACGGGTGTCGGCGTGCCCGAACTGCGCGCGACGGTACGGATGTTCTGCGACGCGGAGTCCGCGATGGTGCTCACGGCGCGCGGGCCCGAGCAGCACTCCAAAGGCACGGACACGGTGAGCGCCTGGATCAACCTCTGTCTGGCGACGGGCCGGGCGGGGCGGCCGCTGTCCGGCTACGGCTGTCTGACCGGTCAGGGCAACGGCCAGGGCGGCCGCGAACACGGCCAGAAGGCGGACCAGTTGCCGGGCTACCGCAAACTGGACGACCCGGCGGCGCGGGCGCATGTCGCCGGGGTGTGGGGTGTGGAGCCGGAGACGCTGCCGGGTCCCGGGCGCAGCGCGTACGAACTGCTGGACGCGCTGGGCGGGGACGTGAAGTCGCTGTTGCTGATGGGCTCGAACCCGGTGGTGTCCGCGCCGCGCGCCGGGCATGTGGAGGAGCGGCTGCGCTCGCTGGACTTCCTCGCGGTCGCGGACGTGGTGCTGTCGGAGACGGCGGCGCTGGCGGATGTGGTGCTGCCGGTCACCCAGTGGGCGGAGGAGACGGGCACGACGACGAACCTGGAGGGCCGGGTCCTGCTGCGCCGGAAGGCGGTGTCGGCGCCGCCGGGAGTACGGAGCGACCTGGAAGTCCTGGGCAGCCTGGCGGGCCTGCTGGGCCACGAGAAGGGCTTCCCGTCGGACCCGGAGGAGGTCTTCGAGGAACTTCGCCGGGCATCGGCGGGCGGCCCCGCGGACTACTCGGGCATCACCTACAAAAGGATCGCGGAGGAGGACGGGGTGTTCTGGCCGTGCCCGGAGGAGCCGGCTGCGGCCGGAGGCGCCCATGAACCCGTCGCTGCCGAGCACGCGCCCGGATCCCGACCCGTCCATCCCGGTACGCCACGGCTCTTCCTCGAGCGGTTCGCCACTCCGGACGGGCGTGCCCGGTTCATCGCCGTCGGGCATCGGGCAGCCGCGGAGGAAGCGGATGCCGAGTATCCCGTGCTGCTGACGACCGGGCGGGTCGTCGCCCAGTACCAGTCCGGGGCGCAGACCCGGCGGGTCGATGAGCTCAATGCCGCCGCGCCCGGGGCCTTTGTCGAGCTGCATCCGCAGCTCGCCGAGCGCGTGGGCGCCGTCGAGGGGGCTCCGCTCGCCGTCGTCTCGCGGCGCGGGCGGGCCGTCGGGCCCGCTCGGATCACGACCGGGATCCGGCCGGACACCGTCTTCATGCCGTTCCACTGGCCGGGCGAGGGCCGGGTCAACTCGGTGACGAATCCGGCGCTCGACCCGACCTCGCGCATGCCGGAGTTCAAGGTGTGCGCGGTACGGGTGGAACGCGCAGAGCAGGAGGAACAGCAGGGGTAGGCGACAGCAGCAGTGGGCGCGGGTCAGCTGCTGCTTCGGCCGCACCAGTCGCCGCCGCGGATGCGGGTGCCCTTCGCGCGGAGCTCCCGGGCCAGGCCCGGCGCCGCAAGGTACACCCAGGCCCGGACCGCAGTGCCGTCCGGCCGGACGACGTCGCGGGACACCCGCTCGTACAGATTGCGCGGGTGTCCCGGCGCGACGTACTCCTCCAGGCGGTCGAGTACGACGAGGAGCTCCCCGTGCTCCCCCGGCGCCGCCGTCACCACCTCGCCCGCGACCGTGCCCCCACCGGCGGCGAGCAGGGCGTACGGATAGCCCGGGCCCTCGTAGAGCACCGCGTCAGTCAGCAGCGCCGGCTCCTCCGCCGCCGTGCGGCCGTGCAGGAAGAGATCGTGGTTGCACTCGCCGGGGCGCAGCGTGCCGTAGACGAAGAACGGGAGCTCGGCCCCAGGCCCGGAACCGGACTCGATCTCGGGCTCGGGCTCGGGCTCGGGCTCGGCCTCGGGCTCGGCCTCGGGCTCGGGCTCGGGCTCGGGCTCGGGCTCGGGCTCGGTCACGGCGCTACGGTCTCCGCGTCCATCCATGCCAGATACCCCGCACCGCCGCGCACCACCGGCGTCGCGATGATCTCCGGAGTTTCGTAGTCGTGCGCGGCCGTCAGATGCGCCTCCAGCGCGGCGTAGCAGGCCTCGGTCGTCTTGAACAGGACCTGCCACTCCTCCGCCGTCTCGATCGCGTTCTTCCAGTGGTAGACGGAGGTGACGGGTGCGGAGATCTGCGCGCAGGCAGCCAGCCGCGACTCCACCGCACCCCGCGCGAGCGCCTCCGCCTTCTCCGCACTGTCGGTCGTGGTCAGCACGGTGAGTGCGGTCAGTGCCTGGGCCATTGACACGTTCCTTCGGGTCGTAGGGGCGGCGGGACCTTGAGTCCATCGCCGGTCGATCAGGCCACCGTACGCACGACGCACCCTTCCCGCCCCGTCGTCCCGCCCCTGCCCACGGCCGCGGCGATGGCGATGGCGTCAGCCGGCGTACGGACAGACCGACTTGGCGTTGCGCAGGGCGTGCCCCCACCAGGCGAGCTGGTCCAGCATCGTCTTCGCGGCGGCGTCGCAGGCGGTGGGGTCCTTGTGCTGCCCTTCGTCATCGAACTGGCTGCCGGCGTTGTGGAAGGAGACGGTGTCGCGGACGGTGACGGCGTGCATTTCGGCGAAGACCTGGCGCAGCTGCTCGACGGCGCGCAGACCGCCGGAGATTCCGCCGTACGAGATGAAGCCGACGGGCTTGGCCTGCCATTCGCCGAAATGCCAGTCGATGAGGCTCTTGATGGAGGCGGGGAAGGAGTGGTTGTACTCGGGCGTGAGGACGACGAAGGCGTCGGCGTCGGCCAACTTCGGGGCGGTCTTGGCAAGTTCGGCCCGCACTTCGGGTGCCGGGCGGTAGGAGAGGGCGGTGGGCAGGTCCACTTCGGCCAGGTCGATCAGTTCGACGGCGAAGTCGGCGCGCTCGGCGGTGCGGGAGAGGAACCAGTCGGCGATGACCGGGCCGAAGCGGCCCTCGCGGTTGCTGCCGAGGATGACGGCAAGTTTCAGAGGCGTGTTGAGGTCCATGAGGAAGAGGCTCGTACCTGAACCGAGGTTGAGGTCAAGCCGCTCCTGAACGCATGGCGCGTCGCCCGCATTACGGTGATCGCATGACGTACATAGAGATCAACGGTGCGCCCGCAACCGCGGAGGCGCTGCACCTCCCCGCGCTCAACAGCTACGGGCACTTCACCGCCATGCAGGTCCGGGACGCCCGGGTGCGCGGCCTCGCACTCCACCTCGGCCGGCTGGACGCGTCGACACGGGAGCTGTTCGGCCGGGGCCTGGACGGTGAGCGGGTACGCAAGGAGATCAGGCACGCGCTGGGTGCGGCCGACGCGCGCGATGCCTCCGTGCGGGTCCATGTCTACTGGCCGGACGGCGACGAGCGGGCGACGCTGATGGTGACCGTACGGCCGCCGCAGAAGATGGCGGAGCACCCGAAGAGCCTGATGTCCGTTCCGTACGTCCGCGATATGCCGCACATCAAGCATCTGGGCGGCTTCGGACAGAACCACTGCCTGACGCTGGCGGGCCGGGCGGGCGTCGACGAGGCGCTGCTGACCGCTCCCGACGGTCTTGTGACGGAGGGCGCGATCACCAACATCGCGTTCTGGGACGGGAGTTCGGTGGTCTGGCCGGACGCCCCTTCGCTGCTCGGCATGACGATGGCGCTGCTGGAGCCGCGTCTGCCGTCGGTGCGCCGCCGGGTGACGCTCACCGACCTCCCCTCGTACGAGGCGGCATTCATCACCAACTCGCAGGGCATCGCGCCGGTGCGCCGGATCGACGAGGTGGAGTACGTGGTGGATGCGGAGCTGATGAAGACGGTGACGACGGCGTACGACGCGGTGGAGTGGGACCTGATCTGAGCCCATGGTCGGGCCCTCCCGCCGCCGGACCGCGAGGTGACGGCCGGTGGTAGCCGGCGGCGCCGGTTGTGGCGGGTACGCCGTGGACAGCCGGGTGCCAGGCCAACCGCCGCCCGAAGCCGGCACCGGTCTCCCGGCAGATCGCCGACGCGGCGTCCGGCCGGATCGGCGCGTCCTGGGCGTACGGCCGGGACGACTCCGACCCGCCTGGCCGGCGCTCTTCTCGCGCGGGAGGCCGAAGCCCTCGTCGCCGAGCCCTCCGGCGCCCCGTGGCGCGCGGGCGCGCCAGGCTTCCTCGCGGCGCCCGGCGCTCTCCTCGCGCGGCTCCTCGCCCCCCTCCAGGCGGGCTGACATCTCGGGACCCGGAGCACCCTTCACCCGTTCAGCACGACGACTTCATGCCCTCGATCTGATTCCCTATCACAGGCGATGACCTGCGACGACGCATCACGTCCAGTGCGACACGCCGAGCGAGGCCATCGAATCTGATTGCCCATCAGCAGGCGTTTCGGGCGGGCTGCGCCTTACCTCGGAGAGAGCACACAACAGAGCACCACCGCGCTTCCCCGGAGGACCGCCATGCGCACCACTGCCCGTCTGCTGACCAGCGCCGCGCTGGCAGCCGCCACGATCGGGCTCGGCGCCCACACGGCGTTCGCCGGGGTTTTCGGGCCGCTCGAGATATTCCCGTCGCCCGTCGACCCGGGGGCGACCCGCAACGTGAACACCATCGCCTGCGAGCACAACGGCCAGGGCGTCGCAGACGCGCGGTCGATCGGCGCGGGCGACTTCCGCCTGTCTCCTGGTACGTACAACGATGTCGCGCCCGGTCGGCTCAAGAGCCCCCACGGCACCGAGCCGGGGACCTACGCCATCGGCGTGACCTGCCAGAACGACAGGAGGGCCGCGGCCGAGCCGGTGGTACATCGCCACGACAGGCCGAGCGGCCATGTGAGAACGGGCGTCGGCGGCAGCGTCGGCCCCGACACCACCCAGATCGCGGCGGGTGTGGCCGTACTGGCCGCGGCCGCCGCCGGCGGGATCCTGCTCCTGCGCCGCCGGGCGAGCGGCGCGCAGGACAGCTGACGGGACGGTCTGCACCGTCCCGCGTCCCGCCGTGTCCCCGTTCCCGTCAGGCCGGTTCGCCGCGCCTGCCGGGAACGGGGAGTTCTTCCGTAGGACCAGATGACCGCCGAGGAGCGATGAACGCCAAAGGAAGGGGCTGGGGCATAGCCGTCGCCGTCTACATCGGCCTGCGGCTGGTCCAGAACGGTTCCGCGGACGTGACCCCGCCGATGCCGTCGGCCGCCGAGGCTTTCGCGGCCGGCCCCGGACACCACACCGACGCGGCCGCCGACCCGCTGCCGCCGTCCGGACCCGTACGGCTGCGCATCCCCGAGATCAGTGTCGACGCCCCCGTCATGCCGCTGGACCTCGGCAAGGACGGCAGCCTGAACGTGCCGCCGGCCGCCGACCGCAACCTCGCCGGCTGGTACAAGGACGGCACTTCGCCGGGCGCCAAGGGCACGGCGATCGTCGCCGGGCATGTCGACAACGCGCACGGGCCCACCGTCTTCTACAACCTGGGTGCGCTGAAGAAGGGCGATCGCATCGAGGTGACCCGCAAGGACGGCCGTACCGCCGTGTTCACCATCGACGCGATCGAGGTGTACGAGGCCGACGCCTTCCCGGACGAGAAGGTCTACGGACCCAAGGACCGGGCCGAGTTGCGGGTGATCACCTGTGGCGGCGGCTTCACGAGCGAGACCGGCTACCAGGGCAATGTGGTGGCGTACGCGCATCTCATCGGGGTGCTGCAGAAATAGTGGATCTACCGGCACAGTGGATGGATCGCAGCCGTTTTCTCCAGGCACAGGCATGCCGGCCAGGTCAGGAGCTCCGGGAAGGAAGCGCTACATCTCGGATGCGCCGCTGCGGCGGCGGGTGACCGCGGCGACGAACGAGGCGTATCCGCAGGTCGCGGCGACGTGGTTGCAGGAGCGCAACGGCGGGCTGGAATCCAGGAGAACTGGCGACAGATGAATACGTGAGCTCCCCGGTATGGGACCCCAGCTACCGGCGGGCTACTTGTTCCCTGGTGTCTGGGCCGGGACTTCGGCGCGTCTCCGGGGTATCCGGGGCTTTGCGGTTTCTGCGGCGTCTGCGAAGGAGCAGCAGCACCGTGGTGACGAGTGCGATAAGGACGAGGCCCGCTGCCGCTCCGGTGAGGTACCAGAGCTTGTACGACGTGGGCTGCTTCGGCATGGACAGCATCACCGTGGCCGTGGCCGATCGCAGGGCCAGGCCGCTGCGCAGTTCGAGCCTGGCCTTCCAGGGGCCGTCGGGCAGCCGCGATTCGAGGGGAATGGTGATGGTGCCCGTCTGGTACCCGGCGAAGGTGGTGCCGGGAGGGATCCGGAAGGGGCCCGCACTGACGCCGCCGGGGCCGCCTGTCAGGGTGAGCTGCCCGGACGTCACGTCCATGGCGCGTCTGCCAAGGCTGTGTACGACGGCGGTGACGCTCGGACGGCCCTGCTCGTCCCGGGCTCCCATCATCTTCTGGATGACGAAGTCGGCCAGCGGGTCACCGCCCGGCCCGACGTCCAAGTAGACGCGCACACCGACGCGGTGGATGCTGCCGACGTTGTGCCGCGCATCCGGCAGGGCCTGGCTCTCGGCCCACACGACCGCGTAGCGCTCCCCGAACTGCGCGGTGCGCGGCACAGTGAGCGCCACGTCGACCATGGACTTCGTGCGAGCCGCCAGATTCACGCTGCCGGGCTTGACCCGGATCCACCGGGTCAGTTCGTTGGGTGTCCGCGCGGGGCCGAACAGGAACCTGCTGTCCTTGACGAGGGCCGAGGCGGCGTAGAGGTCGATACGAAGAGGGGACGCCGACTTGTTGGAGACCTCGATCCTGCGCTTGATGGCCATGCCCGGCTTGAGATGGTCCACGACATAGATGCGCGCACGGGGGTCGTTGCGCCGGGCCACGGGCGCGTCGACCAGCCGGACGCCGAACCGGCCCGGCCCGGAGTCGGGCGCGGGCACAGCGGGGACAGCCACGGCGAGGGCGTCGGAAGGGGCGCACAGGAAGGCCGCCACCGCGATGATCACGGCGACGGCCCGGGTGCGCACCCAGGCGCGTGGTGGGTTATGCCTCAGAATGGGTCACCACCCTATTTCCGTGATGTTCAGTGGGCCGTCTGAGCCGACCGGCCCGAGGAGTGTGATGGCCAGGAGGAACTATAAAGACGGAACTGCGCAGAAATCCGGCATGTCGCGCCTGTGTCTCGACGTTGAATTAGTGGAATTGTCGGGGGATTCAGGCGTCCGTGGGTCAGGCCACCGAATAGGTCACGGTCCCGTGATAGCTATCGGCCACCGCGGACTCGGGCACGTGAACGCCCAGGGCCGGATTCCACGAGACGAAGTTGTTTCCGGAGCCGTCAGGATGGCTGAAGGCGACGCGGGGATCGTCGAGGCTGCCGGGGAATCCTGGGAAGAAGGGGCCGTTGAAGGCGTGGATCGGCGGGCCGGAGGCGTACCAGACGCGTGAGCCGGAGATGGCATCGTTCCCGTGGCCGCCAGAGGTGAACTCGCGGCGCAGCGAGACGATGGCGGTCCACTGGGCGCAGGGGGCGGAACGCTCGTCCGCGACCTCCACTTCGCCGAGCCGGCCCCGGGCGGTGCCGCCGGGAACCGTGCGGGACAGGGTGGCCCTGGAGGGAACGGAGACGGTGAGCCCGCCGGTGGGTCTCACCTCGAAGAAGACGTCTGTGTCGCCCCCGTCCCTGTACCCGTTGCCCCTGTACTCCTCGCTGCCGCTGTAGTCGTCTCTGTCTCTGTCTCCGGTTCCCTCGGCGTGGACCGGAGCTGCTGCGACCGCCGCGCATCCCAGGGTGACGCAGAGCCCGGCCAGGACGACAGTGCGCCGGATCGGCGCCCGCATACCGTCGATAAGCGTCATGAAATGACGGTATGTCAGATGCTGTGGGTCTTCATCCCGTGATGCGCCGCTCGGGTGCCGTACAGGGCAAGGCCGCCGTCGCGGCCTTCGCGGCGGCGGCCTTGCGCGGACCGGCGTGTGTGGCTGGTTGTTTCCTAGGCCACGGAGTGGGTGAAGGTGCCGGTGTAGGTGCCTGCGACGGCGGCGGCGGGGACGGCGACGTCGAGGGTGGGATTCCAGGTGACGCTGTTGTCGCCGGAGCCGGTGGTTTTGCTGTAGGCGGTGCGGGGGCTGGCGAGGGTTCCGGGGGTTCCGGCAGTGAAGGGTCCGTTGGTCTGGGCGACGGGGGCGCCGGGTGTGTACGTCACGGCGCCGCCGGAGATGGGGGAGCCTCCGGTAGTGGTGAAGTCCTGGCTGAGGCTGACGGTGGAGGTCCAGTTGGCGTCGGCGAGGGAGCGCTGGTCGTCGACGGTGACGTTGCCGAGCTGTCCGGTGGCGGTGCCGCCGGGGGTGACGCCGCCGAGGGTGGCGGTGTCCGGGACGGTGATGGTCAGGCCATCGGTGGGGCTGACCTCGAACGTGACGACCGTGTCACCCTGGCTCGGGGAGGCGGCGGCTCCTCCGGGACTGAGTCCGACAGGCACCTGGGTGGGACTGGCGGTGTCCGTCGCAGTGTCGATCACCGACACGTTGTTGTCGGCGTGGTTGGGCACATAGACCTTCTGGTCGTTCCCCGTCACCACGGCGTCCTGGGGGTCGGCGCCGATGTTGGTGGTGATGGTGGTGGCGACGGTGTCTGTGCTGGTGTCGATCACGGACACGCTGTTGGAACCGGGGTTGGCGACGTAGACCTTCGAACCGTTGGACAGGATGTCCAGACCGTTCGGCCCGGTGCCCACTGTGATGGGAGAGCCAGTCACGGTGTTGGTGGCGGTGTCGATCACCGAGACGGTGCCCGAGGTGGAGTTCGTAACGTACGCCTTGGCCACGTTGGGCGCGAACACCACGTCGGAAGGGTTGGTGCCCACGGTGATGGTGGTGCTCACGGTGTCGGTGGCGGTGTCGATCACCGCCACGGTGTTGTTGCCGACGTTGACGACGTAGGCGGTGTCTCCGTCGGGGGAGATCGCCACAGCCAGTGGCTGTCCGGCGACACTGATCGTGCTGGACACGGTGTCGGTGGCGGTGTTGATCACCGAGACCTCGTTTGAACCGGTGTTGGTGACGTAGGCCTTCGTGCCATCAGGCGTGACGGCGATGCCGCGGGGGTTAACGCCGACTCCGATGGTGGCGGTGACGGTCCTGTCGGCAGTGTCGATCACTGACACGTTGTTGCCACTCCCATTGCTCACATACGCCTTGGTGCCGTTCGGGAGCATGGCGACCGCGGTGGGGCCGGCGCCCACAGTGATGGGAGTGCCGACGACGGTGTCAGTGGACGTATCGATCACCGAGACGTTGTTGTCGTCGTGGTTCGCCACGTAGAGGAAGTCCGAGGGCGCGGCGTTCGCCGGCGCGGCGGGGAAGAGGGAGAACGAGGCGAGCGCCGTAAGGGCGATGGTGGCGGCCCGCTTACGGGACCACCACGAGCTCTTTCCGGAATTACCAGTGCCGTGATTTCCAGAGGGGCGTCTGACCAGACTAGCCCGAAGACCAAACACGGGACCTCCGCGTCCATAGTGATGACCCCGGTTCATGACGGGGTGCAGAAATCATCTGTGATGACTCGGGGGAACTATAAAGGACGCAAAATGCGCAATTGTGCACATGTTTGACGTGTTGTGCTTTGCGCCTCAATACCGAATCGGTAATCAAAGAGAATTATCTGCTTACTTTTGTTCGACGCGTTCCCCGTGAATGGCCCCGGAGTCCCAGCTCAGACACCAGCCGCAAAGTAGGGCGGGGTAGCCCGGCGGGCCCCGTTTCCCTGGCCTGGGCACCGTCGTCGGTCTGATCAAGTGATCGAGGCCAAAGGGGCGGGCGGTGCCCCTTTGACGCGTATCTGGGTCACACCCCAACGAACGTCCGGCAGCGATACCGCGCTACGCAGCGTCCTTCCGACTGGAGCGTGGGCGACATCCACACCGCCCATCGTCCGAACACCTCCACTGATGGAGGGTCAGCACGGCCCGAGCATGGTGCTGAACCGCTGTGTGCCCCGCAGTACTTGGTCATGCTGGTGCTCTGGCAGCGGGGTCCGGTCACCTTCAAGGACCTGGGCGAGGTGCTCAGTCTGGACTCCGGAATCCCAACCCCTCGACGATCTCAACCTGTCGGTCGACGACGCCATAGACAACGTGACGCTTTCGAAGGACGCCGGACCTCACACGCGCCTCTACGCCGGAGCCGGAGCCGCTGCCCTGGCTGTCGTCGGACTCATGCTGG
The DNA here is from genome assembly GCF_040651435.1 of Streptomyces sp. NPDC048479. Classification (NCBI taxonomy): domain Bacteria; kingdom Bacillati; phylum Actinomycetota; class Actinomycetes; order Kitasatosporales; family Streptomycetaceae; genus Streptomyces; species Streptomyces sp. NPDC048479. The sequence goes on from NZ_JBEZKA010000007.1 coordinate 62,922, forward strand.
CGGTATTGCGACGCCGCGGGCAAACCGGCTAGGCATGTCGCTCCGTCAATACAGAAGCGAATGGACGAATTATTTGTGTCACGATGCGCCTTGCCCGCGCGCCTTCTTATATGCGTGGCTGCTCACGATCTTATCGGCGTTTTCCACGACCCCGGACAGAGGGCATAGGCGCACTCGACACACACTCGGTCGCGTAGGCCCGTCAGGCCGTCAGGCCGTCCACTGGTCGAAGGCGAGCTTCGCGACCAGCGAGAAGACGACCACGAGCAGCACTCCACGGACGAACTCGCTGCCCTTCCTGAGCGCCATCCGGGCGCCGAACATGCCGCCCGCCAGGTTGAACACCGCCATCAGCGCGGCCAGCTGCCACATCACCGTGCCCTGGTAGGCGAACATCGCGAGCGCCCCGCCGTTGGTGCAGACGTTGACGATCTTGGCGGTGGCCGAGGCGGTCACCAGGTCGAGATGGAGTACGGCGGTGAGCGCGAGGACCAGGAAGGTGCCGGTGCCGGGCCCGAACAGCCCGTCGTAGAAGCCGATCCCGCCGCCGACGAGGAGGATCGCGGTGACGGCGCGGGCGCGGGTGACGGGGCCCTTGCCGGCGTCCGCGGCGGTTCCGAAGTTGGGCCGCAGCATCACAAAGGCCGCGACGCCGAGCAGCACCACCATGATCACGGGCCGGAGTACGTCGCTGCTGATGCCGGCCGCGAAGAACGCGCCGCCCATTGAGCCCGCGAGCGCGGCGAGTCCGATCCGTAGCGCCGTCTTCACCTGCACCGGGGCCTTGCGCACATAGGTGACGGCGGCGCCCGAGGTGCCGACGATGGCCACGGCCTTGTTGGTGCCGAGGATCTGAGCGGCCTGGACGTGCGGCAGGCCGAGCAGCAGGGCGGGCAGGAGCAGCAGCCCGCCGCCGCCCACCACGGCGTCGATCCAGCCGGCCGCCGCGGCGGCGAGGCAGAGGAGGACGAGTGTGGTCAGCGATATGTCGGGCATGGTCACGACCCTAGGGACGAGATGAGTGCGCCGTCCATCAATCCCGGGAGACTTGAGCGACGTCTGAGGTTCCGGCGCCGGGTGAGTGGTCGGGGGCGCCCTCACATCCCGGCTCGCGCCGCGCTGAGCGCAGCGTTCCCCGAGGGAAACAGCAGAAGACCTGCCGGGTAACACCGACACCGCAGGCTGCAGGCATGGAATCGAAGATCGTGGTCATCGGCGGCGGAACGGCGGGCGTGCGGCTTGCGCGACAGCTCGGCGTGGACGGCGTCGACGTCACGGTCCTCGGCGAGGAGCCGCACGCACCGTACAACCGGCTGCTGCTCGCGGAGGTACTCGCCGGGCGCTACGGCCCCGAGGTGATAGCCCTGCCCGAGGCGCCGGTACGCCGCGGTGTGCGGGCGACCGCGATCGACCGGGACCTGCGGCTTGTGCACTGCGCGGACGGCACCTCGGTGGCGTACGAGCGGCTGGTGCTGGCCACCGGGTCCAACCCGGTGCTGCCGCCGCTGCGCGGACTGGCGGGAGAGCTTCCCGACGGTGTGCACCCCTTCCGCACCCTGGACGACTGCGCGGCGCTGTCCGCCGCCGTACGCCCCGGGATCCACGCGGTCGTCGTCGGCGGCGGACTGCTCGGTGTCTCGGCAGCCCGCGCGCTGGCCGCACGCGGTGCCCGGGTGGTGCTGGCCCAGCAGGGCGAGCATCTGATGGAGCGCCATCTGGACGTGTCCGCATCTCAGCTGCTGCGCGGCCACCTCGAGTCGCTGGGTGTGGAGGTCCACACGGAGTGCCGGGTGAGAGGCCTGCGCGGTACGGCGGTCGAGCTCGCCGACGGGTATGTTCTCGACTCCGAGCTCGTCGTGCTCGCGTGCGGGGTGCGCCCCCGGGTCGGTCTGGCGCACGCCGCCGGTCTTGAGGTACGTCGCGGCATCGTCGTCGACGACGAGCTGCGCACTTCCGACCCGTACATATACGCCATCGGCGACTGCGCCGAGCATGACGGCCAGGTGTACGGCCTGGCGGGTCCGGCCCTGGAACAGGCCGATGTCCTGGCCTCCGTACTGACCTCGGCGCCGGACCTCACCTCGGCGCCGGACCTCACCTCGGCGTCGCCCCGGTACACCGGCACCCGCGCCCTCACCCGCCTCACGCTCACCGGGCCGGGACCCGCCACGGCCGGCCCGCTCGATCTCGCCGCCTTCGGCGATCCGACTCCCCGGCCCGGGGACGACGTCGTCCAGCTCGCCGACGCCACCCGGGGCGCGTACCGCAAGGTCGTCGTCCGCGGAGACCGGCTCGTCGGCGGGGTGCTGCTCGGGGATCTCGCCGCGGTCGGCGCGCTCGCCCGGGCCTGGGAGGGCGACGAGGCCCTCCCGGAGAGCGTGCCCCTGCTCCACCTGCTCACCAATGATGGAGGCCTCTGACATGCCTGCGATGTCCACCCCCACGACTCCCACGATCGTGGTCGTCGGCCATGGCATGGTCGGCCAGCGATTCCTCGAAGCTCTCGCCGAGCGCGGCCTGACCGGGCGGGCGCGGATCGTCGTGCTGTGCGAGGAGCCCCGCGCCGCCTACGACCGGGTCCGGCTCAGCTCGTACTTCTCCGGCCAGACGCCCGAGCAACTCTCCCTCGTCGAGGGCGACTTCATGGAGCGCCACGGCATCGAGCTGCATCTCGACGACCCGGCCGAGAGCATCGACAGGGAGGCGCGCACGGTCACCTCGCGCGCCGGGCGGACCTTCGCGTACGACACTCTCGTCCTGGCCACCGGCTCGTACCCCTTCGTACCGCCGGTGCCGGGCAAGGACGCCGAGGGCTGCTTCGTCTACCGCACCATCGAGGACCTCCTCGCGATCGAGGAGTACGCCAAGAACTGCACGACCGGCACCGTGGTCGGCGGCGGGCTGCTGGGCCTCGAGGCGGCCGGGGCGCTCAAGGGGCTGGGGCTCGCCACGCACATCGTCGAGTTCAATCCGCGGCTGATGGCCATACAGGTGGACGAGGGCGGCGGCGCCGCGCTGCGCCGCACCGTCGAGAACATGGGCCTGATCGTGCACACGGGCGTCGGCGGGAAGGAGATCACGGCGGGCGAGGACGGCGCGGTGACCGCGATGGCGCTGTCGGACGGCTCGTCCATCGACACCGACCTGGTCATCTTCTCGGCCGGCGTGCGGCCCAGGGACCAGCTCGCGCGCGAGAGCGGGCTCACCGTCGGCGAACGCGGCGGCATCACGGTCGACGAGCAGTGCCGTACGAGCGACCCTGCGGTGTACGCGATCGGCGAGTGTGCGCTGGCCGCCGACGGCCGGGTGTACGGGCTGGTCGCGCCCGGATACGAGATGGCGGAGGTGGCCGCTGACGCCATCGCCGGAGAGGCCGGAAAGGCGGGCGGCTTCACGGGCGCCGACACCTCCACCAAGCTCAAGCTGCTGGGCGTGGACGTGGCGTCCTTCGGCGACGCGCAGGGCACGGCCGAGGGCTGCCTGGACGTCGTCTACTCCGACTCCCGCTCCGGCGTCTACAAGAAGCTGGTCATCGGCCGCGAGGGCGAGCTGCTCGGCGGTGTACTGGTCGGTGACGCCGACTCCTACGGCATGCTGCGCCCGCTCACCGGCTCCGTCCCGCCGATCCCGCCCGAACAGCTCGTGCTGCCGGCCGGGATCGGCGCACCGGCCGCGCTCGGCCCGTCCGCGCTGCCCGACGACGCGGTCATCTGCTCCTGCCACAACGTCACCAAGGGCACGATCCGCGGAGCGGTCACCGAGCACTCCTGCACGACCGTGCCCGAGGTGAAGAAGTGCACCAAGGCCGGTACGGGCTGCGGCAGTTGCGTCAAGGTGCTGGGCCAGCTGGTCAATGCCGAGCTGGAGTCCTCGGGCGTCGAGGTCGACAAGGGCCTGTGCGCCTGCTTCGCCCAGACCCGCCAGGAGCTGTACGAAACCGTGCGCGCGCTGCGCATCACCTCGTACCAGAAGCTCCTCGACGCGCACGGACGCGAGGCGGCCCGCGGCGGCAACGGCTGTGAGATCTGCAAGCCGACGGTCGCCTCGATCATCGCCTCGCTGGCGCCGACGATCGGCGCCGACGGCTATGTGCTGGAGGGCGAGCAGGCCGCGCTGCAGGACACCAACGACCACTTCCTCGCCAATATGCAGAAGAACGGTTCGTACTCGATCGTGCCGCGTATCCCGGGCGGCGAGATCACTCCCGAGAAGCTGATCGTGATCGGCGAGGTGGCCCGCGACTACGGGCTCTACACGAAGATCACGGGCGGCCAGCGGATCGACCTGTTCGGCGCGCGCGTCGATCAACTGCCGCTGATCTGGGCGCGGCTGGTGGAGGCGGGCTTCGAGTCCGGGCATGCGTACGGCAAGGCCCTGCGCACCGTGAAGTCCTGTGTGGGCCAGACCTGGTGCCGTTACGGCGTGCAGGACTCGGTCCGGATGGCCATCGATCTGGAGCTGCGCTACCGGGGCCTGCGCTCCCCGCACAAGCTGAAGTCGGCGGTCTCCGGCTGTCAGCGCGAGTGCGCGGAGGCGCAGAGCAAGGACTTCGGCGTCATCGCCACGGCCAACGGCTGGAACCTGTATGTCGGCGGCAATGGCGGCGCGACCCCGCGCCACGCCGATCTGCTCGCGCAGGATCTCTCCGACGCGGAACTGGTGCGGCTCATCGACCGGTTCCTGATGTTCTACATCCGTACCGCCGACCGGCTGGAGCGCACCTCGACCTGGCTGGAGCGGATCGAGGGCGGCCTCGATCACGTACGGGATGTGGTCGTCCATGACTCGCTGGGAATCTGCGCGGAGCTCGAATCGCTGATGGCGGACCATGTCGCGGGCTACCGCGACGAATGGTCCGAGACCATCAACGACCCGGAGCGGCTGCGCCGCTTCGTCTCCTTCGTGAACGCGCCCGAAGTCCCGGACCCGACGGTGAAGTTCGTGCCCGAGCGCGACCAGGTCAAGCCCGATCTGCCGCTGCTGACCATCCGCCCGCTGGAAGTCCTGGAAGGTACCGCCACCCGATGACGATCGCACCCGAGCAGACCGCCCCCGTAAAGACGGAAACACAGGTCCAGCTCCGCCTGGGCCAGGAGTGGTTCGCGCTCTGCGCGCTGTCCCTGCTCACCCCGGGCCGCGGGGTCGCGGCCCTGCTGCCGGACGGCCGCCAGGCCGCGGTCTTCCTGGACCGCGACGGCACTCCGTACGCCATCGACAACCAGGACCCCTTCGCCGGGGCCCAGGTCCTCTCCCGGGGCCTCGTCGGCTCATCCTCCGGCGGCCCCTTCGTCGCGTCGCCGCTGCTCAAGCAGCGCTTCGACCTGGCGACCGGGCGCTGTCTGGACGACGATTCGGTCTCCGTGACGGCCTACGAGGTACGGCTGAACTGACCTCGGACTCCGCTCACACGTCGTCGGTCACTGCCCTGACTCCTCGCGACGCGTGAGCGGCCGGCCGGCCGGCCTGGGCCGTGGGGGGCGGCCCGGCCGGTGCGGCCCGACAGTCGTGAACGTCGGCGCCGTGGGGACAATGGGCAGGTGGACACGGTGCAGACCGCGGCAGGCGGCAGCGACGGCTGGGCACGCCACTGTCGACCCGGGCCGCCCGCTGGAGGACATGCACGGGCACTTCTTCCAGCACGTCTACCACCCGCCCAGCCATGACGCGTACTCCTTCGGGATCACCGAGGCGGGCGCCCAGCGCTTCAGCTGCCGGGTGCGGTCAGCCCCGGCGCGTCCGCCGCTCCGATGTCGCCGCAGCCCGGCGAGAGTGACGCCGACCGGGCCTGGGGCCGGGAACACGATGAGCCGGGCCGTGGCTCCTCGGCCTGACGGTTCGTAGGCTGGGCAGCCAACGATTCCTAGCGAGGGGCTCAGCCATGGCGGGCTGGAACGCGAGCGACATCCCCGATCAGTCCGGACGCACCGCCGTGGTCACCGGCGCCAACAGCGGCATCGGACTCGTCACGGCCCAGGAGCTGGCCCGCCGCGGCGCGCGCGTGGTTCTCGCGTGCCGCAGCGCGGTCCGGGGCGAGCAGGCGGAGGTCCGCATCAAACACGAAGTGCCGGACGCGGAGGTGGAGTTCAGGTCGCTGGACCTGGCGGACCTGTCCTCCGTACGGGAGTTCGCGGCCGCGTACCCGTACGGGAACCTCGATCTGCTCATCAACAACGCCGGCGTGATGGCCCTGCCGTACGGGAAGACCACCGACGGCTTCGAGACGCAGTTCGGCGTCAACCACCTCGGGCACTTCGCGCTGACCGGGCTGCTGCTGCCGAAGCTGCTGGACACGCCGGGCGCGCGCGTGGTGAGCCTGTCCAGCGGGCTGCACGCCATGGCCAACCTCGACATTGCGGATCTCAACAGCGAGCGGCACTACCGCCGTTGGGTGGCCTACGCCCGTTCCAAGACGGCGAACCTGCTCTTTGTGCACGAGCTGGCGAGGCGGCTGCGCGCCGCCGGGTCCGACGTCGTCGCGGCGGCCGCCCACCCCGGCTACGCCGCCACCAACCTCCAGGCGGCGAGCGCGAGGATGGAGGGCCGCAAGGTCAGGGAACGGATCATGGAGTTCGGCAACCGGATCGCCGCGCAGCCCGCCGAGTCCGGGGCGCTGCCGACGCTGTACGCGGCCACCGCGCCGGGCGTACGGCCCGACTCCTTCACCGGACCGAGGATCCAGGGCTGGCGGGGCGCGCCCGCACCTTCCCGACGGGCCAAATGGACCCGGAACGATGTGGCGGGCGAACGGCTGTGGGCGGCGTCCGAGCAGCTCACCGGGGTGACGTACGAGGGACTCAAGGCCTGAGCGCTCGCGCGCCGGACGGCGGGTGTGCACCATGGAATCCGGGGCCCGCGCCGCCCTTGGGCTGTTTGGCCGAACTTCACATGGACCATTAGATGCCCGAGGCATCTAATGGTGTTCGGCAAGGCGGACTCTCTTCGCTCGCGAGGTCACCATGACAGAACCACTCGTCTCAGCACCCGTCGACTCAGAACCCGTAGCGTTTCCTCAGGACCGCAGCTGCCCCTACCACCCGCCCACTCCCTACCAGCCACTCCGCGAGGCCCGGCCGCTCTCCCGGGTCTCCCTCTTCGACGGGCGCACCGTCTGGGTGGTCACCGGGCACGCGACGGCGCGCGAGCTGCTGGCCGACCAACGGCTCTCCACCAACCGCGAGAACCGCGCGTTCCCCATGCCCACGGAGCGCTTCGCGCGGCTGCGCAACCGCCGCACAGCGCTCCTCGGCGTCGACGACCCCGAGCACAACACCCAGCGGCGGATGCTCATCCCCAGTTTCACCCTCAAACGCATCACCGCACTGCGCCCGCAGATCCAGCAGACCGTGGACCGGCTGCTCGACGCCATGACCGAACAGGGGCCGCCCGCCGAGCTGGTGAGCGCCTTCGCCCTGCCGGTGCCGTCGATGGTGATCTGCGCCCTGCTCGGCGTCCCGTACGCCGACCACGACTTCTTCGAGGCGCAGTCGCGGCGGCTGCTGCGCGGACCGGCCCCCGCCGACACGGAGGACGCGCGCGACCAGCTGAACGACTACCTCGGCGCGCTGATCGACCGGAAGCGGAAGGACCCGGGCGAGGCGCTTCTCGACGACCTCATCCAGCAGCAGCTGCACGAAGGCACCGTGGACCGGCGCGAGTTGGTCGGCCTCGCCACGATCCTGCTCGTCGCGGGCCACGAAACCACGGCGAACATGATCTCGCTGGGCACCTTCACCCTGCTCCAGCACCCGGAACAGCTGGCCGAGCTGCGGACGGAGGATGCGCTGATGCCCACCGCAGTCGAGGAGCTGTTGCGGTTCCTGTCGATCGCCGACGGGATGCTGCGGGTGGCCACGGAGGACATCGAGGTGGCCGGGACGACCATCCGGGCCGACGAGGGCGTCGTCTTCTCGACGTCCCTCATCAACCGCGACACCGCCGCCTACCAGGCGCCGGACACGCTCGACTGGCACCGCTCGGCCCGCCACCATGTCGCCTTCGGCTTCGGTATCCACCAGTGCCTGGGACAGAATCTGGCCCGGGCGGAGATGGAGATCGCGCTGCGGACGCTCTTCGACCGGCTGCCAGGACTGCGGCTTGCGGCGCCCGCCGAGACGATCCCCTTCAAACCCGGCGACACGCTCCAGGGGATGGTCGAACTCCCCGTGACCTGGTAGCCGCCATGGGTACCGACCGTACGGACATCGGCATCACCATCGACAAGGACAGGTGCATCGGGGCGGGGCAGTGCGCGCTGACCGCGCCGGAGGTGTTCACCCAGGACGACGACGGATTCAGCGAGCTGCTGCCGGGCCACGAGGACGGCGCGGGCAGCCCGCTCGTACGGGAGGCGGCCCGGGCGTGCCCGGTGGGGGCGATCCGTCTCTCGCGCGGCTGAGACCCGCGCGTCGGGCGGGCGCGATGGCGGCCGGGTTCGCCCGGCAGGCGGTTCGTCCTCAATCGCCGGACGGGCTGGAAGGACAGGCTCGTCCCCGGGCTCCGGGACGAGTCCGGGGCACGGCGTCGCGACAGGACGCCCAGGCGGTGAACGGCGCGCGCCCGGCGCGCGCCGGGGCGCAACCTTCCCTACCCCCGAGTCGGCGCGCTGGTCGACCGCTGTACGTCACCACTCGTTGACGTGCTGTCAATTCACGACTCCTAGGTTCCGGTACCGCGCCAACTCCGGGGCGTCGACCGGCGCCCCGGAGCAGTCACCACCCTGGAGTGACAGTGGAACGTCGCAACTTCCTGCGCGGAGCAGTCATCGGCACGTCCGCCGCCGCCTTCGGCGGCACCCTGATGCGCGGTGCCGCCTACGCCGCCCCGGCCCAGCCCGGCCCGGGGCCCTACGGAGCCCTCGGCGCGGCGGACGCCAACGGCATTCAGCTGCCCAGCGGGTTCAGCAGCCGGGTGATCGCCCGCTCCGGTCAGAACGTCGGCTCGACCTCGTACAAGTGGCACAACGCCCCCGACGGCGGTGCCTGCTTCGCGGACGGCTCGGGCTGGATCTATGTCTCCAACTCGGAGATCAACCCGTCCGGCGGCGCGAGCGCGGTGAAGCTCTCCTCGGCCGGCGCGATCACCGGCGCGTACAGAATCCTCTCCAACACCCACCAGAACTGCGCGGGCGGCAAGACGCCGTGGAACACCTGGCTGTCGTGCGAGGAGGTCAGCCTCGGGTACGTCTACGAGACCGACCCGTACGGCGTGAATGCCGCCGTACGCCGGGACGCCATGGGCAAGTTCAAGCACGAGGCCGCGGCCGCCGACCCAGTGCGCCATGTCGTCTACCTGACCGAGGACGAGACCAACGGCTGCCTCTACCGGTTCATCCCCACCACCTGGGGCAACCTCGCCTCCGGCACGCTCCAGGTGCTCGTCGCAGGCTCCGGCACCTCCGGCTCCTTCACCTGGCAGAACGTGCCCGACCCGGACGGCTCGCCGACCGCGACCCGGAGCCAGGTCTCCGGCGCCAAGCACTTCAACGGCGGCGAGGGCTGTCACTACGCCGATGACACCGTCTGGTTCACGACCAAGGGCGACAACCGGGTCTGGCAGCTCAACCTCGCCAACAGCACCTACGAACTGGCCTACGACGACTCGCTGGTGGTCGGCGGCGGCGCCCCGCTGACCGGGGTGGACAACGTCACCGGCTCGTCCTCCGGCGATCTGTTCGTCGCCGAGGACGGCGGCAACATGGAGATCTGCATCATCACTCCGGACGACGTCGTCGCGGTGTTCCTGCGGATCACCGGCCAGTCCTCGTCCGAGATCACCGGACCGGCGTTCTCACCCGACGGCACCCGGCTGTACTTCTCCAGCCAGCGCGGTACGAGCGGCTCCTCGTCGGGCGGCATCACCTACGAGGTGGCGGGACCGTTCCGGGCATAGCCCGCGGCCTCCGCAGTGGCGCCGCCCCGCAGCAGGGCGGCGCCCAACGGAGTGACGGTGTGCAGGACGGCGTTGCCGTGGCGCAGCGTCACCACCAGGCCCGCCTCCCGCAGGACGGCCGCGTGCTGGCTCGCGGAGGCGAGGGACACCCCTGCTCGGCGGGCCAGTTCGCTGGTCGTACAGCCGAAGCGGATGGCCTGCAGGACGGCGGAACGGGTGTGGCCGACGAGCTTGCCCAGCGAGGGGCCGCCGGCCTCGCTGAAGGCCGGCCCGCTGCTGTGGGCGGCCGGATAGACGAGGACGGGCGGGAGCGCGGCGTCACGGTAGACCACCGGTGTGCCGCGGCAGAAGAACGACGGCTGGAGCAGCAGCCCCCGCCCGTCCAGGTGCAGTTCGCGCGTGACGGGATAGTCGGCTTCCAGGACGGGCGGCCGCCAGCGCAGCACCGGCGGCAGTGACGTGAGCAGTTCGTCCGCGCCGCCGTCGAGCAGCGCGCGGCCGCGCACGGCACGGTCCGCCTCCACCCTGGCCTGGATATGCGGCCAGTACGGCTCCACAGCGGCCCGGTGATAGCCCCGCAGCGCCCCCACGAGCCGTGCCAGCGGCTCGGGCCTGCCCTCGGCGAGGGCGACGAGCCGGCCGGGCAGTACGGGCACGGTGGCGCGGTCGGCGGCGGCCAGGGCGAGTTCGGTGTGCAGGCGCGCGGCCGGGGTGGCACGCAGCGCCTCCAGACCCGCGTCCAGCCCGCCCTGCCCTTCGGGAGGCGTCAGGAAGTCCGGGAAATAACCCTGCGGCGGAACCAGCGCGGCAAGCAGGCGTGTTTCACCATTCAACCGGGCGCGGGTCTCCGAGCGCCATTCCCCGAAGACGAGTGCGCCGCGCCGATCCCGCAATCGGTGAAAGCTGAGAATCGTTTCCCACAAAGCATCCGGTCTGGCCCCCATCCGCACTCTGGCTAGGTCGTCCCCAGTGAAATGGATACGAAGCACCGAACCCCCACCTGTTGCATCCGCAATCGCCCCGATCACTGAGTATGCATGCCATCACAGGACGTTACCACGGTGTTTCAGCCACAGTTGAAACGCCTCGCGGGGGGTGGGTGCCAACCGAAAGGCTGTACGACGTCGGGCATGAACCTTCCGTCTCCGATGTGACGTTGCGAAGGCCGTGGGGGGCTTTGGAACGTCCGGCGGCGGGTGACGGAAGGTGCGGCTCCGTGTCCGGCACGGGTAATGGGGCGCGGCCCGCGGATGGGGATCCGCGGGCCGCGCTCCGCCCGTTATTTTGCGCCCCGAATTTGGCAGAAATTCGATTGCCGTTCAACGTCCATGATTCAACAGGGAATCGGTCCGGGCCGAAAAGGGAAACAGAACGGCACAGGGATGAACACATGGAAGGGGCGGGCGCCCCGCACAAGGCGCCCGCCCCTTCCCTTTCGGTGTTCCGGAGCCGCTACCGGGTCGATGAGGGTCGTCCGACTGAGGGCAAGCCCCCAGACCCCGGCGCCGGCTCCGGTGACTCAGCGGGAGTCGCTGCCCTTCGACTCGGCCGCCGCCCGGCCGGCCTCGAGGCGCGCCACCGGGATACGGAACGGCGAGCAGGACACGTAGTCCAGACCCACCTCGTGGAAGAAGTGCACCGACTCCGGGTCGCCGCCGTGCTCGCCGCAGACGCCCAGCTTGAGGTCGGGGCGGGTGGCCCGGCCGGCCTCGACAGCGCTGCGCACGAGCGAGCCGACGCCGTCCTTGTCGATCGTCTCGAAGGGGGAGACCCCGAAGATGCCCTTCTCCAGGTACGCGGTGAAGAAGCTCGCCTCGACGTCGTCGCGGGAGAAGCCCCACACGGTCTGAGTGAGGTCGTTCGTACCGAACGAGAAGAACTGGGCGGCCTCGGCGATCTGACCGGCGGTCAGCGCGGCGCGCGGCAGCTCGATCATCGTGCCGATGGTCAGCTTGAGGTCGGTGCCGGTCGCGGCCTGCACCTCGGCGATGACCCGGTCGGCCTCCTCGCGGACGATCTCCAGCTCCTGGACGGTGCCCACCAGCGGGATCATGATCTCCGGACGCGGGTCGCCCTTGGCGTTCTTGCGCTCGGCCGCGGCCTCGGCGATCGCCCGTACCTGCATGGCGAACAGACCGGGGATGACCAGACCGAGGCGTACACCGCGCAGGCCCAGCATCGGGTTCTGCTCGTGGAGCTTGTGTACGGCCTGGAGGAGGCGGAGGTCGTTCTCGTTCGCGTCCTTGCGGGCCTCGGCGAGGGCGACACGTACCGACAGCTCGGTGATGTCGGGCAGGAACTCGTGCAGCGGCGGGTCGAGCAGCCGGACGGTGACAGGCAGCCCGTCCATCGCCTCGAACAGCTCGATGAAGTCCTTCTTCTGCAGCGGCAGCAGAGCGCCCAGCGCCTGCTCGCGCTCGTCGTCGGTGTCCGCGAGGATCAGCTTCTCGACCATCTCGCGGCGCTCACCGAGGAACATGTGCTCGGTGCGGCACAGGCCGATGCCCTGCGCGCCGAACCGCCGTGCGCGCAGCGCGTCCTCGGCGTTGTCGGCGTTGGCCCGTACGCGAAGGCGGCGTACTCGGTCCGCGTACGCCATGATCCGGTGCACGGCGGCGACCAGCTCGTCGGCGTCGTCGGCGCCCGCGTGCATCCGGCCCTCGAAGTACTCGACGACCGGGGACGGCACGACCGGCACCTCACCGAGGTACACCTTGCCGGTGGAGCCGTCGACGGAGACGACGTCACCCTCCTCGATGACGGTCTCACCGACCGTCAGCCGGCGCCGCTTGGTGTCGACCTCGAGGTCCTCGGCGCCGCAGACACAGGTCTTGCCCATGCCGCGGGCGACGACGGCGGCGTGCGAGGTCTTGCCGCCGCGCGAGGTCAGGATGCCCTCGGCGGCGATCATGCCGTCGAGGTCGTCGGGGTTGGTCTCACGGCGGATGAGGATGACCTTCTCGCCGGAACGCGACCACTTGACCGCGGTGTACGAGTCGAAGACGGCCTTGCCGACGGCCGCGCCCGGGGATGCGGCGATACCGCGGCCGAGCAGCTCGGTCTTCGACTGGTCGTCGAAGCGCGGGAACATCAGCTGCGCGAGCTGCGCGCCGTTGACGCGCTGGAGCGCCTCGGCCTCGTCGATGAGGCCCTGGTCGACGAGCTGGGTGGCGATACGGAAGGCCGCGCCCGCGGTCCGCTTGCCGACGCGGGTCTGGAGCATCCACAGCTGGCCGCGCTCAATGGTGAACTCGATGTCGCACAGGTCCTTGTAGTGCGTCTCGAGGGTCTCCATGATCTGCATCAACTGGTCGTACGACTTCTTGTCGATGTTCTCCAGATCGGCGAGCGGCACCGTGTTGCGGATGCCGGCGACGACGTCCTCGCCCTGCGCGTTCTGGAGGTAGTCGCCGTAGACGCCCTGGTGGCCGCTGGCGGGGTCGCGGGTGAAGGCGACGCCGGTGCCGGAGTCGGGGCCGAGGTTGCCGAAGACCATGGAGCAGATGTTGACGGCCGTGCCGAGGTCGCCGGGGATGCGCTCCTGGCGGCGGTAGAGCTTGGCGCGGTCGGTGTTCCAGGACTCGAAGACGGAGCGGATCGCGAGATCCATCTGCTCGCGCGGGTCCTGCGGGAAGTCGCGGCCCGCGTCGCGGGAGACGATCTTCTTGAACTGCTTGACCAGCTTCTTCAGATCGCCGGCGTCGAGGTCGGTGTCGACGGTGACCTTCTTGGCGTGCTTGGCCTCCTCGAGCGCCTCCTCGAAGAGTTCGCCGTCGACGCCCAGCACCGTCTTGCCGAACATCTGGATCAGGCGGCGGTACGAGTCCCAGGCGAAGCGCTCGTCGCCCGACTGCTGCGCGAGCCCGGCCACCGACGCGTCGGAGAGGCCGATGTTGAGGACGGTGTCCATCATGCCCGGCATCGAGAACTTCGCGCCCGAACGTACGGATACCAGAAGGGGGTTGTCGGCCTGACCGAGCTTCTTGCCCATCGACTGCTCGAGGGCGTCGAGGTGGGCGCTCACCTCGTCACGCAGCGCGGCGGGCTCGGTGCCGCTGTCGAGGTAGACCTTGCAGGCCTCAGTGGTGATCGTGAAGCCCGGAGGGACGGGCAGCCCGAGGTTGGTCATCTCGGCGAGGTTCGCACCTTTGCCGCCGAGCAGGTCCTTGAGGTCCCTGTTGCCCTCGGTGAAGTCGTAGACGAACTTCTGATCTTTGTTTTCCGACACGGGTCTCGACTCCTCGAGGACTCGGTGGCTGCCCTGACGGCGAGGAACATACCCAGATCGAAGGCGTCTGGGTACGTCCACTTGGCGGTCATACGGCCGTAACCACTCGTCCGCCACCAGATCGAAAGTAACTGATGGGTACTCCGGTCGGGAGCCTGCATTCAAGCTCTGAACACATCAGCACGTACAGCGATGTGAATCCCGCCTTCGGTCACACATCGCGATGAATCGATAGATCAATTGAATACCGGAGGGGTGGCACTTAGTGCCACCCCTCCGAGAGATGCAGTCGCCATCAAATCGCTCATCTGAGCGCCACCCCTATCAAGGGTGGCGAGAATCACGCGGCCGACGAGCCTCCGGTCCCATCATCCGGACCCGCGTAACACGCCGCAACACAGCGGCTCAGCACATCGAGATCCACGTGCTCCAGGCTCTCGGCGAAGACCCGGCCTGCCGACGCGGGCACCGGCAGCAACGACGGCACCACCAGCACCGCACACCCCGCGGCCTCCGCGGAGTTGCTGCCGTCCGGCGAGTCCTCCACCGCCACACATGCCCTGGGCAGGGCCCCGAACCGGTCCGCGGCCGCCCGGTAGGGATCCGGATGCGGCTTCGTCCGTACCGTGTCGTCGGCCGACAGCGTGAAGGAGAACCGCACATCGGCCAGTGCTCCACCGACCACCGAATCGACGACGACCCGCGGCGAGGCACTCACCAGGGCGAACGGAACCTGCCGCTGCTCCAGTTCGGCCAGCAGCCGCCGTACGCCGGGACGCAGCGGGGCGCCCGCCTCGACCCGCTGGAAGAACCCTTCGGTCAGCGCCTGTGCCACCGCCGAAGCAGTGGAGGTGGCACTGCGGGCCACCTCTGTGATCCGTATCAGATGAGCGGCGGTGTCCTCGACGGCCCGGCCGACCACCTCCGGCGCGTCCGCGTCGGACAGCCGGTGGCCGAGCGAGGCGGCGACCTCCTCGGTCGCCTCCCACCACAGCACCTCGGTGTCGACGAGCGTGCCGTCCATGTCGAAGAGGACGGCCGCGGGCGCGGTCATGGCCACGCTCACCGCGCCGGTACGACGAGGACGGGCCGCTGCGCCAGTCCGACCGCCGCCCGCCCGCCGGGCACCAGCGCGCCCGCGTCCCGCGATGCCAGATCGGCCTTGACCGAGCTGCCGTCCGGCAGGTCCAGCAGCACGCGAGTGACCGAGCCGAGGAAGGACGCGGAGACGACCGTGGCCTCGCCGTCCGGGTCGGCGGTGACGGTGACGTTCTCGGGGCGTACGAGCACCTCGACCTCGGATGTCTCCGGCGCGTCGCCGTCCACGGGCAGCCTGCTGCCCGCCACTTCGACCAGGCCGTCGTCCGCCATGCGGCCCGGCCTGCGGCAGCGCCATCTGACGTGCACGGCGACGGGACGGCCCATCGAGTGGACGGACGACCGGTATGTGGCGGGGAGCGTGACGTTCAGCGTGAGCAACTCGGCGGACACGGCCCCGCTGTCGCGGCATGCGGGCGACCTTTCCAGCCCGTCCGGCGATTGAGGACCGGGGTCCGGGGCGGAGCCCCGGTCAGCCGCCCGACGTGTCCAGTTCCGCATCCGCGCTGACGCCCGCGCAGTCGTACGGGTCCTTCAGCCAGCCGTCCGGCAGAACCACCCGGTTGTTCCCCGACGTGCGCCCCCGCGGCCCGTCCGCACCGACCGGCCACGGCTGGTCCAGGTCCAGCTCCGCCAGATGCGCGTCCATCTCCGCCAGCGACGACGTGATCGCCAGCTTCTTCCGCAGCTCCGAGCCGACCGAGAAGCCCTTGAGGTACCACGCCACATGCTTACGGAAGTCGATCACGCCACGCGCCTCGTCGCCGATCCACTCCCCCAGCAGCTCGGCGTGCCGCCGCATGACGACCGTGACCTCCTTGAGCGTCGGCGCCGCACTGCCTGCATCATGGGCTCCGCCCGGGGTGCCCCTACCCTCGAAGGCCGCCACCAGATCGCTGAACAGCCACGGCCGCCCCAGGCACCCGCGGCCCACGACCACCCCGTCGCAGCCCGTCTCCCGCACCATCCGCAGCGCGTCGTCCGCCGACCAGATGTCGCCGTTGCCGAGCACCGGGATCTCCGGGACATGCTCCTTCAGCCGGGCGATCGCGTCCCAGTCCGCCGTACCGCCGTAGTGCTGCGCCGCCGTACGCCCGTGCAGCGCGATCGCCGTCACGCCCTCCTCGACCGCGATCCGGCCCGCGTCGAGATAGGTGATGTGGTCGTCGTCGATGCCCTTGCGCATCTTCATCGTGACCGGCAGGTCGCCCGCGTTCGACACGGCCTCGTTGAGGATCGCGCGCAGCAGCGGCCGCTTGTACGGAAGAGCGGAGCCGCCGCCCTTCCGTGTCACTTTCGGGACCGGGCAGCCGAAGTTCAGGTCGATGTGGTCGGCCAGGTTCTCGTCCGCGATCATGCGGACCGCCTTGCCGACGGTCACCGGATCCACCCCGTACAGCTGAATGGACCGCGGCGTCTCACTCGCGTCGAAGTGGATGAGCTGCATGGTCTTCTCATTGCGCTCGACCAGCGCCCGCGTCGTGATCATTTCGCTGACGAAAAGCCCCTTGCCGCCGGAGAACTCGCGGCACAGCGTGCGGAACGGCGCATTGGTGATGCCGGCCATCGGCGCGAGCACCACCGGGGGCTGTACGGCGTGCGGGCCTATCTTGAGCACCGAGGAGGACGGGGCGAGCGTGGTCATTCGCCCATTGTCGCTCACGACGGGAGTCCTTAGTCAGCCGTACTATCCGCTTATGCCCGAGCTCACACACCGACGGCGGCTGCTCGTGCTGGCGATCTGCGCTATGAGCCTGCTGATCGTCAGCCTCGACAACACGATCCTCAATGTCGCGCTGCCCTCGATTCAGAAGGAGTTCCACGCCTCCGTCGCCGGGATGCAGTGGACGATCGACGCCTACACCCTCGTCCTCGCCTCCCTGCTGATGCTCTCCGGCTCCACCGCCGACCGGATCGGCCGGCGCAAGGTCTTCCAGACCGGTCTCGTCCTTTTCACCGTCGGCTCGCTGCTGTGCTCGCTCGCACCCAACCTCGAGTCGCTCATCGCGTTCCGCATGGTGCAGGCCGTCGGCGGCTCGATGCTCAACCCGGTCGCGATGTCGATCATCACCAACACCTTCACCGACCCCCGCGAACGTGCCCGCGCCATCGGCGTCTGGGGCGGCGTCGTCGGCATCTCCATGGCCGCGGGGCCCCTCGTCGGCGGAATCCTGGTGGACTCGGTCGGCTGGCGCTCGATTTTCTGGGTCAATCTGCCAGTCGGCCTCGCCGCCATCCTTCTGACCTGGCGCTACGTACCGGAGTCCCGCGCCCCGAAGCCACGCCGCCCCGACCCCGTCGGCCAGCTCCTGGTCATCGCACTCCTCGGCTCACTGACGTACGCGATCATCGAGGCGCCGTCGGCCGGCCGGCACTCGCCGGTGATCATTGCCCTCAGCACGGTCGCGGCCCTCGCGCTGACCGGACTGCTGCTGTACGAACCGAGGCGCACCGAGCCCCTGATCGATCTGCGTTTCTTCCGCAGCGCCCCGTTCAGCGGGGCCACGGTCATCGCCGTGTGCGCCTTCGCCTCGCTCGGCGGTTTCCTCTTCATCAACACGCTGTATCTGCAGGACGTCCGCGGCCTGTCCGCCATGGACGCCGGTCTCTACATGCTGCCGATGGCCGCCATGACCTTCATCTGCGCACCGCTGTCCGGACGGCTGGTCGGCAGCCGCGGCCCGCGCCTCCCGCTGCTGATCGCGGGCCCCACGATGGCCGCGAGCGGAGTGCTGTTCGCCGCCTTCGAGGCCGAGACCTCCGATGCGCTGCTCTTCTTCGGCTATTTCCTCTTCGGCCTCGGCTTCGGGATGGTGAACGCGCCGATCACCAACACCGCCGTCTCCGGAATGCCGCGCTCACAGGCCGGTGTCGCCGCCGCCGTCGCCTCCACCAGCCGGCAGATCGGGCAGACGCTCGGCGTCGCCGTCATCGGAGCCGTACTGGCGGCCGGGGTCGCCTCCTCCACCTCGTACGCGGACGGCTTCGTCGCCGCGAGCCGGCCCGCCTGGTGGATCATCACCGGCTGCGGGCTGTGCATCCTCGTGGTGGGGGCGCTGACCAGCGGCAGCTGGGCGCAGGAGACGGCGCGGCGCACGGCCGAGCGGCTGGAGGCTCCGGACGAGGGCCAGGTGCTGTCCACAGCGAACGCATAGCTCTCTCCGAGCCTGGCCACAGGCGTCATGGGGCGTGGCTCACCCTTCGCCGGACTCGGTGGTCCGACGGCGTTCGTTCCGCAAGGATTCGACGGATGAGCCCGAGTCGAACGTGCGAGGTGTGCGGGACCGAGCTGCCCGACCGCGGCCGGCGAAAGGGGAGCGGGCCGGCACCGGGCGGTCGGCCTGCCCGTTACTGCTCAGACGCATGCAGACAGCGCGCCTTCCGCCGGCGCTCGGCACGGGACGCTCAGGACCAGGAGCACGGCCGGAGCGCGGGCCGGGACCAGAACCAGGACCGCACGCAGCCGGAGGGCAGCGAGCTGCCACGGGCACTGGACTCCTTCATCGGCCGAAGGCGCGAACTGTCGCGGCTGCGCACCCTGTTGAAGTCCTCGCGGCTGCTGACCCTCACCGGCCCGGGCGGAGTCGGCAAGACCCGTCTGGCGATGGAGTTCGCCACCGGCCTGCGCGGCGGCGCCGACAGCAAGGCCCTGCTGGTCGAACTGGACTCGCTCCACGACGGCGACCGGCTGCCGCAGGCCGTGGCCGCCGCGCTGGGCGTCGGCGAGCGCGGCGGCCGGACAGGTGTCGAGCTGCTCACCCATGAGCTCGGCGACCGCCCGACGCTGCTCATCCTGGACAACTGCGAGCACCTCGCCGAGCCGTGCGCACAGCTGGCCGCGGCGCTGCTCGGCCGGTGCCCCCGGCTGCGGATCCTCGCCACCAGCCGGGAAGTGCTGCGCGTGCCCGGCGAAGTCGTGTTCCGGGTCGGTGAACTGCCCCTGTCGCCGGCCGGCGAGGACGACGACCCGGCAGCCGTACTGCAGGCGGATGCCGTCCGGCTCTTCGTGGAGCGCGCCGGCAGCTGCACACCCGGATTCGAGCTGCACACCGGGAACGCCCGTACCGTGGCCGAGATCTGCCGACGCCTTGACGGAATGCCACTGGCGATCGAGCTGGCAGCACGCCGTACGGGAGTCCTCCCGCTGAGCGACATCCTGGCCGGCCTCGACGACCAGCTCACTCTCCTCACGGACGGCAGCAGGACCGGGCCCGGCCGCCACCGCGAGCTGGCGGCCGCGATCGACTGGAGCCATCGATTACTGGATCCGGAGGAACAGACCGTCTTTCGCCGTCTCTCCGTCCTCGTCGGCGGATTCGACGCCGTGGGTGCGGCGGCGGTCTGCGCCGACGGCGAGATGCAGCCGCGGCACGTCCTGCGGGTGCTGTGCGCGCTGGAGGCCAAGTCCTTGATCGTACGGCTGCCGGGCCCGGAGGCCGAAGTCACCGCGCGATTCCGGCAGTTGAGCGCCATCCGCGCCTACGCCCTGGACCGCCTCGCCGACTCCGGTGAGCTGTCCGACACCTGGCAACGGGCCGTCGACTGGCTGACCGGGCTGATGGAACCGGCCCCGGATCAGGTCTTCGTCGACCAGGCGGGCGGCCCCCTGACCAAGGAGCGGGAGAACCTCGCGGCGGCTGTCGCCCACACCAACGGCCTCGGCGGCGCACCGCACGTACCGCTGACGCTGGCACTGGCGAGGGTGCGCTTCCAGCAGGAGCAGCTGACAGCTGCCCGCGCGCTGCTGGCGGACGTACTGGAGCACGACTGCGACCCGCAGGAATCGCGGGACTCCCAGGAATCGCAGGACTCGCAGGAGTCATGGGAGGCACGGGAGTCACGGGGCCGGAAGGACTCCCGGCACGTCGGTGCGGCTCTGGCGCTCGCCGCACGCGCGGCCTGCCAGCAGGTGGACGAGGCGGCCGCGCTGCGCTTCGCCGAGCAGGCGGTCGCCGTCGAGCGGCGCAGAGACGACCCCGCCGGACTCGCCAACTCCCTGGACGCACGCGCTGCCGCCCTGCTGTGCCGCGGCGAGTTCGCGCAGGCCGTCGACGACTTCGCGGAATGTCTGGCCATCGTCGCCGCACTCGGCCGCCCCCGCGACACGGCCTGGTGCCGCCACCATCTGGCCTGGGCGCTGCTGCACATCGGCAAGGCGGCCGAGGGCGACGAACTGATGGCGTCCTGCCTGCCGCAGCTGCGCGGACAGTCCCCCTGGTGCCAGTCGGCGGCCGCCCTGCACACCGCCGGCGCGATCCGGCTCGCCCTGGGCGATGTCGCCGCGGCCCAGGACCTGTTCGCCGAGGGCCTGCGCACGGTGCCCGGCGAAAGCTTCCACGCGCTGTATCCGCTGGAGGGGCTTGCCGTCGTGGCGGCCGAACGGGGCCAGATGAAGCGGTCGCTGCGGCTGTTCGCGGCCGCTGCGCAGGCACGCAGGCGGCTGGACACCGAGCCGGAGGCCGAGTGGCGACGGCAGGTCGAGTCGGCGACGGCCCGCGCGGCGGCGGCGCTGCCCGCTGCGGGGCGGGACGCTGCGGTGGCCGAGGGACGCAGGATGGGCTGGGAGCGGCTGATCGCGTACGCCTTGCACGGGACCGACGAAGGACCGGTGCCGGCCGTCCGTACGGAAGGCGGGCAATCCCCGCTCACAGGGCGGGAGATGACGGTGGCCGCGCTGGTCGCCGAAGGACTGACCAACCGCGAGGTCGCCGCCCGTCTGGATCTGTCGGCAAGCACCGTCTCGACCCACCTCGACAACGTGCGGGACAAGCTGGGCATGCGCTCCCGTACGCAGATCGCGCTGTGGGTGGCCGGAAAGGAACAGCGCTCCGGCGCTCTTCCCGAACCCGATCCGCGCCGCGGCGAGGTTTCGTAACGCCGCCAAGCCGCCGGTCATCCGATCGATCCGCGCGGCCGCCGCAGCGACCAAGCTGACGCGGAACAGGGCATTCCAAGGACCCGACGGCGTGGAGCTGCTACCCAACGGTCTTCCCCCCACGGAATGCCCTGCCCGGCGAGTAAATCCGGTAAGGAGACGCGATGCGGCACGACCACGATCCGGACGGCGAACACACGAGCTCGAGGAGGGCGTTCATCAAAACGAGTTCGGTGGGAATGACCGCAGCCCTCGTGGCGACGAGCGGGGCCGGCGCCGCCCTGGCGGCACCGGCGAGCACGGTGCAGAAGGCGCGCGCGGCGGGACGCCCGTTGGCCGTCACGCCTGCCTGCGACGGTCACGAGACCCCGGCGGCGACAGAGGGCCCGCTCTTCAAGACACAGTCCCCCGAGCGGACGGACTTCATCACCCCCGCGATCCGCGGAGTGCGGCTCGATCTGAGCGGCATCGCCTACGACACCGCCTGCAAGCCCCTGCCCGGGTCGCTCATCGAGTTCTGGCAGTGCGACCAGAACGGCGACTACGACACCGCGGGCTTCTCGCTGCGCGGACACCAGTACACCGACAGCAGGGGCGCGTTCCGGCTGCGCACGATCATCCCCCGCGACTACTGGGGCCGATGGGGCCAGCGGGCGCCGCATATCCACACCCAGGTCCAGGCGCCCGGCGGACCCGTACTCGTCACGCAGCTGTACTTCCCCGACGACACCCAGGCGTACGGCCGGGACTTCGCCGCGCTCAACGCCGCGGACCGGCTCCTCAACCGGGCCTGCATGATCACGCTCGCGGGCCCGAGGGACGGCCGCTACACCGGCGCCTTCGACTTCGTCATCCAGACCACGGCCAAGTAGCCGACCGCCGATCACTCAAGGATTTCCGTGATGCATACGAGCAAGTCGTCCCGGCACCGGAAAGTCAGTCGGTCGCCGATGGTGGCGGCGCTGGCCGCAGGCGCCGTCGCGGTCGGGGGCCTGATCGCCGCCGGCACCGTCTGGGCCGGCCCCGCCCCCGCCGCCAAGGACGTGGCGTCCGCACCGGCGCGCGTCGCCGGACAGTGGCAGTCGACCGCGGTCCCGGTGGCCAAGGGCGACCTCACCGCCGTGGCCGCGCTCAGCGACAAGCAGGCCTGGTCCGTCGGCTATCGGCTGAAGAGCGCCACCGAGCTGGAGGCCCTGGCCCTGCACTGGGACGGCACATCCTGGACGCAGCAGTCGACGCTGCCGAAGGACACCTTTCCGCAGGCGCTCGCCGTACGGTCGGCCAGTGACATCTGGGCGGTCGGCGCGACGGCGGCCCACTGGGACGGCACCTCCTGGACCACGCGCAACCTCGACCGCGACCCCGCGGGCCGGTTGACACCCGACGCGGTGGTGACGACCTCCGACGGGAAGGCCTGGACGGCCGGCCGCGCCGTGCCGCAGGGCATCAAGAACGGGGTGCCCGCCGTCCAGGCATGGGACGGCACGGCCTGGCGCCGGCAGACCCTGCCCGACGTCGGCAAGGGCGAACTGACCAGCCTCACCGCCGTCGCACCGGACGACATCTGGGCGGCGGGCACGTCCTTCGCCACCGACAGCACCGCGGAGACGGCCCTGCTGCTGCACTGGGACGGCACCTCCTGGACGCGGGTCGCCGCGCCCGCGGGAGCCACGGACGAGCACCGCTGGCTCAGCGGCATCACCGCACTGGGTGCCGACGACATATGGGCGGTGGGCGGTTCGTCGTCCAAGGGAGGGGACCTCCCCTACGCGGTGCACTGGGACGGCAAGAAGTGGACCGACGTCAAGACACCCGCGGTCGCCGACGGCCGGCTTCGGGCCGTCGGTAGGGCCGGGGACGGCGTGCTGTGGGCGGCCGGCGGCAAGGGTGCTGTCTCCGTCGCCCTGCGCTTCGACGCGCAGGAGCGCCGTTGGGAGCAGGCAGCCGACCCCGGTGTGGTGGTGCGAGGGTTCACCACTGTGCCGAGCAGCGCAGATCTGTGGACAGTGGGCATCGCCAAACAGGGCGACCTGGTTCCGGCGGTGACCCGCTTCACGGGCTGACCGGCACACCGAACCCGGGCCCGGGCCATGCACCACGGTCCGGGCCCGGGCCGTGCCACATACTCAGGCCGCGGCGAGCGTCAACGCCTGGAGCTTCTCCAGGCGCTCGCGCGATTCGTCGTCGAGAGGTGTGTAACTGACCAGGCGGGGCCCGGCCGTCGGGCCCAGCCAGAGATTGTTGTGCTCCAGGTGCAGCAGGCCCACATGGGCGTTGCGGATCAGCTTGGTCCTGCCGCCCTGGCTGACCACCTCATGGCGCGCCCACACCTCACGGAACTCCGGCGAGGACGTCTCAAGACGCCCCAGCAGCGCCTTCCACGCGGGCTCGGCGAGATGCTCGGCCATCGACGCCCGGAACTTCGCGGCGAGCACCCGGCTGGCGTCCGCGAGATCGGAGACCGCCGCCCGCCAGTCGTCGTTGGTGAAGGCCAGGATCATGCAGTTGCGGTCCTCCCGAGGCAGGGAGTCGAGGTCGCAGAACAGCCGTCCGTAGGTGCGGTTGTACGCCAGGATGTCGTAACGGCTGTTCATGACGCAGGCGGGAAGCGGCTCGAGCTGCTCGAGCAGCTGCCGCAGGGCCGGCGTGACGGTCGGGCACGGCGTGCCGGGCGCCGGATCGGTGGCGCCTGCCAGGGCGAAGAGATGGCTGCGCTCGCTCTGGTCGAGGAGCAGCGCGCGGGCGATGGCGTCGAGGACCTGCGGGGAGACCTGGATGTCCCTGGCCTGCTCCAGCCACGTGTACCAGGTGACACCCACGGCGGAGAGATGCGCGACCTCCTCGCGGCGCAGACCGGGAGTCCGCCGGCGACGGCCGCGCGGCAGCCCGACCTGCTCGGGCGTGATCCGCTCGCGACGGCTGCGCAGAAAGCCCGCGAGCTCATGCCTACGTACGTCGGTCTCCTGCACCATAGTCGCCATGCTCCCAGGGTGCCGAAACGCTCACACCATTGCCAGGTAGTGCTTGTACCAGGATAAAGAGACTCTGGTACCAGGCTCCACGGAGGACGATCGTCGATGACGTGAGTGAGACCAGTGTCCTTTCCCCAAATCCCGTCCGCGCCGCCGAAGCCGCCGGGCCACAGCTCGGCCCGCTCGGGCTGTTCACCGTGCTGCTCGGCGCGGCACTTCCGCTGATCGACTTCTTCATCGTCAATGTCGCCCTGCCGACCATCGAACACGACCTGGCCGCGGGCCCGGCGCTGCTGGAGCTGGTGGTCGCCGGTTACGCGCTCTCGTACGCCGTACTGCTCGTCCTCGGCGGACGGCTCGGCGACATGTACGGCCGCCGCCGGCTCTTTCTGATCGGCATGGCCGCCTTCGGACTGACGTCCCTGGCGTGCGGCCTCGCGCCGGACGCCTGGACGCTGGTCGGGGCGCGGGTCGCCCAGGGCGCCGCGGCCGCGCTGATGGTGCCGCAGGTACTGGCCACGATCCAGGCAGCGACGGCCGGCCCGCGCAGGGCCAGGGCGATGAGCCTGTACGGGGCCACGGCCGGACTTTCGATGGTCGCCGGGCAGATCCTGGGCGGCGTCCTGGTCGCGACCGACATTGCAGGCACCGGCTGGCGGGCGATCTTCCTGGTGAATGTGCCGGTGGCGCTGATCGGCCTGGTACTGGCGGCCCGCTCGGTCCCGAAGACACGCTCCGCCAACCCCGCGCCCGTGGACGTACCCGGCACGCTGCTGCTGACCGTGGCCCTGCTGACGCTGCTGGCGCCGCTGACGGAGGGACGGGCCGCGGGCTGGCCGCTGTGGACATGGGGCGCGCTGGCGGTGTTCCCGGTCGCGGCGGTGGCCTTCTACCGGGTGGAACGGCGAGCGGACCGGCAGGGGCGTACACCGCTGGTGCCGCCGAGCCTGTTCGCGCTGCTCTCGCTGCGGCGCGGGCTTGCGCTGGTACTGCCGTTCTCGATCGGCTTCGGCGGCTTCATGTTCGTGGTCGCGGTGGCGCTGCAGCAGGGGCTCGGGATGGGGGCCGTGGCCGCCGGGATGACGCTGGTGCCGATGGCGCTGGCCTTCTTCGGGGCGTCGCTGGCAGGACCGCGGCTGGTGGTGCGGTACGGCACCCGGATCGTACCGGCGGGCGGAGCGCTCCAGGCCGTGGGCGTCGCGGTACTGGCCCTGGCCGTCTGGCGCGGCTGGCCGGATCTGGGTTTCGTGGAACTGATGCCGGGCGTCGCGCTCGCCGGCTTCGGCCAGGGGCTCCAACTGCCGGTCATCTTCCGGATCGTGCTCTCCGAGATACCGGCGGAGCGGGCCGGGGTGGGCAGCGGTGTGATGGTGACGACCCAGCAGTCCGCACTGGCGCTGGGCGTGGCCACGCTGGGCTCGCTCTTCCTCTCGCTGGTCACGTCTGCGGGGATGCGTCAGGCGCTGACGGTCACGCTGCTGGTGCAGCTGGGGATGATCGTGCTGACGACGCTGCTGAGCCTGCGCCTGCCGCGCACGGTGAACTGACCCGGTGAACTGACCAACCGGGCTGCCCCGGACATGGCCGTGGGCCCGGACCGCACCACGCGGTCCGGGCCCACGGTTGTGATCAGGCCTGGTTCTCCTGCGGCTCCTCGGGCGTGCTGCCGCCCTCGGCACGCTCGCGCATCTTGCGCACCAGCTGCTGCTTCTGGTCGGCGGCCGCCTTGCGATCGGCGTTGCGCGCGGGACCGTTGCCCTGCTGGTCGGCGCGCGACAGCTTCTTGCGCTGTCCGCCCACGCCGAGGAGGTTGTTCCGGCTCTTGGCCATGGGGTTCTCCCATTTATGGTGAGAAGTGACTGGGGAATCGTCAGACGGGGGCGGGAGTCGACCGCCGCCCTCTCACTCGTAGATCGGGAGATACGCATACATGCGGGCCACGGTACCCCGCCGGGGACAGTGGGGACACCTGGTTTGTTCGCGCTGGCCGCGCGGGCGAACTGGTCGAGCAGATGCGGAAGATCATCAGGCGCTCGGGTCCACCGTCGCCTGGTGTGCCTCGACGAGGTGCTCCTCGGCTTTGAGCCAGGGCAGAAACTGCGCCCCCTTGCGCCAGCCACAGGTGTCGCAGGTCAGCGTCCGCTGCAAGCCTGATTTCTGTACATGCACGACATGCTCACGGCCGTGCTGATCCCATCTGCTGACCTTGCTTGTGGTCATGGACGGCATCGTTCCTCCTGGTGACGAGTGCGCCCAGTGTGCAGCACGTTCAACATCAACGGCACCACCTTGTCGAGCTGTTGCTCCAGGCGTCGCCCGCCGGGCGCTCAGGCGCCACCTTCCAGGAAGCGGAGTACCGCCAGCACCCTGCGGTGATCTGCGCCGACGCGCGGCAGGTCGAGCTTGGCGAGGATGCTGTTGATGTGTTTCGCGACGGCGCTTTCGCTGATCACCAGCCGGTCGGCGATTCCGGCGTTGGAGCGGCCCTCCGCCATCAGCGCGAGCACGTCCCGTTCGCGCTCGGTCAGCCGCTCCAGCGGATCGCTCTGCCGCCGCACCAGGAGCTGTGCGACGACCTGCGGGTCGAGGGCGGTTCCGCCCTCGGCGACCCGTCGCAGCACTTCGATGAACTCCTCGACATCCGCTACGCGTTGTTTGAGGAGGTAGCCGATGCCGCTGGTGTTGGCGGCGATGAGCTCGGCGGCGTACCGCTCCTCCACGTACTGCGACAGCATCAGGACGGCGGTGTCCGGCCACTGCTGTCTGATCCGGAGTGCGGCCCGTACGCCTTCGTCGGTGAAGCCGGGCGGCATCCGGACATCGACGACGGCTATGTCGGGTCGGTGTTCCCCGACCGCGGTCAACAGCCCTTCGGCGTCACCGGTTTCCGCGACGACCTCGAATCCGGCCATCTCGAGGATCTTGACCACGCCGACCCTGAGCAGGAGGGAATCCTCGGCGATCACAGCGCGCACGGCAGCTCCACGGTCATGACGGTCGGGCCCCCGGTGGGGCTGCTCATGCGGAAGGTCCCGTCGACGGACCCCACGCGTTGGGCGAGTCCTTTGAGACCGGTGCCGCCGGCCGGATCGGCGCCGCCCGCGCCGTCGTCGGCGATGACCACCCGCAGTATCTCGCCCAGTCGGGACACGGTCACATCGGCACGGGTCGCGTGCGCGTGCTTGGCGATGTTGGTGAGGGCCTCGGAGGCGACGAAGTAGGCGACTGCTTCGACGGCGGGGGCGGCTCGCTGCGGCAGGTCGACCCGTAGCCGTACGGGCAGTGGCGCGCGGGCGGCCAGGCCGGAGAGGGCTGCGTCGAGGCCGAGTTCGTCGAGTACGGACGGGTGGAGGCCGCGCACGAGATGGCTGAGTTCCTCGATCGACTCCTTGGCTTCGCGGTGTGCGTCGTCGATCACTTGCCGTACCTCGGGCGGCAGGTCCTTGAGTGTCACTTTGGCGATCCCGAGGTTCAGCGCCAGGGAGACGAGCCGTTGCTGGGCGCCGTCGTGGAGATCGCGTTCGATGCGGCGGCGTTCGGCGTCGGCGGCGTCGACGGCTCCGGCCCGGCTTTCGGTGAGGTCTTCGACGCGCTGCTCGAGTTGCTCGGCCCGGGTGTCCCTGAGGAGGGTGGGGGCGATGCGGTTCTCCAGCCGTACCAGAGCTCCGGCGAGGCTCGGCACGCCGGCCAGTGCGACCGTGCCGGCGGCCATGACGTAGGCGGCCTGGGTGGTGTAGCCGGGGTGGCCGGTCCGCCAGTCCACCGGCAGCAGCATGATCCAGGCGTAGATGGTGGTGGCGGCCGCGCCGGCCACCAGGAGCGCGAGGACGAGCAGTTCGAGTATCCCGAGGCAGGGCCCGGCGAGGCAGTTGTACGCGAACTGCCTTCTCGCCACGGCGAATCGGAGCCGGGGCAGATCCACGCCGCACAGTTCGCGATAGCGCCATCGGTGGGCTTCGGTAAGGCCGAATCCGGCGATGGCGATCAGGGCAACGGGGATGGGAAGGATCACCGGGGCGTCGGAGGAGGTGCCGTTGAGGGTTGCGACGGCCAGTCTCGCGGCCCAGAGGAACAACGGTGCTGTGACGAGGTGCAGGAGCATCCCGGAGGCGATGAAGGACATGTCGCGCCGCAGCCGGGTGAGGGAGCGGCGGAGCCGGGGCGGGATGGTCATGATCAAACCGTATGTGGTGGGCATGTCCGGCCGCCATGAAGCCTGTTGCCGGTTCCGGGGTGCAAGTGGTGCCACCCCAAGTCGGCAAGCAGTGTTACTGACTGTGACTACCCGGAACAGGAGTGTTGATCACGAGCCCGAAGGCCGGGTTCGTGACTGCCGAAAGAGGCGCGCTCCATGGCTCTCATCGCCTTCGACTCCCCTGCCAACACTGCCTGGTTGCCCAGGTGGCAGGGCCGGTTGCTGACCGGCGCGGGCCTGGCTCTGCTGCCCTGGACGGGGTTTCTGGCGGCGACGCTTCCGCCGGGCGAAGCGGCGGCGTGGGTGGCGCTGGATGCTCTGGAGGCGGCCTGTCTGCTGACGGCGGGCAGTCGGCTCGTACGGGGTGGTGGCGGCCATCGGGCGGCGGCGGCCGGTGCCGCGCTGCTGCTGGTGGCCGATGCCTGTGCGGACCTGCTGACGTCGGCGCCGGGCGCCGAGCTGGCGCAGGCGGTGGCGCTGGCGGTGTGTGCGGAGCTGCCGCTGGCGGCCCTGTGCATGAACCTTGCCGTACGGACACATGCGAGGGCCGGCCGGGCTCCTGGCCCGGCCGGCCCTCGAACGTCAGCGAGCGTTCAGCAGCCGAGCAGACGGCTGCCCAGGTAGCCCTGGATCTGGTCCAGGGAGACGCGCTCCTGCTTCATGGTGTCGCGCTCGCGCACGGTGACCGCGTTGTCGTCGAGGGTGTCGAAGTCGACGGTGACGCAGTACGGCGTGCCGATCTCGTCCTGGCGGCGGTAGCGGCGGCCGATGGCGCCGGCGTCGTCGAACTCGATGTTCCAGTTCTTGCGCAGGTCGGTGGCGAGGCCCTTGGCCTTCGGCGACAGCTGCGGGTTGCGGGAGAGCGGCAGCACGGCGACCTTGACCGGCGCGAGGCGCGGGTCGAGGCGCATCACGGCGCGCTTCTCCATGACGCCCTTGGCGTTGGGCGCCTCGTCCTCGTTGTACGCGTCGAGGAGGAAGGCGAGCATGGCGCGGCCGACACCGGCGGCGGGCTCGATGACGTACGGGGTCCAGCGCTCGCCGGCTTCCTGGTCGAAGTACGACAGGTCGTGGCCGGAGGCCTTGGAGTGCGCGGAGAGGTCGTAGTCGGTGCGGTTGGCGACGCCCTCGAGCTCGCCCCACTCGCTGCCGCCGAAGCTGAAGCGGTACTCGATGTCGGCGGTGCGCTTGGAGTAGTGGGAGAGCTTCTCGGCCGGGTGCTCGTACCAGCGCATGTTCTCCTCACGGAGACCAAGGTCGCGGTACCAGTTCCAGCGCTGCTCCATCCAGTATTCCTGCCACTGCTCGTCCTCACCGGGCTTGACGAAGAACTCCATCTCCATCTGCTCGAACTCGCGGGTGCGGAAGATGAAGTTGCCGGGAGTGATCTCGTTCCGGAAGGACTTGCCCATCTGCGCGATGCCGAACGGCGGCTTCTTGCGCGAGGTCTGCTGCACCTGGCCGAAGTTGGTGAAGATGCCCTGCGCGGTCTCGGGGCGCAGGTAGGCGACCGAGCCGGAGTCCTGCGTCGGGCCGAGATGCGTGGAGAGCAGGCCGGAGAAGCTCTTGGGCTCGGTGAAGGTGCCCTTGTTGCCGCAGTTGGGGCAGTTGAGGTCGGCGAGGCCGTGCTCGGGGGCCTTGCCGTGCTTCTCCTCGTACGCCTCTTCCAGATGGTCCGCGCGGAAGCGCTTGTGACAGGAGGTGCACTCGGTGAGCGGGTCGGTGAAGGTGGCGACGTGACCGGAGGCCTCCCAGACCTCGCTGGCCAGGATTACCGACGAGTCGATACCGACGACGTCCTCGCGCGAGGTGACCATGTAGCGCCACCACTGGCGCTTGAGGTTCTCCTTCAGCTCGACACCCAGCGGCCCGTAGTCCCAGGCGGCGCGCTGACCACCGTAGATCTCGCTGCACGGGTAGACGAAGCCACGGCGCTTGCTCAGGTTGACGATGGTGTCGATCTTGTCGGCGGCCACGGTGCTCTCTTCATTACGACGACGACGAACGGCGAATGCTCCAGGTTACCGGCGGCCGCACCCCCTGGATCAAATCGGTTCCGGGTACGGGGGGCTCAGCAGCTTTGTTGACAATCGTTTCCAGTTTTGTTGAAAATGACTGTCATGAACGTACGCCGCCTCATACCCACCGCTGCCGCCGCCGGAGCTGTCACCCTCGGCCTCATGGCCGTCTCCGCCTGCTCCAGCTCCAATACCGCCGACGGCAGCAGCGGCGGCAAGCTGAAGGTGGTGGCGTCGTTCTATCCGATGCAGTACCTCGCCGAGGAGATCGGCGGCGACCATGTCTCCGTCTCGACCCTCACCAAGCCGGGCGTCGAGCCGCATGAGCTGGAGCTCAAGCCCCGCCAGACCGCCGAGCTGAACGAGGCGGGCTACATCCTCTACCTCAAGGGCATCCAGCCCGCCGTCGACAAGGCCATCGCCCAGTCCGAGGCGAAGAACAAGGTCGACGCCGCCGGTCTCACCAAGCTCGAGCACCACGGCACCGAGGGTGGCCACAGCCACGAGGGCGAAGAGGCCGGCCACGACGAGCACGGGCATGCGGGCGAGGGCGAGGCGGGCGCCGACCCGCACATCTGGCTCGACCCGGTGAAGTACGCCGAGGTCGCCAAGGGCGTCGGAAAGTCCCTCGAGAAGGCCGACCCGGACCACGCCGCGGACTACAGGAAGAACACCGACGCACTGGTCACGAAGCTCGACGGGCTGAACCGCACATACCAGCAGGGCCTGAAGAACACGGCCACCAAGACCTTCTTCACCACCCACTCCGCCTTCGGCTACCTCGCCGAGCGCTACGGCCTGGACCAGGAGGGCATCGCGGGCATCGACCCCGAGTCCGAGCCCAGCCCGGCCCGTATCAAGGACCTCCAGGCCATCGCGAAGAAGGACAAGGTCACCACGGTCTTCTTCGAGACGCTCGCAAGCGACAAGACCGCCAAGACCCTCGCCAAGGACGCCGGACTGAAGACGGACGTCCTCGACCCGCTCGAAGGAATTACGGACAAGTCCAAGGGCGCCGACTACATCGAGGTGATGCAGTCCAACCTCGCCGCGCTGCAGAAAGCTCTCGGCGCGAAGTGACATCGATCGGTACGCACACACCGGAGGCCCGAGACATGGAGCCCGTCATATCCGTCCGCGGGGCTCAGGCCACGCTCGGCTCGCGCCCGGTACTGCGCGGCATCGACCTCACGGTCCAGCGCGGTGAGGTCGTCGCCCTGCTCGGCGCCAACGGCTCGGGGAAGTCGACGGCCGTGCGTTCCGTGATCGGTCAAGTGCCGCTCACCGGCGGCGAGATCGCCCTGTTCGGCACGGAACTGCGCCGCTTCCGCGAGTGGGCGCGCATCGGTTACGTACCGCAGCGCACGACCGCCGCGAGCGGTGTGCCCGCGACGGTGCGCGAAGTCGTCTCCTCGGGCCGGCTGTCGCGTACGAGACTGGGCCGGCAGTCCCGCGCGGACCGGGCCGCCGTCCAGCGCGCCATCGAACTCGTCGGGCTCACCGACCGCGCCAAGGACTCCGTGAACGCGCTCTCCGGCGGCCAGCACCAGCGGGTCCTCATAGCCCGCGCGCTCGCCTCCGAGCCCGAACTGCTGATCATGGACGAGCCGATGGCGGGCGTCGACCTGGGCAGCCAGGAGATCCTCGCCGGAACACTGCGCGAGCAGGTCGCGGCCGGGACGACAGTCCTGCTGGTCCTGCACGAGCTCGGACCGCTGGAGCCCCTGATCGACCGCGCGGTGGTGCTGCGCGACGGCTGTGTGGTCCATGACGGGCCGCCGCCGAAGGCCGTGGGCCAGCATGCGCTGCCCGGCCATGACCACGTACATCCGCATGCGGCCGACGAGCCGCTCCGCACGGGACTGCTGACCTGATCATGGAAATCCTCGACACTGCTTTCATGCAGCGGGCGCTCATCGCGGCCGTGCTGGTCGGCATCACGGCACCCGCCATCGGCATCCATCTGGTGCAGCGCCGCCAGGCCCTGATGGGCGACGGCATCGGCCATGTCGCGATGACCGGTGTCGGCCTCGGCTTCCTGCTGTCGACCAACCCGATCTGGATGGCGACGCTCGTCTCGATCGTGGGCGCAGTCACCATGGAACTGATCCGGATGTACGGACGCACTCGCGGCGATATCGCGCTGGCGATGCTCTTCTACGGCGGTATGGCCGGCGGTGTGCTGCTGATCAACCTCTCGGACACCGGCTCCACGGCCAATCTCAGCTCGTTCCTGTTCGGCTCGCTCTCCACCGTCTCCGATGCGGACCTCACCGCGATTCTGCTGCTGGCCGCCTTTGTGGTGCTGGTCTCGCTGGGGCTGCGCAGGCAGTTGTTCGCGGTCAGCCAGGACGAGGAGTTCGCGCGGGTCACCGGTCTGCCGGTGCGTGCGCTGAATCTCCTGATCGCGGTGACCGCGGCGGTCACCGTCAGTGTGGCGATGCGGGTGGTCGGGCTGCTGCTGGTCAGCGCACTGATGGTGGTACCGGTGGCCGCGGCGCAGCAGATTACGCGGTCCTTCAAGGCCACGTTCGCGCTGGCGGTGGGGATCGGTGTGACGGTCGCGCTGGCCGGAACGACCACCTCCTACTACCAGGATGTGCCGCCGGGCGCGACGATAGTGCTGCTCGCCATCGGCATCTTCGTGGTGCTGACCGCACTCGCCACACCCCTGGCGAGGCGGCGTGCGCGCACACTGGAGGCGAGCGGGGCGGAGTGCACCGCGGACATGCCCGGCACACGACGGCCCGGCGACGACGTCAAGGTCTGAGTTCAGGCCTGGCAGAATGGCCCGACATATGTGCGGGGCGAACGAGGAGGCACCTGTGGCGACGGCGCCAACCGGCGGAAATGCAGCCCCAGTGCGGGGCCGGTCGACCCGGCAGCGGACCGCGGTTGCGGCGGCGCTCGACGAGGTGGACGAGTTCCGCAGCGCGCAGGAGCTGCATGACATGCTCAAGCACCGCGGCGACTCGGTGGGCCTGACGACGGTCTACCGCACGCTGCAGTCGCTCGCGGACGCGGGCGAGGTGGATGTGCTGCGCACGTCCGACGGCGAGTCGGTGTACCGGCGCTGCTCGACCGACGACCACCATCACCATCTGGTGTGCCGGGTCTGCGGAAAGGCCGTCGAGGTCGAGGGGCCTGCGGTGGAGCAGTGGGCGGAGACGATCGCGTCGCAGCACGGGTACGTGAATGTGGCGCACACCGTGGAGATCTTCGGTACGTGCGTGGAGTGCGCGAGCTCCTCGACGGAGGGCTGACCGGCCGCCCACGGCGCGGCCCCGGGGTACAGGCGCCAGGCGCCCGGGCGCGCCCCGAGGCGGGGCACGCACCGTTGGAGGCGTCAGGCCCCACCGCCCAGTGTCGCCGGTCCGGGTGATTGCTCCCCGGACCGACCGACTGCCAGCATGGACCTGTGCAAATGGTCCCGAGCTGGGTATGGCAGGGCGGTCCGGTTCGCAGGGCAGTGAGCATCGGCCTTCCGGCCGGTGTCTTCCTCGGACTTTTCGTGCTCGCCGAGTCCGGGTCATGGCTGGGCGCAGCCGTGGCGGCCCTCTTCCTCATCCCCGTCTGTGGAATCAGGACGGCCCGCCGGATGAGCAGAGCCTGGCCCGGAGCCAATGACCTGGACTCCGCCGACCGGGTAGCGGTGGTTCGCGCAACCCGACGTGGTGAGGACATCGGCGATGCCCGACTCGCGCCCGCCGTCATCGACTACAGCGGCGCGCTGCGGGCAGCCCGGGAACGAGACCGCCTCCTCCCATGGGTGATCCTGCTCTTCGCCGGACTCGCTGTGGCCCTCGCGCTGAGCGACACCCTCACGGGATCAACCCGGGAAGCCATGGTGTCGTGGCTGTGGGTCGCGATCTTTCTCGCAGAACTGATCTGGTGGCCCAGGGAGCAGGCTCACATCATGTCCAACGCGGAACAGGCGGAGAGGTCGGCCCGTCACGTACTGCGACAGAGCCCGCTCGACGAGTGAGACAAGCTGCCGATCCCGCGGTTCACGCAGACGTGCCCTCGGGCCGCCCCCGCATCGCCTCGAGCTCCTCGTTCGGGATCGCGCCGCCGAAGCGGCGGTCGCGCTGCGCGTACTCCAGGCAGGCACGCCAGAGATCGCGGCGGTCGAAGTCCGGCCACAGCACGTCCTGGAACACCATCTCGGCGTAACTGCTCTGCCAGATCAGGTAGTTGGAGGTGCGCTGCTCGCCGCTCGGGCGCAGGAACAGGTCCACGTCCGGCATGTCCGGGTAGTACAGGTACTTGGCGAAGGTCTTCTCGTTGACCTTGGACGGGTCCAGCCTGCCCGCCGCCACATCGCGCGCGATGCCCTGCGCCGCGTCCGCAACCTCCGCGCGGCCGCCGTAGTTGACGCAGAAGTACAGCGTCATCCTGTCGTTGTCCTTGGTCTGCTCCTGGGCGACCTGGAGCTCCTGGACGACCGACTTCCACATCTTCGGCATCCGGCCGACCCAGCGGATACGGATGCCGAGTTCGTCCATCTCGTCGCGGCGGCGCCGGATGACGTCCCGGTTGAAGTTCATCAGGAAGCGCACCTCGTCGGGCGAGCGCTTCCAGTTCTCGGTGGAAAAGGCGTACAGGGAGAGGTTCTTGACGCCCATCTCGATGCAGCCCTTGAGTACGTCGAGGACGACGCCCTCGCCGACCTTGTGCCCCTCGGTGCGCGGCAGCCCGCGCTCCTTGGCCCAGCGGCCGTTGCCGTCCATGACGCACGCCACATGGTTCGGCACCAGCTCGCCCGGGATCTTCGGCGGGCGCGCGCCGGAGGGGTGCGGCTCGGGGACCTTGTACTCGCGGCGGGACCGGCCCAGGATTCCGCGTCGTGCCATGCGGTTCACATCTCCTATTTCTCTACTTCGACGTATCTCAGCGAGCGCAGGCCGCGCTCCAGGTGCCAGTGCAGATAGGCGGACACGAGCCCGCTGCCCTCCCTGACGTGGCGCGCCTCGCACGCGTCCGCCGTCGGCCAGTCACCGGTCAGCAGCGCGCTGAGCAGCCCGATGGCCTCCGCAGAGGGTACGACGCTGCCGGGCACCCGGCAGTCGCCGCATATGACGCCGCCGGCGGCGACGGAGAAGAACCGGTTCGGCCCGTGCAGGCCGCATTTCGCGCAGTCGTCGAAGCTGGGTGCGTAGCCGTTGACGGCGAGGGAGCGCAGCAGGAACGCGTCGAGGACGAGATTCGGGGCGTGCTCGCCGCGGGCGAGGGTGCGCAGGGCGCCGACGAGGAGGAGGTACTGCTGGACGGCGGGCTCGCCCTCGTGGTCGGTGAACCGTTCGGCGGTTTCCAGCATGGCGGTGCCGGCGGTGTAGCGGGCGTAGTCGGTGACGATGGCGCCGCCGTACGGAGCGATGGTCTCGCTCTGGGTGCAGAGCGGGAGCCCGCGGCCGACGAGTTCGCTGCCGCGCGCGAAGAACTGCACATCGACGTGCGAGAAGGGCTCGAGCCGGGCACCGAACTTGGACTTGGTGCGCCGGACGCCACGGGCGACGGCACGGACGCGGCCGTGACTGCGGGTGAGCAGCGTGATGATGCGGTCGGCCTCGCCCAGTTTCTGGGTGCGGAGGACGACGCCGTCGTCACGGAACAGGCTCATGCGGTCATTGTCCCGTACGGAGCGCCGCCCACCGCCATCGGATGGTCAATCCTCCACGCGCTCCTCAAGGCGTACGGTCACCGAGTCTCCGGCCTCCTTGCCGATCGCCTTGCGTACGTCGGCCTTGACCGGCAGCTTGTGCGTGCCGTCGCCCAGAGCCATGAAGGAGCTCCGGAACGGGTGACCGTCAATCGTGCCCCGGACCTTGACCAGGCCCCGGGTGCCGAAGTACTCGACCGACTCGGGCCACACCAGATAGGTCCAGCCGCCCTTCGCAGGGCTCTTCTGCAGCGTTGCGCTGAATTGTTTGTCCATGCAGATATGACGGCGCGAGGCGGCCGAACTCATCGCACCCCTCTGGATGCCCGGCGGAGCAGGTCCGGTCGGGTTTCGCGATGACCCATTCCATAGAAGAATTGGACGAACACCCCAGACGTGCAGGCCACGCCACCATTGCAGCGATCGGGGCCAGCGTGTCGTCCAGCGATACCAGGTCGAGTACGCACCCCTTCGGCACTACGAGCGCTGAAGGTGCGGCGGAGCGTGACGACGCACTGACTGCTGCCGTCCTCAAAGCCGTCGAGGTGACCGGGGCCCATGCGGGGAGTGTGTTCCTGATCTCGCGCAACCGTCACACGCTGGTACTCGCCGCAACGGCCGGGATGCCGCCTTCCCTGCTCGGCGGCTGGCGGCGGATTCCTGTGAACAGTCCCATCCCCGTGGCGGAGGCGTTCCGCTCCAGGCGGACGGTCCATCTGGTCGACGCCGATGAGACCATGCGGCGATTTCCTCAGCTCGCAGTGGCATTGCCCTACCCTTTCGGCTCCGCCTCCGTACCGGTCACGGCGGGGCAGGAGACCTTTGGGTCCATGGCTGTGGTGTGGGCAGCCAGGGCCAGCGGGAAAGGGCTGTCCAAGTCGCAGCGACGGCAGTTGCGCACCGCGGCCGGCCGCCTCGGCGTATCGCTCGCCGAGCTGACCGCGCGCGGCACCGACGTCGGGTGCGACATGGAGACCGTTCCGGTGGAGGTCCCGGTACCTTCCGCCTCGGCGGTACGGGTAGGCCTGTTCGACTGGAACCTCGACACCGGGGCCCTCGAAGCCGATGCCACATTGTGTGCGATCTTCGGCCTCGCCCCGGACGAGTACGACGGACGAGCGGCCACGCTGGCGGCCCAGGTGCACCTCTCGGACCGTCCCGGTTTCCGGGCTGTCGCCCGTACCGCGGTCGAGGAGGGCCGCGTCCTCGCCCAGGACATGCGCGTGCCGGAGAAGGGCGGCGGTCACCGCACCATCGAGCTGTGGGGCCGGGTACCCGAGACCGCCGCCGGCCGGGAGGCGCGGCCCCATCTGGTGGGCGGGGTCCTTGACCTCGGGGCCGGTATGGCCGCCGTCGCGGCGATCGAACGTCTCACGGACGGCTTCTTCTCGCTCGACCGAGAGGGTCGTGTGACCTACGCCAACCACACTCTGGTGCGGCTGCTGCGCGTACGCAGGCAGGATCTGGTGGGCCGACGCCCCTGGGACGTCCTGCCGTGGCTGGCCGATCCCGCCTACGAAGACTGTTTCCGGGCCGCCAGGGTCTCCCAGCAGCCCGTCTCCTTCCTGGCCCAATCCCCCGACCAGTGGCTTGTGTTCTCTCTGCGCCCGGATGCGCAGGGCATGACCGGCTGGGCAGCACCGGCCGGACAACCGGTCCCGGCCGGGGCCGAGCCCGGAGCACCCCCCGCGGAGCCAGGAGGGGCCGCCCCGTCCTCGTCGCGGCCCGCCCCGACGCGCCTGGGCGCCATCTATCGCGTCCTTCAGATGAGCAGCGCCCTGACCGAGGCGGTCACCGCGCGTGAAGTGTGCGATGTCGTCGCCGACCAGCTCCTGCCCGCCGTCGGCGGTCATCGACTGGCGATATACGTGGTGCACGAGCGGCACTTGCGTCTGCTGTCGCAGCGTGGCTACCGCGAGACCTTTCTTGAGCAGTTCGAGGGCAGGTCGCTGCATCACGGCCACGGACCCCTGACCGTGGCGCTGACCTCCGGGGCCCCGCTGTTCATCGAATCGCGGGAAGAGTTCCTGCGGGCCTACCCCGGGCTCCACGCCGAGTCCAGCTCCTTTGTGTTCCTGCCCCTGATCGCCTGCAGCCGCCCCGTGGGTGCCTGCATGCTCGGCTTCGACGAGGTCCATCGGTTCTCCACCGAGGAACGAAGCCTCCTCACCGCGCTGAGCGGGCTGATCGCCCAGGCACTGGAACGTGCCAGGCTCTACGACGCCGAATTCACCCTCGCCCGGGGCCTGCAGAACGCGCTGCTTCCGCACCGACTGCCCACCCTGCCGGGCATCCGCGTCGCCGGCCGGTACCTGCCCGGTACCCGCGGGATGGACATCGGCGGGGACTGGTACGACGCGATCCCCACCGACCGCGGCGTCGTGCTGGTCGTCGGAGACGTCGAGGGCCACAACGTCGCCGCCGCAGCCACCATGGGCCAGCTGCGAAGCGCGGTACGGGCCTTCGCCTCCGCAGGCCACCGACCGAGCGATGTGATCGCCAGTACCAACCGGCTGCTCCTCGACCTCGACCCCGGACTCCTCGCCAGCTGCTGCTACGTCCTCCTCGACCCGGGTCCGGGAGTCGCGCGCGTGGTCCGCGCGGGCCACTGCCCGCCCCTGCTGCGCCGGCCCGACGGACACACCGAGATCCTGGAGCTGCCGGGCGGCCCGCTACTCGGAGTGGAGCGCGCCGCCGACTACCCGGAATCGGAGCTGAGTCTCCTGCCCGGCTCGGTTCTGGCCCTCTATACGGACGGACTGATCGAGTCACGCGAGGCCGACATCGGTGTGGGTTTGGACAGGCTGCGGACCTCGCTGGCCCATGCCGGTGTGGGTTCCCTGGAAGAACTGGCCGACGCACTCCTGCGGGACGCCCGCCAGTCCCCGAACCGGATGGACGACATCGCGCTGCTCCTCACCACGTACACCCACAGCTCGCGGCCCAAGCCCCCCGCCGGGTGAGCAGAAGCGGGCACAAGACCCCCCGCGGCCCCGTCCTCGTCATCAGAGCCGCCTGTTGGACCGCCTTTCCCGAGGGTGTCCGGCGCTGGGTGGCGTCATCTCCACGTCCTTGTTGATGGCCCGGGCCAGGATGATCCCGATGAAGATCAGCCCGACGCCGAACCAGGACGCCGCGGCGTCGAAGATCAGGGAGACGACGCCCACCGGGATGATCAGGCCCGTCAACGGGATCAGCAGATTGCGCACCGGCGGCGGGGGCTCACCGGTGCCGTTCCGGCTGCGGACGACCTGTGGGTACCACTCGGTGAAGCTCAGCGCGGTGACGATCGCCGCGATCTGGATGATCCACGAGGTCCAGAGGTTGTCCGCGTTGTGCAGAACAAGGTCGCCGAAGCCGCCCGCGACGGCCGCCACGAGGAAGGCCGCGCCCCAGACGCCGGTGATCACATAGTTGATGCGGAGGAACTCCCGCGACTTCCAGTACTCCGGGCTGACCCGTTCCCGTCCGTACTGCACCGTGAAGGGCACCCGTACGGCCATGGAGCCGAAGGCGATGACCACCAGCGCGAGGTTGGAGATCTCGCCCGCATACGTCTCCAGCCATGTGTGGGTTCCCGGCGAGGAGGCGGCCCCGACGGCGGCCAGTACGGCGAAGAAGACGACGTCCGACACCTCGAGGATCTTGAGCGAGGTGCCGCGGTAGAGCATGCGCGCCGCGATGAGGAGCGCCACCGACACCGCGAGGGCGAGGCCCACCGCCAGTTCGAAGCGGCCCGGTCCGACCAGGACCGAGAAGATGATCCACGGGGACATCCCGACGATCGGGCTCTCGAGCGCGGCGGCGAGACGGCCGCCGGGTGCCGTGCCTGCGACAGCTTTCATTGCGGGGGCCCCTTCGCCGGGCAGATCCTCCTGGTTTTCCAGGGTGCGGCCAGATCCCCCGCCGCGCTACAGGGGTTCAGATGTCGCGCGGGGCGTCGACGATCCGGGACAGCGCCACCGTCAGCGCGTTCTCGCGGGTGAAGACATCCACCGCGCCGGTGCGCCACCCGGATCACATCGCCGAAGGCCGCCCCGTTCGCGGTGTGGTCGGCGTGGTCGTGGCTGTGGACGAGGTGGGTCACCTTCCGGCCGGGGACGGGGCCCTGCGGGCGGCCCGCGAGCGGGAGGTTAGGGTTTCCTTACCCCGCCCCTCCCGGGTGCCGGGTCATAGATCAGGCTTATGGGTTCATAGGTGCAGGGCGGGTACCGCGGTGGGAGCGCCGTTGCCAGGGTGGCGTAGGAGAGTCGGCTCGCTCCGCACGCGCCGGGCCGTCTCACTCACCGGGTCACGCCCAGTGGACCTCGTTCGAAGGGAACATTCATGCCCCGCCCTCTGCGGATCGCGATCGTCGGTGCCGGCCCCGCCGGGATTTACGCCGCCGACGCACTGCTGAAGTCCGAGGCCGCCGTCGAGCCCGGCGTCTCCATCGACCTCTTCGAGCGGATGCCCGCGCCGTTCGGCCTGATCCGGTACGGCGTCGCGCCCGACCACCCGCGGATCAAGGGCATCGTCACCGCCCTGCACCAGGTCCTGGACAAGCCGCAGATACGTCTCTTCGGAAATGTCGACTACCCGAGCGACATCGGCCTGGACGATCTGCGCGAGTTCTACGACGCAGTGCTCTTCTCCACCGGCGCGGACGCGGACCGGGCCCTGGACATCCCCGGCATCGAGCTGGACGGTTCGTACGGAGCCGCCGACTTCGTGTCCTGGTACGACGGCCACCCGGACGTGCCGCGTACCTGGCCGCTCGACGCGGAGAAGGTGGCCGTACTCGGCGTCGGCAATGTCGCCCTGGATGTGGCCCGTATCCTCGCGAAGACCGCGGACGAGCTGCTGCCGACCGAGATCCCGCCGAATGTGTACGACGGCCTGGCCGCCAACAAGGCCCTCGAGGTGCATGTGTTCGGGCGGCGCGGCCCCGCGCAGGCCAAGTTCAGCCCGATGGAGCTGCGCGAGCTCGACCACTCCCCGAACATCGAGGTCATCGTCAACCCCGAGGACATCGACTACGACGACGGCAGCATCGCCACCCGCCGGGCCAACAAGCAGGCGGACATGGTCGCGAAGACGCTGGAGAACTGGGCGATCCGGGATGTCGGCGACCGGCCCCACAAGCTGTTCCTGCACTTCTTCGAGTCCCCGACCGAAGTCGTCGGCGAGGACGGCCGCGTGGTCGGGCTGCGTACGGAGCGCACCCAGCTGGACGGCACCGGCAATGTCACCGGCACGGGCGAGATGCACACCTGGGATGTGCAGTCGGTCTACCGGGCGGTGGGCTATCTGTCCGACGAACTGCCCAAGCTCCCCTTCGACTTCCTCACCGGCACGGTCCCGCACGAG
Organism: Streptomyces sp. NPDC048479; assembly: GCF_040651435.1. Taxonomy (NCBI): domain Bacteria; kingdom Bacillati; phylum Actinomycetota; class Actinomycetes; order Kitasatosporales; family Streptomycetaceae; genus Streptomyces; species Streptomyces sp. NPDC048479. Next base: position 104,204 of record NZ_JBEZKA010000007.1, read on the forward strand.
GGCGGCCGGGTCATCGAGGGCGGCGAGCACATGCAGTCGACGTACGTCACGGGCTGGATCAAGCGCGGCCCGGTCGGCCTGATCGGCCACACCAAGGGCGACGCCAACGAGACGGTCGCCAACCTGCTGGACGACCACGGCAATGGCCGCCTGCACACGCCCGTCGCGCCCGGCAAGGACGCGGTCGTCAACTTCCTTGAGGGCAGGGGCGTTCGCTACACGACGTGGGAGGGCTGGCACCGCCTGGACGAGGCGGAGCGTGCGCTGGGTGCGGCGGAAGGGCGGGACCGGGTGAAGATCGTCGCCCGCGAGGGCATGCTGCGGGCGAGCGAGGCGTAGGCCACCGGGGCTCCGCCCCAGACCCCGCGCCTCAATCGCCGGCGAGGCTGGATTGCCCGGCCCGTTGTCGGGGCTCCGCCCCGAACCCCGCTCCTCAATCGCCGGAGGGGCTGAGTTTCACCCCGTCCGGCGGAAACTCAAGCCCGTCCGGCGATTGAGGACAACGCCCGAAGGGCGTACCGGGGCCCCGGTCACCGACTACGCGTCGCCCGGGACCACCAGCCCCGACTCGTACGCCACGATCACCAGTTGGGCGCGGTCCCGGGCCCCCAACTTGCCCATGATCCGGCTGACATGGGTCTTCGCGGTGAGCGGGCTCAGGCCGAGCCTCTCGGCGATCTCGGTGTTGTTCAGACCCCGGGCCACCAGCGCGAGGACCTGGCGTTCGCGCTCGGAGAGGCCGTCCGGGCCGCCGATGGTGGGCGGATCGGACGGGGCGCGCAGCACACGGGCGATCAGCCTGGACGTGGGGCCCGGGGAGAGCAGGGACTCCCCCGCCGCCACCGTCCTGATCGCGGCCAGGAGATCGGCCGGTTTGGTGTCCTTCACCAGGAAGCCGGACGCGCCCGCGCGCAGCGCCTCGACGATGTGGTCGTCGGTGTCGTACGTGGTGAGCACCAGGACCTTGACCCCGGCGAGGTCGTCGTCGGCGGCGATCAGGCGGGTCGCTTCGATGCCGTCGAGTTCGGGCATGCGGATGTCCATGACGACGAGGTCGGCGCGTTCGGTGCGGGCGAGTTGGACGGCCTCAGCGCCGGTGCCCGCCTGGCCGACGACCTCCATGTCGCGGGCGGACTCGACGAGCATCGCGAAGGCCGCGCGTACGAGCCTCTGGTCGTCGGCGAGCAGTACCCGAATGACGCTCATGCCAGGGCCTCCGATTGCTGGAGCGGCAGGGCCGCCGCGACCTCGAACCCGCCGCCGTCGCGCGGGCCGGCTGCCAGTGTCCCCCCGACGCTGCGGGCGCGCTCACGCATCCCGACAATGCCGTAGCCGGAGCCTTCGGTGGCGCCGGGGGCGGTGCCGTCGTCGGTGACGGTGACACGGAGGTGGCCGTCGGCGGCCGCGACCACGACGCGGATGCGGACACCGGGGCCACCGTGGCGTACGGCATTGGTCAGCGATTCCTGCACGATGCGGTAGGCGGCGGCCTCGACGGCGGGCGCGATGCGCGTCCGGCCCGTACGCACCTCCAGGTCCGCCCTTGCCGCCCGTACGAGACCGGGCAGCGCGGACAGATCGGGCAGAGGCCCAGCGGCGTCCGGGCCGTCCGAGCCGTCCGCCCTCAACACCTCCAGGGTGGTGCGGAGTTCACCACGCGCCGTGCGACAGGTGTCGGTGATGTCGTCGAGGGCCTTGGCAATGGCGGTACGGTCGAGCCGGTCGGGATCGACGGTCAGGACATGGGAGGCGACGGACGTCTGCACGCCGATGAGCGTGATGGAGTGGGCGAGGAGATCGTGCAGATCGCGGGCGATGCGCAGGCGTTCCTCGGCGACGCGGCGGGCGGCCTCCTCCTCGCGGGTGCGTTCGGCGCGTTCGGCGCGGCCGACGACGGAGGCGATGTAGCGGCGGTAGGTGCGCACGTCCACTCCGAAGATGAGCACGGCGAGGATCCAGCCGGAGGTGCGCAGTGTCTCCAGGCCCTGGTGGGAGTCGACTTGGAACATCACGGTCACCGCGGCGCCGATGACGCCGATGCCGATGAGGAGGGTGTGCAGGGGGCGGGCGGTGGCGGCGACGGTGTAGAGGGCGAGCAGCGAGCCGGGGACGGGCGCGATGTGGGTGTTGTCGGCGGCGTGGTACGGGACGATGCACACGAGTACGGCGAGCAGGACGGCCATGGGCCGGCTGCGCCGCCAGGCGAGGGCCACGACGCTGCCGGCCAGGAGCACCCACCCGAGCGCGTCGGGCCGGCGCCCTGACTGGACGGTGAGCGCGAGCACGAGCGCGAGCACGCCCACGGCGGCTGCGAGGACGGCGTCGTTGCGCGCGCGGTGCGGCGAGGTGAGGGGATCCCGGCTTACGGCGGTGAGGACGCGCTCCCCGAGCCGGGGGCGGGCGGCTGTCTGTGGCTGCTGCACGGGCCCATCCTCCGGTAGACGTGCTGGGGCTCCGCCCCGGACCCCGCGCCTCAAACGCCGGCGGGGCTGAATATAGGCCCGTACGGCGATTGAGGACACGCCCCAAGGGCGTACGGGGTCTGGGGCGGAGCCCCCCACCGCAGGCGACCGGCGCCGCGGCCGCACTCACCGCTCAGGCCCGGGCCGCCGGTTCTCGGGGGCGTGGGGCGTCCGGCGTCGCAAGGGCGAGGCGTCGGCGCGACAGTCGGCCCGGCCACCAGACCCCGCGGCCCAGTAGCAGGCTCGCCGACGTCACCAAGTACGTGCGGACCAGGAACGTGTCCAGCAGGACGCCGACCGCGACCACGAAGCCCATCTCGACCATCGTCACCAGCGGCAGGTTCATCAGCACCGAGAACGTCGCCGCCAGCACGATGCCCGCCGAGGCGATGACGCCGCCCGTCGTGCGCAGCGCCGTCAGTGCCGCGGCCGCCGGCTCCGCGCCGGAGAGGGACTCCTCACGCATCCGGTGCATCAGGAAGATGCCGTAGTCGACACCGAGCGCCACCAGGAACACGAACGACAGCAGTGGCAGCCCGGGGTCGACGCCCGAGAAGCCGAAGACCGGTCCGAAGACCAGCCCGCCAAGGCCCGTCGCCGCGCCCCACACAGCGACCACCGCGACCACGAGGATCAGCGGCGCGACGATGCTGCGCAGCAGGGCGATGAGGATCAGCAGGACCGCGGCGAGGACCAGAGGAATGACGATCAGCCGGTCCCGCGCGTTGGTGTCGTCCAGGTCGAGTTGCTGGGCGCTCGGACCGCCGACGTACGAACCGTCCAGGCCCGCGCGCAGCGCCTTGATCGTCGCGGTCTCGCCGGCCGTCTCCGGTGCGTCCGTCGCGAAGACGGCGAGCTCGGTCCAGCCGTCCGCGCCGCGCCCCCGTGTCACGGCGGCCACGCCCTCCGTCGTACGGGCCTTCGCCAGCGCCTCGTCCGCGCCGGACGTGGGTGCGATCACGCTGATCGGCTGGCTGCTGCGGTCCGGATACGCATCCGCCAGCGCCCGCATCGCGGACACCGACTCGGGTCGGTCGGTGAAGCTGTCCTCCTGCTTGAGCGTGCCCGGCAGACCGAACGCGCCGAGTGCCAGCGCCCCGAGCAGCACCGCCCCCGAGGCAAGCACGGCGACCGGCCTGCGCCCCGCGGAGCTGCCCATCGCGGCGAAGAGCGAGCGGCGCTGCTTCGGCTCGCTCCCGTACGCCGGCACTAGCGGCCAGAACACCTGGCGGCCGAGCAGCACAAGTACCGCCGGAAGCAGTGTCAGCATCGCCGCCAGCGCACACACCACGCCCACCGCGCCGACCGGACCGAGCCCGCGCGCGCTGTTGAGGTCGGCGGCCAGCAGGCACAGCAGCCCGGCGGCGACAGTCCCGGACGAGGCGAGGACGGCGGGCCCGCAGCCGCGCAGAGCGGCGCGCATCGCGTCGTACGGCTGCGGGGCGCGGCGCAGCTCCTCGCGGTACCGGGCGACGAGCAGCAGCGCGTAGTCGGTGCCCGCGCCGAAGACGAGGACGGTCATGATCCCGGCGCTCTGGCTGGTGACCGTCAGGTCGAAGCCCTGGACGAGGCCGTAGATCACGGCCCTGGTGGTGAGCGCGGCGACGCCGACGACGAGCAGCGGGACCAGCCACAGGAACGGGCTGCGGTAGGTGAGGATCAGCAGGACCGCGACGACGAGCACGGTCGCGATCATCAGCGTGCCGTCGATGGAGTCGAAGACCTTGGTCATGTCGGTCTGCAGGGCACTGGGCCCGCCGACGTCGACGCTCAGCCCGTCGGCGCCGCTCACGGCCTCCCGTACGTCTTCGACGAAGGCGGTGCGCGCCTCCTCGTCGCCACCGGGCCCGGTGGTCGACACCGGGAACATCAGCGTCGTGCCGTCCTTGGACGGGACGCCGACGGGCCGCTGCCCGCCGGTGAGTTGATGAGTGGAGGCGATCTCGGCGACCTGCCGGTCCGCCGTGGCACGGTCGGCGGCCGTCAGCCCGCCGCCCCGGTGGTACACGAGGACGAGCTCGGTGGATTCGCCACCGGGCAGCTTCTGCTGGATCTTCGCGACCTGGGTGGAGTCCGCGTCCGCCGGCAGATAGTCCACGACGTTGTCGCGCTGTACGTCGCCGAGCTTGCCCGCGAACGGGCCGGCGAGCGCGATGACGGCGATCCAGAACGCCAGCACCGCCCACGGCACGGCACGACGACGTCTGTTCACGGGCCCCATGGATGTCTCCCCTTCGTCACTGGCGTCCGGTGTCGGACTCCGTGACCAGACTCCCGCCGGGAAGTGCGCGAATCCTCGCGCGGGCGGCCGAGATGGGGGCTACTGCGCAGGGTGGCCTCGGCCCGGTTCTACTCCCGCGGGAGTACCAGGCCAGGAGTACGGGCCGGAGGAGGGGCCGGGCGCAGGGGCCGGGCCCCCGAATCAGGCGAACTAGAAAGGCGTCCGCGCCGCCGCCAGCAGCCGCGCCGTGTCGTCCGCGCGCAGTTGCAGCGCCGCGCCGACCGTCGTCAGCACCTCACGCTCCGCCGGGCTGTACGGACCGTCCGCGAGGGCGATTCTCGCGCCCTGCAGCAGGATCGACTCCCGGCCCGCCGGGGCCAGATGCGGCGCGAGCGGCTCCAGCGCCTCATGCAGCTCGATGGCGAGCGCGGCTCCGTACGGCCCGCTGTCGGTGACGAAACGGCCGGTGTCCGCGGCGAGCGCCTCGATCAGGGCCGTCAGCTGGTCTTCCGTGCAGTCGTCGAGGCCGGCCGCGCGGACCGTGGCGACCGCGGTCTCCCGGACCGGACGGGAGGAGGTGCCGCCGGAGGCGAGGACGGCGAGCGCGACGGTGTGCACGGCATCCCGCAGCATCGCGGAGAAACGGCTGGTGGTGGGGTGGTCGAGGGCGTCCATGCCGAAGTGGCTGTGGCAGGCCGCGCATTCGACGACCGGACCGGCCGCGCCGCGTGGCAGCAGCGGCACGCCGAGGAAGGTGAAGCGCCGGCGACCGGTGCGGCGACGGTAGTTGCGGTCGCCTCCGCAGTCGGAGCAGAAGAACTCTCCGTCGCCGACAGTGTTCCAAGAGGTATGAACGCCGCAGACCAGCATTTTTCGGCCGATTGGTCCTCGGGCTGGCTGCACGTCGCACCTCCGTAATGCTCCGGCAACATTGCCGCGTTGACGTGATGTTAGCCACATCCGTGATGCCACGTCAGCACCCGGGAGGCAGTCCGCCAGGACATGGCCGATTCCTCGCCCCGCGGACCCGCTCCGAAGACGGCATGACCGCGCCCCCGGCCGCTCCCGAGGGAGCGGCCGGGGGCGCGGTGAAGATGCCCGGTGAAGCGGACTAGCGGGCCGCGCGGTTGACGGCCGAGACGACCGCCTTCAGCGAAGCACGGGTGGTGTTGGCGTCGATGCCGATGCCCCACAGCACCTTGCCGTCGATCGCGCACTCGATGTAGGAGGCGGCCTGCGCGGACGCGCCCTCGCTCATCGTGTGCTCCTGGTAGTCCAGCAGCCGCGCGTCGACGCCCACCGCGTTCAGCGCCTCGAAGAACGCCGAGATCGGACCGTTGCCGGAGCCGGTCAGCACTGTCTCGGCGCCGTCCACGACCGCCTCGACGGTCAGCGTGTCGATGCCGTCCTTGTCGGTGGTGGTCTGGCCGGAACGCAGCTGGATACGTCCCCACGCGTTGTCCGGGTTGGGCAGGTACTCGTCCTGGAAGACCGACCAGATCGCCTTCGGCGTGACCTCGCCGCCCTCACTGTCCGTCTTCGCCTGGATGATCTTCGAGAACTCGATCTGCATCCGGCGCGGCAGGTCCAGCTTGTGGTCGTTCTTCAGGACGTATGCGATACCGCCCTTGCCGGACTGCGAGTTGACCCGGATGACCGCCTCGTAGGAGCGGCCGACGTCCTTCGGGTCGATCGGCAGGTACGGGACGGCCCACTCGATCTCGTCGACGGTCTTGCCCTGGGCGGCCGCGTCGGCCTCCATGGCGTCGAAGCCCTTCTTGATGGCGTCCTGGTGGGAGCCGGAGAAGGAGGTGTAGACCAGATCGCCCGCGTAGGGGTGGCGCGGGTGGATCTCCATCTGGTTGCAGTACTCGCTCGTCCGACGGATCTCGTCGATCTGCGAGAAGTCGATCTGCGGGTCGACGCCCTGGCTGAACAGGTTCATGCCCAGCGTCACCAGGTCGACGTTGCCGGTGCGCTCGCCCTGGCCGAACAGGCAGCCCTCGATACGGTCCGCACCAGCCATGATCGCCAGCTCGGCGGCGGCGACGGCGGTGCCGCGGTCGTTGTGCGGGTGCACGGACAGACACACGTACTCGCGGCGGGTCAGATTGCGCGACATCCACTCGAAGCGGTCGGCGTGCGTGGACGGGGTCGAGCGCTCCACCGTGGCAGGCAGGTTGAGGATGATCTCGCGGCCGGCCTCGGGCTGCCAGACGTCACAGACGGCCTCACAGACCTCCAGCGCGAAGTCCAGCTCGGTGTCGGTGAAGATCTCCGGGCTGTACTGGTAGCCGAAGAGCGTCTCCGGGCCCAGGATCTTCTCGGCGTACTCCATCACCAGCCGCGTACCGTCCACGGCGATCTGCTTGATGTCGTCCTTCGAGCCGCGGAAGACGACCCGGCGGAAGGTGGGCGCCGTCGCGTTGTACAGGTGCACCGTCGCGCGGTGGGCGCCGACGATTGACTCGACGGTGCGCTCGATCAGGTCCTCGCGCGCCTGGGTCAGGACGGAGATCGTCACGTCCTCGGGGATCGCGCCCTCTTCGATGATGGAGCGTACGAAGTTGAAGTCGGTCTCGCCGGAGGAGGGGAAGCCGACCTCGATCTCCTTGTAGCCCATGCGTACCAGCAGGTCGAACATCTCGCGCTTGCGGGCGGGCGACATCGGGTCGATCAGGGCCTGGTTGCCGTCGCGCAGATCGGTGGACAGCCAGCGGGGCGCGGCGGTGATCCGGTTGTTCGGCCAGGTGCGGTCGGGGATGTCCACGGCCTCGTACTTGCCGTACTTGTGGATCGGCATCCCGGACGGCTTCTGCGCGTGGGTCGCGGTCGTGACGGGCGTGGGGCGACCGACGGAAGTGTCAGACATTGCGTAGGGCTCCTCGGGGTCCAGCAAGTAGGACGGCCGACTGAGTCGAAGCAGCACCAGATCCCGCGGGGAGGGGGTCGGCCTACGACTACAGGCCCTCGCCGCGGCAGCTAAGAAGAAGCAGCCCGAAACGCATGATGGGAAGCAGCCTAGCCGAGCATCGCGGAGGACGGAGGTGCCGTATCAGTATGCGGGACACTATTCCGGTTACGGCCAAACAGTGCCGTATCACACTGAGGCAGCCGTCAGACCCCGTATCACTCCATTTCACTAATCATGGTGGCAACTAGTGACAGCACCATGACTCAGTGCCACAGTCCCCCGCATGGACGCCAACGCCCGCCGGGTCAACCCGGTCTTTTGCACCATCGTGCCGCCTCATGTCCTCGACAAAATGGCCCGCGCCGAGGACCCCACGATCGCCGAGCCCGCCGCCCGCACCCTTGAGCACGACGCCCTCCAGCGCACCCGCCGCCGGATCACCACCGTCCGCGGTCTCGCTCCGAGCACGGCCGGAGCCGTGTCGGACAAGCCCCATCGCACGATCTACGACGCCAAGCACGAGGAGATCGTGCCGGGCAAGAAGGTGCACTCCGAGAGCGACAAGCCCGCCAGGGACGCCACGGTGAACCGCGCCCACGCGGGCCTCGGCGCCACGTTCGGCCTGTATCTCAAGGCGTACGGCCGCCACTCCATCGACGGCTCCGGCCTGCCGCTGAACGCGACCGTCCACTACGGCGAGAACTATGACAACGCCTTCTGGGACGGCGAGCGGATGGTCTTCGGCGACGGGGACAGCGATCTGTTCCTGGACTTCACACTGCCCGTGGACGTGATCGGACACGAGCTCACCCACGGTGTCACGCAGTACACGGCGAATCTGGAGTACTTCAGCCAGTCCGGCGCGCTGAACGAGTCCATGTCGGACGTCTTCGGCTCGCTGATCAAGCAGTACTCCCTCGGCCAGAGTGCCGACCAGGCCGACTGGCTGATCGGCGCGGGCCTGCTGGGCCCCAATGTCACGGGCGTCGCGCTGCGCTCGATGAAGGAGCCGGGCACGGCGTACGACGACGACGTCCTCGGCAAGGACCCGCAGCCGGCGACGATGGAGGACTACGTCAAAACCGGTCGCGACAACGGCGGCGTGCACATCAACTCGGGGATCCCGAACCACGCCTTCTACCTGGTCGCCACCGCGCTGGGCGGCAATGCGTGGGAGCGGGCGGGCCAGATCTGGTACGACGTCCTGACCGGCGGCGAACTCTCCACGACCGCGCAGTTCACCGAGTTCGCCCGCCTCACGGTGGCCGCGGCCCGCTCGCGCTTCGGCGAGGGTGAGGAGCAGGAGGCGCTGCTGAAGGCGTGGTCCCAGGTCGGGGTGGGTACCAACTGAGCCGTTCGCGTACTAGACAGGACCCATGCGTATCCAGGTAAGACGCACAGGTGGCTTCGCCGGTATCGAGCGGTTCGCGGAGGTGGACACCTCGGGGCGGGCCGATGCGGGCACCTGGCACGCCCTGGCCGAGCAGGCGATGGCCGGCGGCCGGGGCACGCCGCCGGACGGAGTGCCGGACGGGTTCAGCTATCGGATCACGGTGGACGGGCGCAGCGTCTACTGCGCGGATCCCGGGCTGTCCGACGCGCAGCGGCAGCTGATCTCGCTGGTCCTCAAGGAAGGTTCGTGACCGGGGCGGAGGCGGGTGCGGCGGACGTGGCGGCGGGCGCGGCGGGGGACGTGGAGGCGAGCGCGGATGCCGAGGCCGCCTCCACACCGTCGCCCTGGCCGATCGCGAAGTCCCGGACGAGAGCCAGCAGGGTCTCGTCCGGGGTGCGCGGGCCAGTGAAGTAGCCCGCCCGCTCCAGCTGGGCGAGGCCGTGCATCTGGCACCACAGCTGCCAGGCACGCAGTGAGGCGTCGCCGTCCCGGAAGCGGCCCGCGGCGGTGCAGCGGCGGATGACACCGTGCGGGAAGCGGAGCATGAATGTGCCCATCTCCCGGTCCTCGTCGGCGAGTTCGAAGCCGGCCAGCTGGGATCCACCGAACATGACGGCGTACACATTCGGTTCGGCGCGGGCGAACTCCTGGTAGACGCGGCAGACGGCATACAGATCGGCGACCGGGTCGTCAGTGGGCCGCACGATGTCGGTACGCGCCATGAAGCGCTCGAACCCCTCGCGTATCACCTCGCGGACGAGTGCCGGCATCGAGCCGAAGTGGGTGTAGACCGCCATGGTCGAAGCGCCGACCGCCTTCACCAAGCGACGGGCACTGAGTGCAGCGGGTCCCTCGTCGGCGAGGACGCGGGCGGCCTCGTCGAGAAGCCGACGGCGAACGGAATCCTGGGGCGACACAGCAGCAGCGTACGTCGCTATGGACATAACGGGTGCCATGCAAAGCCGGCGCCCCAGGACAGTGGCCCGACGGTCAGAAACCCAGCTTCCGCAGCTGCTTCGGGTCCCGCTGCCAGTCCTTCGCCACCTTCACATGCAGGTCCAGGAAGACGGGCGTACCCAGGAGCGCCTCGATGTGCTTGCGCGACTTCGTGCCGACCTCCTTCAGGCGCTTGCCCTTCGGGCCGATGATGATGCCCTTCTGGCTCGGGCGCTCGATGTAGAGGTTCGCGTGGATGTCCAGCAGCGGCTTGTCCGCCGGCCGGTCCTCGCGCGGCAGCATCTCCTCCACCACCACCGCGATCGAGTGCGGCAGCTCGTCCCGTACGCCCTCCAGCGCGGCCTCACGGATCAGTTCCGCGACCATGACCTGCTCGGGCTCGTCCGTGAGGTCGCCCTCCGGGTAGAGCATCGGGCCCTCCGGGAGCAGCGGGATCAGCAGGTCGGCCACCAGCTGGACCTGCTTGCCGCCGACCGCCGAGACCGGGACGATCTCCGCCCACTCCATGCCCAGCTCCTTGCCGAGCTGGTCGATCGCGATCAGCTGCTCGGCGAGGGTCTTGGAGTCGACCAGGTCGGTCTTGGTGACGATCGCCACCTTCGGGGTCTTCTTGATGCCCGCGAGCTCCTTGGCGATGAAGCGGTCGCCGGGGCCGAGCTTCTGGTCGGCGGGCAGGCAGAAGCCGATCACGTCCACCTCGGCCCAGGTGGTGCGTACGACGTCGTTGAGACGCTCACCGAGCAGCGTGCGCGGCTTGTGCAGGCCCGGGGTGTCGACCAGGATCAGCTGGGCCTCGGGGCGGTGCACGATGCCGCGGACGGTGTGCCTGGTCGTCTGCGGCCGGTTGGAGGTGATCGCCACCTTCTGGCCGACCAGAGCGTTCGTGAGGGTGGACTTGCCCGCGTTGGGGCGGCCGACGAAGCAGGCGAAGCCGGCCCGGTGGGGGGCGTTGTTCTCTTGGGTACGAGCGCTCATGGCGCCCATTGTCCCTGATGTCACGAGCCCTCGGGTACGCGCGCCCTCACCCACCGCGCTCTGGCCCACACCGCGGCCGCCGACAGGCCCGCCGCCAGCATCACCGCGACCAGCCAGGGCAGGGCGAAGAAGGAGGTTCCGGCCGACTCGCGGACGTCCCGTGCGGTGGCTGTGAGTCTGACCTCGCCCCATTCGAGCTGGGGTGCTTCCGCCCAGCGTTCGGTGAGGCGGATCTTCTGGCGCGGCAGCAGCTCGGCGGGAATCTTCTTCAGATCGCGGTTGAGGAGATCGCGGCCGAAGAGGCCCTCCGCCTCGAGGGCGACCTTGGGGTTGAGCGTGACATTGCCGCGGTTGTAGAGGGTGTACGAGATGAGCGCACTGCTCTCGCCCGTGCCGGGCACCAGGGGCTGCTCGTGGGTGAGCGTGACGTTCTCGACGGAGAGCGCCGGGACGGTGGGGCCGTTCACCCGCAGATAGATGCGCGCGCCGACCGCCTGCTGGATGCCGACGGCGAGCGAGCCCGTCGAGGGGTTGATGCGCTCATCGAGGGCAACCAGGGCGCCGGGGTGGTCACCGGGTTCGGCGTCCTCGGGGAGGTTCACGGTGTACGGCACGGTGACGGAACTGTTCGCCGGGACGGTGACGCGGTCGCGCTCGGGCTCGGCCCAGGCGCCGATGCCGCGCTGCTTCTCCTTCTGGGTGCGTACGGCGAAGCCACCGTCCCGTTCGGTGTTGTACGCGTCCGCGGCGTACAGCCGGAACGTCAGTGGGGTGGCGGTCTTGTTGGTGACCGTGACCTCGTCGGTGAGGGTCGTGCCGGGGTCGGCCGAGAGATAGAAGTACGGGCGCCGGCCCAGTTCGGAGGAGGTGGGGTAGACGGACCAGTTGCCGTTGTCGGCGGCGTGGGCGGCCGGGATGCCGTACCCGCCGTACAGCAGCGCGACCAGGACGGGCAGCAGGATGACGTACAGCTTGCGCATGTGCGGAGCCCCCCAGGGACGTAGCGGTGCCGGGGAAGTTCGAGCGGGCCGACCGGGTGCGCGCCCGGCCCGTCCGTTTTCTTTTTTGAGGCTCGGTTCGCCTCCGGGGCGCCTTCAGCGTGTGTCGACGATCGATCGTGCTCGATCCCTCGTTCCTCGGGACCTCCGCGCGTTCTCCCTTTCGACGCCCGCGCGCCCCTTCGGCTCACTCGCCGGGACAACTGAGGTGAGCGTGAGGTTCAGCACTGCGGAGTACGCGCCCCTTCGGCCCACTCACCGGCACCACTGAAGTGAGCGTGAGGTTCAGCACTGCGGAGTACGCGCCCCTTCGGCCCACTCACCGGCACCACTGAAGTGAGCGTGAGGGTCAGCACTGCGGAGTACGCGCCCCTTCGGCCCACTCACCGGCACCACTCAGGTGAGCGTGAGGGTCAGCACTGCGGAGTACGCGCCGGGGGCGGTGTACGCCGGTACGTCCAGTGAGACCTTCGCGTCCACGGTGAACTCACCTCCGGTGAGCGTCCCGTTGGGCGTGGAGGCGAGGGTCGCGCCCGCGCTGCCGACCGGTCCCGCGGAGCCGGCCGCACAGGTGCTGGGACTGCCCTGCTTGGTGGTGCAGGCCGGCGTCCAGCCGAGTCTGCCGGCGTCGATCTTCCCGCCGGGCCCGGTGAAGTCGGTGACCTTGCCGGTCAGGGACCACCCCGCGGGGCCGCCGCGGAAGTCCTTGACCGTCACCTTCTTCAGATCGCCGGCGGCTGCCCCGCCCTTGCCGAAGTCGACCGCCGACATCTCGACGGTGTCACCGGCCTGGGACATGGACAAAGTGCCTGCGGCGACCGAGGTGTTGAGCTTCTGGCTGTTGCCGGGCAGAGGCGTGTCGTCGACGACGGTGTACGCCGCCGGGCCCGCGCCCTTCTCCGCCGACCAGGCACTGCCTTCGTACGCGACGATGCCGGTGGTCGCCTTGTCGCTGGCCGTGAGCCGCGCGGTGAAGCCGCCTGAGGCGTCGGCCTTGAGGGTCATTCTGTCGGCTGTCTCGGCCGCTCCGGCCCGTCCGACGACGGTGATGTCGGCGAGCGAAGTGAACTTGGCGCCGGTGACGGTGACCTGGTCGCCGGGTTTACCGGAGGCCGTGGCGAGCTGGATGGTGCGCTCGTTGGTCCCCGGAACGTCCGTCGCGACGACCGTCTGGGAGACGGGCGCGGGCGGATTGGTGACCGTGCACGGGGTGTCCAGCTCCATGATGTAGCTGGTGTGGATGTTGTAGTCGCCGGGCGAGAGGGTGATCGAGCCGGGCGCGGTGACCTTGAAGGTGCCGGTCATCGAGAACGGCGGGAATGCTCCCTTGCCGGGGACGGGCGGGTTCTTCTTGGGTCCGGTGACCGTGACGCTGCCGGCCTGGGCGCCGCCGAGGGCGACCTTGCCGCTGGGCGTCATGATGTCGGCCGGAAGGGCGAGGTCGACCGGGTTGCTGGCGGCCGGCTTGGTGACCGTGTACGTGACCGTGACTGTGTCGCCCACCTTGGGTGCGGCGTTGTCGACGGTGATCTCGGCGGTCGTGGTGCCGTCGATGGGCGGGATGCCGGCGATGGGCGGCGGTACGCAGTGGGTCGCGAAGTCCACCGGTGCGGAAGCGGCGGCCATCGCGTTCGCGGGCGCGGCGAGCGATGCCGCGCCCGCGACCAGGGCGAGGGACCCCAGTGCGGCGGTCCACCGTCGCCTGCGGCCAATGGATCTTCGGATGGCGGATCTTCGGGTGGCTGTAGCCATGATTGCCCCCTTCTGAGGAATGCTGGGGGCCATTGACAGGGGACGGCCGAAAGAAGTCAATGGAATCGAAATGCGTTGTCTGATGACCCATCAGATACTGTCAAGATCCGCGTTTGCGCAGGCCGGAAGTGGGAATCGGCGCCACCGGAAAAGGTGACGCCGATTTCTGTCACACCGGTGCTGTCATACCGTCCGGCTTCCCCGTCGGTACTCCCGTCCGGGAAGCTCCGGGGAATGCGGCCCGTGAGCGGCCCGACGGCTTCAGACCGCCCTGGTGGTCCTGCGCCTGCGGAACCGGTCGGCGAGAATCGCGGCTCCGACAGCCACATACAGCAGGCCGAGTGCTCCGGTCGCCAGATCCAGCCAGTCGGCCCCGCGGCCGAGCGCCAGATCCTCTGCCGCGGCTCCGCCCAGCCACAGCGAGACCGCCGCCAGCAGCACGCTCGCGACCGCCTGAGCAATCCGCGCCGCACGCTCGCGTCCGTAGCCCTTCAGCAACTCGCCCGCGGCGAAGCCGACCACCGCGAAGGGCCAGACGTCCATCGCGTCCACACCGCCCGCCATGGCTGCCTCGACGAGGCTGCCGGCCCCGATGGTGCCGGCACCCGCCAGGGCGACCCAGCCGAACACCCGCCGACGCCGTGCTCCCTTCGGAGCACCTCGGCGCATCAGCCTGCCGCCACCGCGGACTTGAGCGCTCCGTCGGGGCCGGCGAGCAGCACCGGGGTCTCCGGCCCGCCCAGGTCACGTACCGCGGCGCGGTCCGCGTCGGAGGCGGCGTCCGCCTCGGAGACGACGGCCGCGGCCTCGAGGGACTTCGCGCCGCTGGCGACGGCCATGGCGACGGCGGTCTGCAGCGCGCTGAGCTTCAGCGACTCCAGCGCCACGGTCCCCGCGACATACGTACGCCCGGTCTCGTCCCGTACGGCAGCACCCTCGGGCACACCGTTGCGGGCCCGGGCGCTGCGCGCCAGCGTGATGATCTTGCGGTCCTCGGGGTCGAGGTCGGTGCTCTGCGTCATATCGCGAGCATAGATCGGCCGCCCGGCACGGAGCCGGGCGGCCGGTCGGAGTGGCAGGGGCTCAGCCCTGGACGCCCTTGACGAACTTGTCGCCGACCCGCTTGACCAGATCCGCGAAGTCCTTCTGCGCCGTGGCGCCGCCCTCGTTCATGTACGCGACGCGGGTGGCACCGGTGCCCTGGTGCGCAACCAGCAGATCGGCCTTGATCACGATGCCGGGCGCGAACTCAATGGACATCTGGAAGGCGTGCGATGCCTCGCCGACCTTCGGAACGTCGAGCTTCTCGATCTTGACGGCGGTCTTCTCGCCCTCCATCTCGAAGGAGACGGTGGAACAGCTGCCCAGCGCCGTGCCGATGGCCTTGGTGAAGTCGGCGGAGCCCGCGCCGGCGAACGTGAGGACCTGCTGGCTCAGCTCGGTCTTGCCGTCTGCCTGCTTGAAGTCGACGTCTCCGCCCTTGGTGGCGCCCTTGACCTTGGCGCCCATCATGTCGGCGAGCGGCTGACACTCGGGCTTGTCGGCCTTCGGGGCCGGGGTGTTGTCGGCGGCGACCTTGCCGGCCTTCCAGCCGGTGGGAAGGTCCTTGACCTCAAGGGTCGCGGCCTTCATCTGCGCGGCGGTCAGCGGCGTGAGCGCCGGCGCCTGCTTGTCGTCGCCCTCCGCCTTGTCCTTGGACTGCTCCTGGCCGGCGGCCGGCTTCTTCTCGTCGGAGGAACCACCGCAGGCCGCCGCGGTGAAGCACAGCGCGGAGACGGTGAGAGCGGCGGCAACGCCGCGGCGCATACGGGTACGCATGAAAGTGGTACTCCCCTGAATCTGGCTCAAAAATGCTCATGGGGAGCTTCCCCCCTCCCCGGTAACGGGCAGAGGATACACATACGCTGAGGTCAGCCCGCCACCGGATACATCGAGCCGCGCCGGCCCTCCGGGCTCGCCAGCCACTCCAGCTTCGCGGCCGTATCCGCTTCCGGCAGCGGCGTATGCATCACGATCGCCAGATCCGGCCGGGCCGGCACCCGCAGCTGGGTCGACTCCACGAACAGCGCCCCGACCAGGGGGTGTTCCATCTCCTTGCGGACCTGCCCGCCGGGCGCGATATCTCGCCGCTCCCACAGCTCGGTGAAATCCTCGCTGGCAGCCTTCGCCTCCTCGACCACCGACTGGAAGCCCTCGTCGTCGGGGCGCTCGGAGCAGGCAGCCCGGAACTGCGCGACGACGTTGGGCGCGTTCTGCTCCCAACTCTTGGCACGCGAGCGGTAGATGGGGTCGGTGAAGAAGGCGATCAGACAGTTCTGAACGAGCCCGGGGCGCATGCCGAGGACCATCCCCGCCGCGTCGTTGTAGAGGACCGTGTTCCAGTACGCGTCCATGATGTGCGCGGGGAAGGGCATCCACGCGTCGATCAGCCGCCGCAGCCCGGCGCACATGTCGGCGTCGCCCGGATCCACCTCGGGCGCGGGCGGGTTGAGCCCGGCCAGTACGTACAGATGGCGGCGCTCGACGCTGCTCAGCCGCAGCACCCGGCCCACCGAGTCGAGGACCTGCGGCGAGACGGTGATGTCCCGCCCCTGCTCCAGCCACTGGTACCAGGAGACACCGACGCCCGCGAGGACCGCGACCTCCTCACGGCGAAGTCCTGGCGTACGACGGCGGGCCCCGCCGTCCGGCAGGCCCGCCTCGGCCGGACTGACCCTGGCGCGCCTGCTCATCAGGAACTCGCGCAGCTCGCCGAGGCGGTGCGCCTTCATCCCATCCTGCTCGGCCGTCGTGGCCACGTACTCCCCCTGGTCCGTCCGCCTGGCTGCCTGGTGGTGCGACCAACAGGATAAGTTCCCGCTCCCCACGGATATTCCTGGAGCCCGAAGGTGTTGCTCATGGCAATCGACACCTCCGCCCCCACCCTCGCGGCGACCGCGCCGCCGAAGCTCTCCGGCCGCGCCAAGCTGATCCTGCTCGTCCTGTGCGCCGCCCAGTTCATGGTCGCGCTCGACTTCTCCGTACTGAATGTGGCGCTGCCCGTCCTCGGCAAGGACCTGGGCATGAGCCAGTCCGCGCTGCAGTGGGCGGTCACCGCCTTCGCGCTGCCCTCCGGCGGCTTCCTGCTGCTCTTCGGCCGGACCGCCGATCTGTACGGGCGGCGCAAGTTGTTCCTCAGCGGTCTCGCCGTCTTCGGCGCCGCCTCACTGCTCGCGACCTTCGCCTGGGACCCGGCGTCCTTCCTGGCCGGCCGGGCCCTGCAGGGTCTGGGCGCGGCCGCCATCGTGCCGACCGGAATGTCGCTGCTCACCACCACGTTCCCGGAAGGCCCGCAGCGTGACCGGGCGCTGGGCATCAGCGGCACGCTGCTGTCCCTGGGCTTCACCATCGGCATGGTGCTGGGCGGCGTACTGACGGACACTCTGGGCTGGCGCTCCACGATGGGCCTGCTGGCCGTCGCCGCGCTGCTCGTCCTCCTGCTGGCGCCCGGTCTGCTGGCCGAGTCCCGGCACCCGGAGCGGCCGCGTCTTGACGTGCCCGGCGCGGTCACCGTCACCGGCGGGCTGCTCGCCGTGATCTACGCCCTGTCCACGGCGGCCGAGCGAGGCTTCGGCGGGGTCGATGTCCTGGTGACGCTGATCGCCGGAGTCGCGCTGCTGGTCGCCTTCGTGGTGGTCGAGTCCCGGTCCCCCGCCCCGCTGGTCTCGCTGCCGATGCTGAGGCGGCGGACGGTGGCCTGGGGGAATCTGGCCGGTCTGGTCACCTTCTCGATGATGAGCACGGTCGTCTTCGTCCTCACCCTCTACCTCCAGGAGGTGCTGGGGCTCTCCGCCTTCCGGACCGGTCTGGTCTTCGGCGTCCAGGGCGTGCTGTCGGCCTTCGCCGGTGCGTACGCCCCCAAGCTCATCGGCCGCATCGGTGCCCGTCGCACGCTGGTCGTCTCGCTGCTCGGCCAGGGCGTGTTCGTCGCCGGGCTGCTCGGCATCGGCACCGGATCGGGCGCTCTGCTGGCGACCGTCGCCGTCTCGCTGGCCAGCGTCTGCCATCTGGGCGCGATCATCTCGTACGGACTGACGGTGACGTCCGGGGTGCCGGACGAGGAGCAGGGCCTGGCGACGGGGCTGGTCACCACGACGCAGCAGGTGGGGATCACCATCGGCATCCCGCTGCTGGGAGTGCTGGCAACGACGCAGGGCTCGCTGTTCGACGGGGTCCGTACGGTGCTGGCGGTGGACGCGGCGGTTGTCGTGGGAGCGGCGGTCCTGGTGGGGCTGGGCCTGCGGAAGCGGAATATCAGCCCCTCCGGCGATTGAGGAGCGGGGTCCGGGGCGGAGCCGCGGTTCAGGAAAGGCCGCCCGGCTCAGGCGCGGTCCAGGCGGAGGCGGTCCGCCTTGGGGAGGCCCGCCACCACCAGGTCGTACGAGTCCTCGATCAGCTCCCGGACCATCCGGTCCGGGAGCTCGCCGACCGTCACCGTGTTCCAGTGGCGCTTGTTCATGTGATAGCCGGGGACGATCGCCGCATGGTCGGTACGCAGCTGGACCGCGATCTCCGGCTCGCACTTGAGGTTCACCCTCAGCGGCCGGGCGTCCAGCGCGCTGAGCGCGAAGAGTTTGCCGAGAACCTTGAACACCGAGGTCTCGGGCCCGAACGGGAACTCCTCCACCGCAGCGTTGAATTCGAGACAGAACGCCCTCAACTCCTGCGCCTTCATGCCGCCGCATCCCCCTCGGGCTTCCCGGGCACCGGCTCCGCCAGCACGGTGACGATTCTGTTCCGGCGGCCGGCCGGGGACTCCGCGGTCAGCCGCAGCGCACGCCCGTCCGGAAGGTCGACCACCGCGGACGCGCCCGCGATCGGCACCCGTCCCAGGGCCTTCGCCAGCAGTCCGCCGACGGTCTCCACATCCTCGTCGTCGAACTCGTCGAGCCCGTACAGCTCGCCGAGATCGTCGATGTCGAGGCGGGCGGTGACCCGGAAGCGGCCCTGGCCCAACTCCTCGACCTGCGGCAGCTCACGGTCGTACTCGTCGGTGATCTCGCCGACGATCTCCTCGAGGATGTCCTCGATCGTGACGATGCCGGCCGTGCCGCCGTACTCGTCGATGACGACAGCAACGTGGTTGCGCTTCTGCTGCATCTCGCGCAGCAGGTCTCCGGCGTTCTTGGTGTCGGGCACGAACACGGCGGGCCGCATCGCCGTGGAGACCAGATCGGCCTCCGAGTCGCGGTTGATGTGCGTCTTGCGGACCAGGTCCTTCAGATACACGATGCCCACGATGTCGTCCTCGTTCTCCCCGGTGACGGGGACGCGCGAGAAGCCGGAGCGCAGCGCCAGGGTCAGCGCCTGCCGGATCGTTTTGTAGCGCTCGATGCAGACCAGGTCGGTCCTGGGGACCATCAGTTCGCGTACGAGTGTGTCGCCGAGCTCGAAGACGGAGTGCACCATACGGCGCTCGTCGTCCTCGATCAGCGACTCCTGCTCGGCGAGGTCGACCATCGCCCGAAGCTCCGCCTCGCTCGCGAACGGGCCCTTGCGGAAGCCCTTTCCGGGCGTGAACGCGTTGCCGAGCAGGATCAGCAGTTGCGGGATCGGTCCCATGATGCGGGCGAGCGGAAGCAGAACGTACGCGGCCGCGGTGGCGGTGTTCAGCGGGTGCTGGCGGCCGATGGTGCGCGGCGAGACGCCCACCGCGACATACGAGACGAGCACCATCACGCCGATGGCGACGACCAGCGCCGTCCAGGTCTCCTTGAACTCCTCCAGGCAGACATAGGTGACGAGCACCCCGGCCGCCATCTCGCAGGACACCCGCACCAGCAGGGCGACATTGAGATATCGGGTCGGGTCGGCGCTGACCTGCGCCAGTTTCTCGGCGCCGCGCCGTCCGGAACGTACGGCTTCGGCCGCACGGAAACTGGAGACGCGGGCCAGGCCCGCCTCCGCGCACGCCGCCAGCCAGGCGACGACGACCAGCAGAATCGCGCCGAAGATCAGTTGACCGGTCATGAGACGGTCGGCGCCGGGGACGGACCGGTGTGGCCCTTCTCCGCCCGCCAGCCGTCGATGATCGCGGCCTGCAGACCGAACATCTCGGCCTTCTCGTCCGGCTCCTCGTGGTCGTAGCCCAGCAGATGCAGCGCTCCATGGACGGTCAGGAGCTGGAGCTCCTCGTCCATGGAGTGCTGTGTCGGGGCCTCTTCGCCCTGTTTCTTGGCGACTTCGGGACAGAGCACGATGTCACCGAGGAGCCCCTGTGGGGGCTCCTCGTCGTCCTTGACCGGCGGACGCAGCTCGTCCATCGGGAAGGACATGACATCGGTCGGACCGGGCAGGTCCATCCACTGGATGTGCAACTGCTCCATGGCGTCGGCGTCCACGACGATCACCGAGAGTTCGGAGAGCGGGTGGATTCGCATCCGCGCGAGCGCGTAGCGGGCGACATCGAGGATCGCCTGCTCGTCGACCTCGGTTCCGGATTCGTTGTTGACGTCGATCGACATGGTGCGCTGTTACTACTTCCCGTTCGGGTGCCCGTTTTGGCCGTCGTACTTCTCGTACGCGTCGACGATACGGCCGACGAGCTTGTGCCGTACGACATCCTGGCTCGTGAGCCGGGAGAAGTGCACGTCCTCGACACCCTCCAGGATGTGCTGGACCTGGCGCAGTCCGCTCTTCGTGCCGCTCGGCAGGTCGACCTGGGTGACGTCACCGGTGATGACGATCTTCGAGTCGAAGCCGAGCCGGGTCAGGAACATCTTCATCTGCTCGGCGCTGGTGTTCTGCGCCTCGTCGAGGATGATGAACGCGTCGTTGAGCGTCCGGCCGCGCATATACGCCAGCGGCGCGACCTCGATCGTGCCCGCCGCCATCAGCCGCGGGATCGAGTCGGGGTCGAGCATGTCGTGCAGCGCGTCGTACAGCGGCCGCAGATACGGGTCGATCTTCTCGTAGAGCGTGCCGGGCAGGAAGCCGAGGCGCTCGCCGGCTTCCACCGCAGGACGGGTCAGGATGATGCGGTTGGCCTGCTTGGACTGCAGGGCCTGGACCGCCTTGGCCATGGCGAGATATGTCTTGCCGGTACCGGCGGGGCCGATTCCGAACACGATCGTGTGCTTGTCGATCGCGTCGACGTACCGCTTCTGGTTGAGGGTCTTGGGGCGGATGGTCCGGCCGCGGCTGGAGAGGATGTTCTGGGTGAGCACCTCGGCCGGGGTCTCGACCGCGCCGTTGCCGCTTTCGCCTGCTCTGAGCATGGCGATCGAGCGTTCCACTGCGTCCTCCGTCATCGGCTGCCCGGTGCGGAGCACCAGCATCATCTCGTCGAACAGGCGCTGGATCAGAGCGACTTCCGCCGCGTCGCCGATCGCGCTCACCTGATTGCCCCGGACATGGATGTCGGCCGCCGGGAAGGCCTTCTCGATCACGCGCAGCAGGGCGTCACCCGAACCCAGGACCGTCACCATCGGATGCTTGGCGGGGACGGTGAAGTGGGCTCGCGCCTGCCCCGGCGCAGGGGTCTCGGCTGTAGGTGTCTGAGTCATGGGCCGGCTCTGTGGCCTGCACATACCTCCCGTTGCAGGGTTCTCGCTGCTCGACAACCTCTGGGACACCAAGCGTACGACTTGGCACTGACAAGGCCGAGGGCTTTTCCGGGGGCGTTACGGAGGGGCGGCTTCAGGCGGGGGCCGCAGGCGGGGGGTTTCAGGCGGAGCGGCCGAAGCCGATCGTCGGTACGGCACGGCGCAGCGGCCACGGCCGGGTGGGCGCGGGCAGCAGCGTCTCCAGGAACGCGTACCGGCGCAGGGCCGTCGGGTCCTGGTCGTCACAGCCCTGGACGTACTGCCACCACGCGGCGATCTCGGACCAGCCCGGCGCGGAGAGCGAGCCACCGAACTCCTGCACCGACAGGGCGGCGGTCAGCCCGGCGAAGGCGAGGCGGTCGGCGAGCGGCCAGCCCGCGAGCGTGCCGGTGACGAAACCGGCCACGAACACGTCACCGGCACCGGTCGGGTCGAGCGCCTCCACCTCGATGGCGGGGACCTGAGCGCTCTCGCCGGTCCCGCCGTCGACGGCGTACGCGCCCTCCGCGCCGAGGGTGACGACGGCCAGCGGAACCCGCTCGGCCAGGGCGTGGGCGGCGGCGCGGGGGCAGTCGGTGCGGGTGTAGCGCATCGCCTCTTCGGCATTGGGCAGGAAGGCCTCGCAGTGCTCCAGGTCGGCGAGGTCGTCCGGGTCCCAGCGGCCGCTCTCGTCCCAGCCGACGTCGGCGAAGACGCGGGTGCCCTTGCGGGCGGCCTGGGCGATCCACTCGTCGCGACCGGGCGTGAGAGAGGCGATGGCGGCCCTGGCGGGCGGCGGGCAGTCGGGCGCGGGCTCGGGCGGCGGGGCCTCGTGCCCGTGCGAGACCATCGTGCGCTCGCCCTCGTACGCCATGGAGACGGTGACGGGCGAGTGCCAGCCGGGCACGGTGCGGGAGAGCGCGAGGTCGATGCCCTCGCCCTGCGCGAGGGCGTCCCAGCAGTACTCGCCGTAGTGGTCGTCCCCGAACGCGGCGGCGAGGGAGGTACGCAGCCCGAGCCGGGCCAGGGCGGTGGCCATATTGGCGACACCACCGGGGCTGGAGCCCATGCCACGGGCCCAGGACTCGGTACCGCGGACGGGGGCGGACTCGAGGCCGGTGAAGATGATGTCGAGGAAGACACTGCCGGTGAGATAGACGTCGCAGTCCGGATCGGCTGGTCTCCGGAGCGCGGCGAGCGGGTCCAGGCAGGTGGCAGCGTGGTGCGGATACTCTCCGTGTCCAATGGTCACCGTGCCGCTCCCGGTACGTGGTGCAGATCAGGCCAGTCTGCCTGATGGGGGCGGGGGGTCGCGGGTGCGGGCCGGGGCGTAGGAAGTTTCCCCACCCCGCCCCTTCCCGATTCTGTCCTCAATCGCCGGACGGGCTGGTGTGCGGCAACCGCCGGACGGGCTGCGTGTGCAGCAACCGCCGGACGGGCGGCGTGTGCGGCTACCAGCGGGGGACGGGCGGCGCGACCCAGTCGGGCTCGGCGATCCGCATCGCCGCGGCGTCGTCGCGTTCGCGCATCGTGCCGTCGTCGTCGAGCCAGCGCCGGTGCAGGAGCGCCAGCCGCTCGCGGTCGAGTTCGACACCGAGGCCCGGAAGGTCGCAGACGGCGAGGCGGCCGTCGTTGAACTCGAGGCGCTCGGTGATGACGTCCTCGGTCTGCCATGGGTAGTGGCTGTCGCAGGCGTAGTCCAGATTGGGAACGACCGCGGCGACATGCGTCATCGCGGCGAGGCTTATACCGAGGTGGGTGTTGGAGTGCATGGACAGGCCGACCCCGTAAGTCCGGCAGATCACGGCCAGTTCACAGGTGTTGCGGAGCCCGCCCCAGTAGTGGTGGTCGGAGAGGACGACCTGAACGGCGCCGCGCGCGAAGGCCTCGGGGATCTCGGCGAAGGTCGTCACGCACATGTTCGTCGCGAGCGGAACATCGGTGCCGGCCGCGACCTCGGCCATCCGGGCCGTCGTGCTCGCCGGGTCCTCCAGGTACTCCAGTACGTCAGCGAGCTCCGCGGCGACCTTCAGCGAGGTCTCCACGGACCAGGCGCCGTTGGGGTCGAGCCGCAGCGGCCGCCCGGGGAAGGCCTCCGCCAGCGCGCGGACCGCCGCGATCTCCTCCGCGGGCGTGAAGACGCCGCCCTTGAGCTTGAAGGAGGCGAAGCCGTACTCGCGGGCGAAGCGCCGGGCCTGCGCGACAACGCCCGCCGGGTCCACGGCCGCGCCCCAGTCGTCGGACTCCCCGGCGCCGCCGGGGTGTTCGGCCCAACGGTAGAAGAGGTACGCGCTGTAGTCGACGGCGTCGCGCACCTTGCCGCCGAGCAGCGCGTGCACGGGCAGGCCGAGGGCCTTGCCGAGCGCGTCCAGGCAGGCGACCTCGAAGCCGGAGACGATGGAGAGCCGCAGCTTCTCGGCGGTCTGCGCACCGCGAAGGCCGCCGACGTCGAGGGCGTCCGCGCCGGTGGCCTGGGGCGAGTCGCCGCAGACCAGCGCCGCGAGCTGATGCAGCCCGTTCAGATCGCTGACCTGGCAGCCGGGCAGCACCTCCGCCAACGGCGCTGCCAGGTCGAGGTACTTGGTGTCGCCGTAGGTCTCGCCGACGCCGGTGATGCCTCCTGCCGTGACCACCTCGACGATCAGCCGCGGGGTGTACGGCTGGTGCACGCCCTGTGTGTTGAGCAGCGGCGGGTCGGCGACGAGGATCGGGGTGAGCCGCACCTCGGTGATCGTCAGGTCGTCGCGTGCGTTCATGCGGTGGCTCCTACCAGGTCGAGTCCGGCTGCGAGCAGTGCTTCGAGGTCCGCGAGGTCGTCGGGACCGGGTTCGGTGAGAGATGCGCGTACCGGCCCCACGGGCCTTCCGCGCAGCCGGGCCGCCGCCTTGACCAGCGACACGGCGTAACCGGGCACGTCCGCGGCCTGCCCCATGCTGTCTCCCTATATAGATGACGTACACGAATGAGAACGGAGATTAGATACGCGAACAGGAGTCGTCAATGGGCCCAGGTGCCCGGATTACGATCGGCGCATGTCGGAGACGGATTCGCAGAGGGAATCGGAGCCGGAATCGGAGCCGGCGCCGACGCCGCGAACCGGCGGCGTGCGCGAGGTGAAGTCGGCGGGCCGCACCGTCGAGCTGCTCGAAGTACTGGCGGAGCGCGGCGACCGCCCCGCCCGGCTCCGCGAGCTCGCGGAGAAACTGGGCGTACCTCGCAGCAGCATGTACGCGCTGCTGCAGACGCTCATCGACCGCGGCTGGGTCCGCACGGACGCCACCGGCTCGCTCTACGGCATCGGCATCCGGGCGCTGCTCACCGGCACCAGCTATCTGGACAGCGATCCGCTGGTACGCGCCGCCCGCCCGTATCTCGACGAGGCCTCGGACGCGCTCGGCGAGACGATCCATCTGGCCCGGCTGGACGGCGCGGACGTCGTCTATCTCGCGACCCGCGAGTCACATGAGTATGTGCGCACCTTCAGCCGGGTGGGCCGCCGGCTGCCCGCGCACGCGGGCGCGCTGGGCAAGGCGCTGCTGGCCGAGCGGCCGGACGAGCTGCTTCCCGAGGGCGAGTTGGAGCAGCTCACGCCCAACACCCACACCGACCGGGCCGTCCTCGCCGCCGACCTCGCCGCGATCCGCGAGCGCGGCTACGCCGTCGACCGCGAGGAGGGCGTGACCGGTATCGCGGGCTTCGGCTTCGCGCTGCGCCACGACGCGCCCGCAACGGACGCGATCAGCTGCTCGGTGCCGGTGGCACGGCTCACCGAGGAGCACGAGCGGCAGATCGTGGCGGTGATGAGGGAGGTCCGCGCGAAGATCGAGGCGACGGCGAGCCGGCGCTGAATCGCCGGAGGGGCTGAACATTCAGCCCGTCCGGCGATTGAGGACACCCCTCGAAGGTGCGATCGGCGTCCCGGAGGCGCAGCCCCCAGCGGCCCGGTCCCGCCCGCTACTCGGGGCGTCCGACCTCGAAGTCGTACGCCTCGACCTCGGCGATCAGCCGCGCCCGCCGCTCCTCGTCGTCGTCCAGGAAGGACGCCAGGAACGAATTGCGGGCCAGCTCACGCAGCTGCTCCTCAGTGAGCCCCAGTGCCTCGTGCACCGCATGGAAGGTGTCGCCGACGTAGCCGCCGAAGTATGCGGGGTCGTCGGAGTTGACCGTGCACAGCAGCCCCGCGTCCATCATCCGCCCCAGCGGGTGCTCCTCGAGGACGTCGACGGCCCGCAGCCGTACGTTCGACAGCGGGCAGAGCGTCAGCGGAACCCGCTCCCGTACCAGCCGCTCGACCAGTTCCGGATCCTCCATGCAGCGCAGCCCGTGGTCGATGCGCTCGACGCCCAGCACGTCCAGGGCCTCCCGGATGTACGCCGGCGGGCCCTCCTCGCCCGCATGTGCCACCTTGCGCAGCCCGAGCGCGTCCGCCGCCTCGTACACCTCGCGGAACTTCGACGGCGGATGCCCGGCCTCCGCCGAGTCCAGGCCCACCCCCGCGATCCGGTGCAGATAGGGCTTCGCGGCGTCGAGCGTCGCCATCGCCGACTCGGCGGACTCGTCCCGCAGGAAGCACATGATCAGCCGGGTGGAGACACCGTGCCGCTCCTCGCTGCGGTCGAGCGCGCGGGCCAGCCCGTCGATCACCGTGCCGATCGGGACACCGCGGGCGGTGTGCGCCTGCGGGTCGAAGAAGATCTCCGCGTGGCGCACGCCCTGCCCGGCGGCCCGCGCCAGATACGCGTCGGCCAGTTCGGCGAAGTCGTCCTCGGTGTGCAGGACGGACATCAGCCCGTAGTACAGATCGAGGAAGGACTGCAGGTCCTGGAAGAGGTAGGCGCGGCGCAGCTCTTCAGTGTCCTTGTACGGCAGTACGACGCTGTTGCGCGCGGCGAGCGCGAAGGCGAGCTCGGGCTCGAGGGTGCCTTCGATGTGCAGGTGCAGTTCGGCTTTGGGGAGGGGCATTGCCCCATCTTAGGCCGTTTCGCGCTCAGGTCCTTTTGGGAACGGGGATCCGCCACAGGTCCTGGGCGACGGTCAGCTCACCCTCGTAACCGGCGGCTCTGGCCTGCCGCTCGAACTCGTACGGGTCGCTGTAGCGCTGCGAGAAATGCGTCAGCACGAGATGCCGCACGCCCGCGTCGCGCGCCACGCGGGCCGCCTGGCCGGCGGTCAGGTGGCCGTGGTCCGACGCCAGTTGCTCGTCCTCGTCGAGGAAGGTGGACTCGATGACGAGCATGTCGCAGCCCTCGGCGAGCGCGTACACGCCGTCGCAGAGCCTGGTGTCCATGACGAAGGCGAAGCGCTGGCCCCTGCGTACCTCGCTCACATCGTCGAGGGTGACACCGTCGAACACGCCCTCGCGCTGCAGC
This sequence comes from Streptomyces sp. NPDC048479, assembly GCF_040651435.1. NCBI lineage: Bacteria > Bacillati > Actinomycetota > Actinomycetes > Kitasatosporales > Streptomycetaceae > Streptomyces > Streptomyces sp. NPDC048479. The sequence continues at coordinate 130,807 of NZ_JBEZKA010000007.1, forward strand.
CGGCCGACGCCCGGACCCTGGATGCCGTGCGCGGCCAGTTTCTCGGGCAGCATCCGGCGGCCGTCGGGCTCGGTGATCCGGTAGCCGTACGACTCGACGGGGTGCGAGAGCCTGTGGGCGTCGAGGGTGTACGCATCGGTCGTGGCCAGTACGGCACTGTCGCCACCCACCGGCTTCTGGTCCAGCGCCACCGTCTCGCGATAGGCCGTGGCGTACCGCAGCCGTTCGAAGAAGCGCTGTCCGCTCGCCGGGTAGTGCGCGGTGACCGGGTGCGGGACCCGGTCGAGGTTGATCCGCTGGATCACGCCGGCCAGCCCGAGCGAATGGTCGCCGTGGAAGTGCGTGACGCAGATCCGGTTGATGTCGTGCGCGGCGACACCGGCGCGCAGCATCTGGCGCTGGGTGCCCTCGCCGGGGTCGAAGAGGATGCCCTCGCCGTCCCAGCGCAGCAGATAGCCGTTGTGGTTGCGGTGCCGGGTGGGGACCTGGCTGGCGGTGCCGAGCACCACCAATTCACGTACGGACAAGTCGGTGTACCCGCTACCCGGGAGGCCACTCGAGGCCGCGGCCGCCCAGCAGATGCGCGTGCGCGTGGAAGACGGTCTGGCCTGCGCCCGCGCCGGTGTTGAAGACGATGCGGTAGCCGGCGCCGTCGACCTTCTCCTCACCGGCGACCTCGCCGGCCTCCCGCAGCACATCGGCGGCGAGCTGCGGCGCCGCGGCGGCGAGGGTGGCGGCGTCGCGGTAGTGCGCCTTGGGGATGACCAGGATGTGCGTCGGGGCCTGGGGGTTGATGTCGCGGAAGGCGACGATGGTCTCCGTCTCCCGTACGACGGTGGCCGGCACCTCCCCCGCGACAATCTTGCAGAACAGGCAGTCAGCCTGCGGTTCTCCCGCCATGACCGGGGTCCTCCTCGCGTGTGGTCGGTACCGACGGCATCGTATAGCCCGCGTCCGGACAGGTCCGCCGCGGCGGGGGTCAAGTGTGCCGAGCCCCTTTGCCCGTCCGCCACGACGGCCGGCGGTCACAACGGCCGGCGCCCACGACTGCGCCCACGACTGCGCGAACCGAGCGGCGGTCACGCACGGGAGCGACCGCCGGCGAATCCGGGCGGCGCTCCGCGGCGCCAACCGGCCGTCACGCATTCCGCGGCAGGCCTCGCCGGCTCTGCCTACGGCAGGCTCGGCGCCGACTTCGCGGGGTTCTCCGACAGGACCGCCAGCGCCATCCGGACCGCCTCGTCCAGCTGCGGGTCGCGGCCCGCCGCGTGGTCCTGTGGCGTCATGACAACCTCCACGTCCGGGTCCACACCGTGGTTCTCCACACCCCACTCGTAACCCTCCAGCCAGAAGGCGTACTTCGGCTGCGTGACCAGTGTGCCGTCGACCAGGGAGTACCGGCTGTCGATGCCGACCACGCCGCCCCAGGTCCGCGTGCCCACCACGGGGCCGATGCCCAGCGCCTTGATCGCCGCGTTGACGATGTCGCCGTCCGAGCCCGAGAACTCGTTCGCCACGGCCACCACCGGGCCGCGCGGCGCGTCCTGCGGATAGCTCTGCGGCTGCATCCCGCGCGGCAGGTCCCAGCCCACGATGCGCCGCGCCAGCTTCTCCACCACGAGCTGCGACGTGTGGCCGCCGCGGTTCTCCCGGACGTCCACCACCAGGCCCTCCTTCGCGACCTCGACCCGCAGATCGCGGTGGATCTGGGCCCAGCCCGGCGCCTGCATGTCCGGCACGTGGAGATAGCCCAGTCGGCCCCCGGACCGCTCGTGGACGTAACTACGCCGGTCGGCGACCCACGCGTGGTACCGCAGCGGCTCCTCGTCCGCGAGCGGGACGACCACCGCGTGCCGCGGATCGCCGCCGCCCGCCGGGGAGATGGTGAGCTCGACGGCCTTGCCCGCCGCGCCGACCAGCAGCGGCCCCGGCCCGGTGACCTCGTCCACCGGTCTTCCGTCCACCGCGAGAATCGCGTCCCCGGCGCGCACCGCGACGCCGGGCGCGGCGAGCGGTGAGTGGGCCTGCGGGTCGGAGGTCTCGGTCGGCAGGATGCGGTCGACGCGCCAAGTACCGTCCGCGGAACGGGAGATGTCCGCGCCCAGCAGCCCCTGCCGCGCCGCGGCGCTGCCGTAGCCGCCCCGGGGCGTGACATACGCGTGCGAGGTGCCCAGTTCGCCCTGCACCTCCCAGAGCAGGTCCATCAGGTCGTCGTGCGTGGCCAGCCGGGAGAGGACCGGACGGTACCGCTCCAGTACGCCGTCCCAGTCGACGCCGCCGAGATCCGCGCGCCAGAAGTTGTCGCGCATCAGCCGCCCGGCCTCGTCGTACATCTGCCGCCACTCCGCGGCCGGGTCGACACTGCTGCGTACGCGGGCGAGATCGACGGTGATGTTGGTATCGCTGTCCTCGTCGCGCGAGGGCCTGCGGTCACTCGGTACGACCTTCAGCTTGCCGTCCACGTACAGCAGCACCCGCTTGCCGTCACCGCTGACGTCGAAGCTTGTGGCGTCCGGGACGAGTTCCTCGATGCGCTGCTGGACCAGGTCGTACCGCTCCAGCGCGGTCTTCGGCCCCGGGTCGTCGGGCGTGGCCCGGGTCGCGCCCAGGACACCCCGCATCGGATGGCTCAGCCACAGCAGTCCTTCCTTGGCGGCGCGCAGCGTGGAGTAGCGGCCCGCCTCGACGGGGAACGGCACTATCCGGTCGGCGAGTCCGTCGAGATCGATACGGGTGACGGGGGCGCCGCTCTCCTCACCGTCCTGCCGCTGGTCCCTGCCCCGATCGTCCTTGTCCGCTTCGAAGGCCCGGCCGTGGCGCTGCGGCCCGAACGGCGACGGGGTCGTGGCGGCCAGCGTGATCAGATGCGGGCGGCAGCCGCCGACGAAGGCCAGATCGAAGACATGCGTGTCGTAGACCGGGTCGAAGGCGCGCTCGGAGAGGAACGCCAGATGCTTGCCGTCGAGCGTGAACGCGGGCTGGAAGTCGCGGAAGCGCAGCGGGGTCGCCTCGGAGACGGACAGATCCGCGGTGTTGGCGAGCTTGAGCTGGCGCAGCGGGGACGGTCCCGGATGTGACCAGGCGAGCCAGCCCGAGTCCGGCGAGAAGACCAGGCCGGTGGCGTGGCCGTGCTCGCTGCGGTCGACCTCGCGGACCTCGCCGCTCTCCCGCTCGACGAGCAGCACCCGGCCGTCGTGCGAGGCGACCGCGGCACGGGTGCCGTCGGGAGCAACGGCAAGGCTGAGTACCCGGCCGAGCCGGCCCGCGCCCAGCCTGCGCGGTGTCGCCCCGGGCGCCGGGCCGACGGCCGGTGCGAACTCGAGGGCGTCGTCCCCCTCGGCGTCCGTCACCCAGACCACATGCTCCTCGCCGTCAGCCCGGAAGGTGCGCGGCAGCCTGGCCCGTACGCCGGGCTGCACGCCGAGCGCCCGCGCGGGACCTTCGCGGTGGGTGACCCAGTGGACGCCGCCACGAATCTCCACCGCGCTGCCGCGCCCGGTGTGGTCGGGGGCCGCGGTGCCGAGATGGCGGTCGGCCTTGACGGGGCGCGGCCGCAGATCGGTGCGCTGGCCGCCGAGGCGGATGTCGAGCCGGCGGGGCCCGTCGCTCTCGAGGCCGTCGAGCAGCCACAGTTCACCGGCGGCGGCGTACACGACCCGGGTGCCGTCGGTGGCGGCATGGCGGGCGTAGAAACCGTCGATCCCGGTGTGGCGGCGCAGCTCCGAACCGTCCGGCAGCGACGAGTAGACGGCTCCGACACCTTCGTGGTCGGAGAGGAAGGCAACGCGCTCCCCCACCCACAGCGGATACTCGACATTCCCGTCGAGGTCCTCGTGGAGGCGTACGAACTCGCCCTCGCCCGGCCGGTCGATCCACAACTTGCCCGCGGTGCCGCCCCGGTAGCGCTTCCAGGCGGCGGCCTCCCGCCCCATGGTGGCCGAGAGCAGCAGCGTGTGCCGGCCGAACGCCACATCACCGACCGGTCCGTACGGCAGGACGGTGGCGGGCCCGCCGTCGAGCGGCACGGCCCGCGCCCAGCTGCGGCGCAGCGAGGCCTGGCCGTACGTACTGATCGCGAGGACCTCGCCGTCCGGCGTCCAGCCGCGTACGGACGTCTTCCCGCTGCCCCAGTGCGTCAGCCGGTCCGAAGGACCGCCGTCGACGGGCGCGAGATGCACTTCGGGCGCGCCGTCACGGCGTGAGGACCAGGCGATGTGCGCGCCGTCGGGCGAGATCCTCGGATGGTCCACCGGTACGTTGTCGGCGCTGACGCGCCACGCCCGGCCGCCGTCGAGCGGCGCGACCCAGACGTCGTCCTCTGCGGTGAAGGCGATCAACTCGCCGTGGACATGCGGATACCGAAGGTAGGCAGGCTGCGTCACACCGTCACCCTAGGCAGGTGGCCACCGCCCGGTCACGGCTTTCCGATCACTTGGCCTGGTCGGGTGTCGCGGTCACGGTGACCGTGACGGTGACGGTGGGCCGCGGCGGGTCGCCCGGGCGGTGGGTGACGGGCGGGGTGCGGTTGGGCGTGCGGGTCGGCGTGCCTGCGCAGTTGCCGAGGACGTCGGCCTGGAAGACGACCTTGCCATTGACCTTGGCGATGAGATCGCCGCGTACGCACTTCCCGGAACGCTCCTCCGTGACCTTGCCCTTGAGTGTGATGTCCTGGCCGATACCGGTCTTGCCCTGGCAGTCGACGGTGGCCACGCTCCGGGCGGAGGGCGACGCGGACACTGTGCCGGCCGCCTTGGGGCCGCCCCTCAATGTCGCCGTACAGCTGAGCCACCGCACATCGAAGCCCAGTCGCTCCAGCGTGCTGGTGCCCGTCCTGTCGGTGGTGACGGCGACGGCGACGGAGCTCAGCCCGCCCGTCGGCTCACAGGCCGCAACGCCCACAACTGCCGCACCGGCAGCGCCGATTGCGGCAAGAGTGCGCCGGTGTCGTACTCGTCTCAAGCCCCGCATGGAGGGCAGGGTGTCACCGAGTACCCGTAAGGAAAAGAGTGGTTGCGGCCACCTTTCCCCCGTACGGTCATGCAATGGCCAGGAAGCTGATCCGGACGCGCCGGCTCGTCGTCGACGAGAACACCGTCTACATGTGGTCGGTCCGTCATAAGCACGCGCGCGCCGACGGCCGTTGTACGGACTGCCGCACCACGCTCTCGCTGCGGCGCGAGGGGACGACGGCTCGCCTGGAGCTCGCTTTCCGGGCGGGCCCGGGCCGGTTCATCGCCGAGGGCTACTGGGAATCGGGCTCGGTGGGCGACTCCGGGCAGAACTGGGTGAACCTCTACGAGCCGGGGTCCGCGCGGCGGCTTCTCGACGAGGCGACGGCGCGCGGGCTGCTGCCCACCGCGGCAGGCACGACCGAGGTCGACGGCTGGCCGCTGTTCGACGCGGTGGTGGCGCTCGGCACGGGCGACCAGGGCTCGGGCGTGTCCTAGCGAGGCAGCCGCCGCTTCAGGACCAGCGGCCGGTACGGCCCAGCAGCAGCGCCGTGGCGGCGGGCGG
>NZ_JBEZKA010000007.1:136416-319472 GCF_040651435.1 Streptomyces sp. NPDC048479
TCGGCACGGGCGACCAGGGCTCGGGCGTGTCCTAGCGAGGCAGCCGCCGCTTCAGGACCAGCGGCCGGTACGGCCCAGCAGCAGCGCCGTGGCGGCGGGCGGCACGGGCGACCAGGGCTCGGGCGTGTCCTAGCGAGGCAGCCGCCGTTTCAGGACCAGCGGCCGGTACGGCCCAGCAGCAGCGCCGTGGCGGCCGTGCCCGCGGTCGACGTGCGCAGCACGCTGCGCCCGAGCCGGAACGGCTTCGCGCCCGCCTCGGCAAATGCCGCCAACTCCTCCGGCGACACGCCCCCTTCGGGCCCGACGACCAGCACGATCGAGCCCTCGGCGGGCAGCTCCGCGGTGGCCAGCGGCTCGGCGCCCTCCTCGTGCAGCACTGCCGCGAAGTCGGCTTCGGCCAGAAGTGAGGCAACCTGCTTGGTCGTTGCGGCGTCCGCGACCTCCGGGAAGCGGAGCCTGCGCGACTGTTTGCCCGCCTCGCGCGCCGTGGCCCGCCACTTGGCGAGGGCCTTGGCGCCCCGCTCGCCCCTCCACTGCGTGATGCAGCGGGCGGCGGCCCACGGCACCACGGCGTCCACGCCGGTCTCCGTCATGGTCTCGACGGCGAGTTCGCCGCGGTCGCCCTTGGGGAGGGCCTGGACGACGGTGATACGAGGCGTGGGTTCGGGCTCCGTCGGGAACTCGAACGGCTCGACGATCAGCCGGTCCTTGCCCTCCGTCCGCAGCACAACACCGGCCGCGCCGCGCCCTCGCCCGTCCGTCAGCACGATGTCCTCACCGGACTGCAGCCTGCGTACGGAGACGGCGTGCCGTCCCTCGGGCCCGTCCAGGGTGAGGATCGCGCCAGGACCCACGCCCTCCAGCGAGTCGACGACGAATACGGGCGCGGTCATCACGCACCGCCCAGAGCCAGCGCGGCCCGCGCGGAGTCCAGTTCGGCGGCGAGTACCTCGACGAGCTGACCGGCGGGCAGCTCGCGCGCCATCCGGTGGCCCTGTCCGGCCCAGAGAGCCATGCCCTGCGGGTCGCCCGCCTTGGCCGCGGCCTTGCGCAGGCTGCTCGTCAGATGGTGCACCTGGGGGTAGGCGGCGGGGGCGTACGGACCGTGTTCCCGCATGAAGCGGTTGACGAGGCCGCGGGCGGGCCGCCCGGAGAAGGCGCGGGTGAGTTCGGTGCGGACGAACAGCGGATTGGTCATGGCCTGCTTGTGCAGCACATTGGCGCCGGACTCGGGACAGACCAGGAACGCGGTGCCGAGCTGCGCGGCGCTCGCACCGGCCGCGAGCACGGCGGCGATCTGGCTGCCGCGCATCAGTCCGCCGGCGGCGATGACCGGCAGCTGCACGGTCTCGCGGACCAGCCCGATGAGCGAGAGCAGCCCGATCCCGGAGCCGTCGGCGGCGGGGTCGTCCCGGTGCGTGCCCTGGTGGCCGCCGGCCTCGATGCCCTGCACGCACACGGCGTCGGCACCGGCCCACTGCGCGGCCTGCGCTTCCTCGGGCGTGGTGACGGTGACCACGGTGAAGGTGCCGGCCTTCGCGAAGGAGTCGAGCACATCGCGGGTCGGACAGCCAAAGGTGAAGGAGACGACAGGAACGGGGTCGTCGAGGAGGATCGCGAGCTTTGCCTCGTAGCCGTCGTCCCGTCCGCTGTCGGGGTCGCCGAGAGGCGTCTCGTACCAGGCGGCCTCACCGGCGAGCTGCTGCCGGTAGACACCGACGGCGGCGGGGTCGGCGGTGTTGGGCTGCGGCATGAAGAGATTGACGCCGAAGGGCTGACCGGTGAGCCCGCGGATCTGTTTGACCTCCTGGTACATGCCGTCCGCCGTCTTGTACCCGGCGGCGAGGAAGCCGAGCCCACCTGCGTCGGAAACGGCGGCGGCGAGCTGTGGACAGGAGGCGCCGCCCGCCATGGGGGCCTGCACGATCGGATACCGGCAGAGATCGCTCAGTGCGGAGGACATGCAGGCATGGTGCCATGTTGCTCGCGCGCGACCGAATCGGGCGTTCCGGGGGCCGTACGCCCTCCGGGGGTGTCCTCAAGCGCCGGACGGGCTTAAAAATCAGCCCCTCCGGCGCTTGAGAGCGGGGCTTGGGGCGGAGCCCCAACAAGAGCCTCGCCGGGCGGGAAAGTTCAGCCCCGCCGGCGATTGAGGCGCGGGGCCCGGGGCAAAGCCCCGGAAACGGGCAACCCGCGCCCTCAACGGCTACCGCCCGTTGAACGCGTCCTTCAGGCGGGAGAACAGCCCCTGCTGCCCCGGCTGGAACTGCCCCGTCGGCCTCTCCTCGCCGCGCAGCTTCGCCAGATCCCGCAGCAGCCGTTCCTGGTCCGCGTCCATCTTCGACGGCGTCATCACCTCGACGTGCACGATCAGATCGCCGCGGCCGCCGCCCCGCAGATGCGTGATGCCACGCCCGTGCAGCGGGATCGACTGGCCGGACTGTGTGCCCGGCCGGATGTCGACGTCCTCCATGCCGTCGAGCGTCTCCAGCGGGCACTTCGTGCCCAGCGCCGCCGCCGTCATCGGGATCGTCACCGTGCAGTGCAGATCGTCGCCACGCCGCTGGAAGACCGCGTGCGGCAGCTCGTGGATCTCGACGTACAGATCACCCGCCGGTCCGCCGCCCGGGCCGACCTCGCCCTCGCCCGCGAGCTGGATGCGCGTGCCGTTGTCGACGCCCGCCGGGATCTTCACGGTCAGCGTCCGGCGCGAGCGGATACGGCCGTCACCGGCGCACTCCGGGCACGGCGTCGGCACGACCGTGCCGAAGCCCTGGCACTGCGGGCACGGCCGCGAGGTCATGACCTGGCCCAGGAAGGACCGCGTCACCTGCGAGACCTCACCGCGTCCGCGGCACATGTCGCAGGTCTGCGCCGAGGTCCCCGGCGCCGCGCCCTCACCCGAACACGTCGTACAGACGACAGCCGTGTCGACCTGGATGTCCTTCGTCGTACCGAAGGCCGCTTCGTTGAGGTCGATCTCCAGCCGGATCATCGCGTCCTGGCCCCGTCGCGTACGCGACCTGGGGCCCCGCTGCGACGCCGTACCGAAGAACGCGTCCATGATGTCGGAGAAGTTGCCGAAGCCACCGGCTCCGAATCCGCCCGCGCCTCCGCCGCCCGCCTGGGACAACGGGTCTCCGCCGAGGTCGTAGACCTGCTTCTTCTGCGGGTCCGACAACACCTCGTACGCGGCGTTGATCTCCTTGAAGCGCTCCTGCGTCTTCGGGTCCGGATTCACATCCGGGTGAAGTTCACGCGCAAGCCGGCGGAAGGCCTTCTTGATCTCGTCCTGCGATGCGTCGCGGCGTACGCCGAGTACGGCGTAGTAGTCCGTGGCCACTTACGACTCCGCCAGGATCTGTCCGACGTAACGTGCCACTGCGCGTACCGCTCCCATCGTTCCGGGGTAGTCCATGCGGGTCGGTCCGACCACGCCGAGTTTGGCAACTGCCTCGTCGCCCGAACCGTAGCCGACCGCGACCACGGAAGTGGAGTTGAGGCCCTCGTGTGCGTTCTCATGACCGATACGTACGGTCATGCCCATGCCCGAGTCCTTGGCCTCGCCGAGCAGCTTGAGGAGCACCACATGCTCCTCGAGCGCTTCCAGCACCGGCCGGATGGTCAGCGGGAAGTCGTGCCCGAAGCGGGTGAGATTGGCCGTGCCGCCGATCACCAGCCGCTCCTCCGTCTCCTCGACCAGCGTCTCGAGCAGGGTCGCCAGCACCGTGGACACAGTGCCGCGGTCCTCCGTCTCGAAGGAGTCGGGCAGCTCCTGCACCAGGTGCGGCACATCCGCGAAGCGGCGCCCGACGATCCGGCTGTTGAGCCGGGCCCGCAGGTCGGCCAGCGAGGCCTCGCCGAACGGCGCGGGGCAGTCGATCATGCGCTGCTCGACCCGTCCGGTGTCCGTGATGAGCACGAGCATCAGCCGGGCGGGCGCGAGGGACAGAAGTTCCACATGCCGGACCGTGGACCGCGTCAGCGAGGGGTACTGGACGACGGCGACCTGCCGGGTCAGCTGCGCGAGCAGCCGTACCGTACGGCCCACGACGTCGTCCAGGTCGACGGCTCCGTCCAGGAAGTTCTGGATGGCGCGGCGCTCGGGCGCCGACAGGGGCTTGACGCCCGCCAGCTTGTCGACGAAGAGCCGGTAGCCCTTGTCCGTCGGGATGCGGCCGGCGCTGGTGTGCGGCTGGGCGATGAACCCTTCCTCTTCCAGCACCGCCATGTCGTTACGGACAGTAGCCGGGGAGACACCGAGCTTGTGCCGCTCGGTGAGGGCCTTGGAGCCGACGGGCTCCTCGGTGCCGACATAGTCCTGGACGATGGCGCGCAGCACCTCGAGTCTGCGTTCGCTGAGCATTTGCGCACACCTCCAGCCGTGGTTCCTTGTGGTGACTGCGTGGTGACTGCTTGGCACTCGTCATGTCCGAGTGCCAGCACTCCCCCGAGCCAGTGTACGGCTGTGGGGTACGCCCCTAGCAAGGGCCGTCCTGCAGGGCAGTCCTGCAATCGCGGCCGACCACGGTACCTCGCGACACCGCTGGTCCTTGCCGATAGCGTCGCGGTATGGACGTCAGTTGGGAAGACTTCGGCTGGGAGCGGTTGGCCGACGGGGTGGGGCGTCGGCGGCTGCCTGTCTGGGACGCGACCGTTGGGCTGGTCGCCGGTGAGGACCGTGTCCTCATGTACGACACGGGTTCGACACTCCGTGAGGGCGCCGAGCTCCGCACCCAGGCGCAGGCGCTGCTGGGCGGCCGCCGAGTGACGCATATCGCACTGAGTCATCCGCACTTCGACCATGTACTGGGGACCGCGGCGTTCTCCGGGGCCGAGGTGTTCGGCGCGGTCGGCGTCGACGATCTGATGAGGCGGGAGCGGGACGAGATCCGCGGCACGGCCGTACGGCACGGGGTCCCGGTGAAGGACGCCGCGGAGGCCGCCGATCTGCTGGTACTGCCGCACCATCTGGTGTGCGGGGAGTGGACGCTCGAGCTGGGCGGCCGCCAGGTGCTGCTGGCCAATGTCGGACCCGGTCACTCGGGCCACGACCTGGCGCTGCTGGTGCCGGGCGAAGGCCCGGGCAGCCCGGAGGTGGTCTTCTGCGGAGATCTGGTGGAGGAGTCGGGCGAACCGCAGGCGGGCCGGGACGCGATCCCGTCCCGCTGGCCGGCGGCGCTGGACCGGCTGCTGTCGCTGGGCGGCGAGGACGCGGTGTATGTCCCCGGGCACGGGGCGGCGGTCGACGCGGCTTTTGTACGCGCGCAGCGGGATTCGTTGGCGGAGCGCTTCGGCGTGTCGTAGCGTCGGCCAAATGCGCAGCTACAGCCCGGATCTGACGCCTCCTTGGAAGAAGCAGCAGCCGGCCCCGGAGGTCCCTGCCGAGTCCGACCTGGTCGTGGAGGAGGTCACGACGGGTTTCTGCGGTGCGGTGATCCGTACCGAGAAGACAGCGGAGGGCCCGACAGTCACGCTCGAGGACCGCTTCGGCAAGCACCGGGTGTTCCCGCTCGTCCCGCGGGGTTTTCTGCTGGAGGGCCGGGTGGTCACCCTGGTCCGCCCCTCGGCGACGGCCCCGGCCCGCCCGGCGCGTACGGCCTCCGGCTCGGTCGCGGTCCCGGGGGCACGGGCGAGGGTCGCGCGGGCGGGCCGCATCTACGTGGAAGGCCGCCACGACGCCGAGCTCGTCGAGCGGGTCTGGGGTGACGATCTGCGGATCGAGGGCGTGGTCGTGGAGTACCTGGAGGGCATCGACGACCTCCCGTCGATCGTCAAGGAATTCACACCGGGGCCGGACGCGCGCCTCGGGGTGCTGGTGGACCATCTGGTCCCCGGCTCGAAGGAGTCCCGTATCGCGTCCCAGGTCTCCAGCGACCACGCCTTGATCGTGGGCCACCCGTACATCGATGTGTGGGAGGCGGTGAAGCCGTCCTCGGTGGGCATCCGGGCGTGGCCGTCGGTGCCGCGCGGCCAGGACTGGAAGACGGGAGTCTGCCGCGCACTGGGCTGGCCGGAGAACACGGGAGCGGCGTGGCAGCGGATTCTGTCGGGCGTGCGGTCCTACAAGGACCTGGAGCCGGAGCTGCTGGGGCGAGTGGAGGAGCTGATCGACTTCGTGACGGCTCCGGGGGTGTGACCGGGGCTCCGCCCCGGACCTCGCGCCTCAATCGCCGGCGGGGCTTGAGTTGCCGGTCCGGCGAAATGTAGGCCCGTCCGGCGATTGAGGACAGGCCCGAAGGGCGTACGGGGGTCTGGGGCGGGAGCCCCCCACGCGCGGCGGAGCCGCACATCGGCACAGCCGGAAGGGGCGGGTAGGGGAACAGGCCCCGCAGGGCCCACCCCCGTCAGTCCACCAGGTCGCGTACCACCGCGTCCGCCAGCAAGCGGCCCCGCAGCGTCAGTACGGCCCGTCCCTCCTTGTACGGCCCCGGCGCCAGCAGGCCGTCCGACAGGGCCCGGCCCGCCGCCGCCAGGCCCGCCGGGCGCAGGAGCTCCAGCTCGCAGCCTTCCCGGAGCCGGAGCTCCAGCAGGATCCGCTCCACCCGGCGGTCCTCCGCCGAGAGGAGCTCGCGGCCCGCGCCCGGCGAGCGGCCCTCCGCCAGCGCCGCCGCGTACGCGCCCGGGTGCTTCACATTCCACCAGCGCACCCCTCCCACATGGCTGTGGGCTCCGGGGCCCGCGCCCCACCAGTCCGCGCCGCGCCAGTACAGCTCGTTGTGCAGGCACCGGCCCGCCTCGGTCGTGGCCCAGTTGGAGACCTCGTACCAGTCGAAGCCCGCGTCCCCGAGCACCGAGTCCGCGATCAGATACCGGTCCGCGTGGACGTCGTCGTCGGTCATCGGGACCTCGCCGCGGCGGATCCGCCGCGCAAGCTGCGTGCCTTCCTCGACGATCAGTGCGTACGCCGAGATGTGATCCGGACCCGCGCCCACCGCGGCCGCCAGGGAGGCGCGCCAGTCGTCGTCGCTCTCGCCGGGCGTGCCGTAGATCAGGTCGAGGTTCACATGGTCGAAGCCCGCAGCCCGCGCCTCCGCGACGCACGCCTCCGGACGGCCCGGCGTATGCGTACGGTCCAGCACCTTCAGCACATGCTGCCGCGCGCTCTGCATCCCGAAGGAGATCCGGTTGAAGCCGCCCTCCCGCAGCTCGGCGAGATACGCCGGGTCCACCGACTCCGGGTTCGCCTCGGTCGTGATCTCCGCACCGTCCGCGAGCCCGAACTCCTCGCGGACCGCGTCCAGCATCCGGACCAGATCCGAGGCCGCCAGCAGCGTCGGCGTACCACCTCCGACGAACACCGTCCGTACCTGCCGCGGGTCGTCGCCCAGGACCTTGCGGGCGAGGCGGACCTCCTCCGCGACCATCGCGGCGTAGTTGTCCCGGGAGGCGAGCACGCCGCCCGAGCCGCGCAGCTCGGTCGCCGTGTAGGTGTTGAAGTCGCAGTAGCCGCAGCGCGTCGCGCAGTACGGCACATGCAGATAGAAGGCGAGCGGCCGGTCCCCGGCGCCCGTCAGGGCGGACGCGGGCAGCGACCCGTCCTCGGGCATGGGCTCACCATCGGGCAGTACGGAAGGCATGCCCCCCATTGTCCGTCACCCCGCGGGTGCCCCGGGACGGCCACCGCACCGGGTGCCGGGACGACCACCGCACCGGGTGCCGGGCCGACCACCGCGCCGGGTGCCGGGACGGCCATCCCGCCGGCTGCCGGGACGGCTACCGCGCCTGGAGCACCAGCAGCGCCAGATCGTCCTCCGGCGGCGTCTCCCCGAACTCGTACACCACCTGCTTGATCCGCTCCGCGACCCCTTGCGCGGTCAGGCCCGCGCAGCCGGCGAGCACGCGGGCGAGCCCGTCCTCGTCGTCGAACATCCGCGACCCCGAGCGCCGCTCCGTGACCCCGTCCGTCACGCAGAGCAGGGTGTCGCCTGGCTCCAGGTCGAAAGTCTGGCTCTGGTACGCGACGTCCTCGACGACCCCGAGCAGCACCTGCGACTCGGCCGCCGTGACCACCCGGCCGTCGGGCCGCAGCAGCAGCGGCAGCGGATGCCCGGCGCTCGCCAGGGTGCAGCGCACACCTCCGCCGACCCGGGGCGAGGGCACGAGCTCGCCGTAGAGCAGGGACAGGAACCGCGCCTGCGGACCCTCCGGCACGCCCTGACCGCCCGCTGCCGCGACCATCAGCGCGGCTGATTCCGCCGCCTCCATCGCATCGTCGAGGAGCAGTCCGTTGAGCCGGTCCAGCACCTGGCCGACCTGGTACCCCTCGCGGGCGAGCAGCCGCAGCCAGGGCCGGGCGAGGCCGGTGACGACCGCGGCCTCGGGTCCGCTGCCCTGGACGTCGCCGAGCATGAAGCACCAGCGGCCGCCGGAGCCGGCCGGGAAGATGTCGTAGAAGTCGCCGCCCGCGACGCCGTCGTCGCTGGGCTCGTACACCAGGAACCGGTCGACGCCCGGGATCTGCCCGACCTTGCCGGGGAGCAGACCGCGCTGCAGAACGCGGCTGATGGTGGCCTGCCGGGTGTACTGGCGGGCCGCGCTGATCGCGAGAGCCACCCGGCGTGCGAAGTCCGCGATCAGCGCGGTCGCTTCGTCGGGTGCGCGTGCGAGGCCGTACCGCGCGATCAGCAGGGTGCCGAGCCCGCGTCCGCCCGCGGCGAGGCGGTATGCGACGGCCGTGCCCTCGTCGGCGCCCGGTTGGCCGTCACCGGGCCAGGGGATGGGTACGGGGCCGTTGCCCGCGGTCTCGGGCAGCAGCAGCGGCGGCTCCTTGTCCAGGGTCTCGCGCAGCTGCTCCGTAAGGGACTCGTCGCTGTGCCAGACCCGGGCGAGCCGCTGCGCGGTCCCCGCTCCGCCGCCCGTGCCCCATCCCGATCCCGGCCGTCCCGACTCGCTGTCCAGCCAGATCGCGCACCAGTCGGCGAGCCTCGGCACCAGCAGCTGCCCGGCGAGCGCCGCGACCATGTCCTCGTCGAGCTGTCCGGCGAGCAGGTCGGAGGCCTCGGCGAGGAAGGAGAGGGCGCCCCGGCTGATCCAGTCGGAGTCCTCGCGCACGGTGCGCCGGGGCGACGGGGCGAGGATCTCGGCGGCGCGCAGTCCGCGCTGCAGCGCGGGTTCGGCGCCGGGGAGCGGGCAGGTGTCCCAGCCGTCGACGGGGAGGCGGGCCCAGATGGTCTTGAGGCCGGGGCGGTAGGTGATGCCCCAGCGCTCGGCGAGGGCGGCGACGAGATGGAGGCCGCGGCCGTACTCGGGCGTGCCGGAGCGTTCCTCGGCGCCGTGCGGTTCATTGCGTACGGCCCTGGCCGGATGGTGGTCGGAGACTTCGAGTACGAGGGCGGCGGGCTCGCCGTCCGCCGACTCCTCCAGCCGGCAGAGGAGTTCGACGGTGGTGCCCGCGTGCACGACGGCGTTGGTCACGAGTTCGTTGACGATGAGTACGGCGTCGTCGGCGAGCCGGTCCGTACTGTGACTGCCCGGCGGGCAGCCCCCTGACCCGCGGCAGAAGGCGCAGGTGGCGAGCATGCCGAGGTTGGTCCAGTCGGCGATGGCGGCGCGCACGAAGCGGCGCGCGGCGGACGGTGCGAGAGGGTTGCCGGGCAGGCTGGTGCGAGCGACTGAACGCGCGTCATCCCAAAGCGGGTACAACGGTGTTGTGCGGTGAACGGTCTCGCGCTGCATCGGAAGGGACCCCACTGTGCGGCTCCTGGTCGGTTCTGGCAATGCGCCGCTTATGACACCGACAGAGTGACAGACTGAGCCTGCCCATAAGCGTCGAGTCACCGAAGTGGGCGGATTATGAACAGAGACAGCGCGTTGCCGTCAGCTCAGCCGGCTTCCCGGCTGCCTGCGGTGTCCTCCCCGCCCTCTGCCGACGGCGGCTGGATCCGCACCTCGGAGCTGCGCCCACTGCTGGCCGCGATGACGACCCTGCGCGACGGGGACTTCCATGTGCGGATGGCGGAGGTCCATGAGGGCATTCCCGCCGAACTGGCGGCGATGTTCAACCAGATCGCCGTGCGCAATCAGCACTTCACGGATGAGCTGTCGCGGGTCCGCAGGGAGGTCGTACGGCACGGACGGCTCGACGACCGGCTGTCGGCCAGCCCCGGCCAGGGTGCCTGGACCTCCGCTGTCATCAGTACGAACACGCTGCTGGACGCCCTGGTGGTGCCCGCCGCGAACGCCACCCGTGTGCTGGACGCGGTGGCCGGCGGCGATCTGACCCAGCGGGTCGATCTGCACGACGGCAACCGTCAGTTACGCGGCGATCTGCGCCGGCTCGGCCGTGCGGTGAACAAGATGGTCGACCAGCTGTCGCTGTTCACCAGCGAGGTGACGCGGGTGGCCCGCGAGGTGGGCACGGAAGGCCGGCTCGGCGGACGCGCCAAGGTTCAGGGCCTTTCCGGCAGCTGGCGGGACGTCACCGAGGCGGTCAACACCATGGCCTCCCGGCTGACCGCGCAGGTTCGGGACATCGCCGCGGTGACCACGGCCGTGGCCCGCGGCGATCTGACCCGTACGGTCACGGTCGAGGCGACCGGCGAGCTCCTTGAGCTGAAGCTGACCGTCAACACCATGGTCGACCAGCTCTCGGCCTTCGCCGACGAGGTCACGCGGGTGGCCCGCGAGGTGGGCACGGAAGGCCAGCTGGGCGGCCGCGCCCAGGTCCGCGGCGTGTCCGGCGTCTGGAAGGACCTCACGGACAACGTCAACTTCATGGCGTCCAACCTGACCAGTCAGGTCCGCAACATCGCGCAGGTCACCACCGCCGTCGCCAACGGCGACCTCTCCCAGAAGATCACCGTGGACGCCCAGGGCGAGATCCTGGAGCTCAAGTCGACGATCAACACCATGGTCGATCAGCTCCTGGCCTTCGCCGACGAGGTGACCCGGGTCGCCCGCGAGGTCGGTACCGAAGGCAACCTCGGCGGCCGCGCCCAGGTCCGCGGCGTCTCCGGCGTCTGGAAGGACCTCACCGAGAACGTCAACTTCATGGCGGACAATCTCACTTCGCAGGTCCGCAATATCGCGCTCGTGTCGACGGCCGTCGCCCAGGGCGACCTCGGCAAGAAGATCACGGTCGAGGCGAAGGGCGAGATCCTCGAGCTCAAATCGACCATCAACACCATGGTCGACCAGCTCTCCGCCTTCGCCGACGAGGTCACCAGGGTCGCCCGCGAGGTCGGTACCGAAGGCAACCTCGGCGGCCAGGCCCAGGTCCGCGGCGTCTCCGGCGTCTGGAAGGACCTCACGGACAACGTCAACTTCATGGCGTCCAACCTGACCAGTCAGGTCCGCAACATCGCGCAGGTCACCACCGCCGTCGCCAACGGCGACCTCTCCAAGAAGATCACCGTGGATGCGCGCGGCGAGATCCTGGAGCTGAAGGACACCGTCAATACGATGGTGGAGCAGCTGCGCGCCTTCGCCGACGAGGTCACACGCGTGGCTCGCGAGGTGGGTACCGACGGCCGGCTGGGCGGCCGCGCCCAGGTCCTCGGTGTCACCGGCCTGTGGAAGGACCTCACGGACAACGTCAACTACATGGCCGACAACCTCACTTCACAGGTGCGGAACATCGCCCAGGTGGCGACGGCCGTGGCGCAGGGCGACCTCTCCAAGAAGATCGACGTGGACGCGCGCGGCGAGATCCTGGAACTCAAGACCACCATCAACACCATGGTGGACACGCTCTCCTCGTTCTCCTCCGAGGTCACCCGGGTGGCCCGCGAGGTCGGCTCCGAAGGCCAGCTCGGCGGCCAGGCTCGGGTCGAGGGCGTGTACGGCACCTGGAAGCGGCTGACGACGAACGTCAATGAGCTGGCGCTCAACCTCACCACCCAGGTCCGCGCCATCGCCGAGGTGGCGTCCGCCGTCGCCCAGGGCGACATGTCCCGGTCGATCACGGTCGAGACGCGCGGTGAGGTCTCCGAGCTGAAGGACAACATCAATCTGATGGTGTCCAACCTCCGCGAGACCACCCGCGCCAAGGACTGGCTGGAGTCCAATCTCGCCCGCCTCGCCGGTCTGATGCAGGGCCACCGCGATCTGATGGAGGTCGCCGACCTGATCCTGCGCGAGCTCACCCCGCTGGTGAACGCGCAGTACGGCGCGTTCTTCCTGGCGGACCCGGACGCCGACGGCACTCCGCCCCGTACCACCTCCACCACCAAGGGACTGGCCTTCATCGCCGGTTACGGCTCGGCCCAGTCGGCCACCATAGACACCACCGGCATGCCGGGCCACGGTCTGGTGCGCCAGGCGGCCCTGGAGAAGAAGCGGATCCTCCTCGAGGAAGCACCGCCGGACTACATCAAGATCAACTCCGGTCTTGGCGAGGCGTCACCGACAAGCGTCGTCATCATCCCGATCCTCTTCGAGGACAAGCTGCTCGGCGTCATCGAACTGGCCTCCTTCTCCCGCTTCTCCGACGTCCACCTGGCCTTCTTCGACCAGTTCGTGAACACCATCGGCGTCGCCATCAACACCATCATCGCCAACTCCCGCACGGAGTCACTGCTCGGCGAGTCCCAACGGCTCGCGGTCCAGCTCCAGGAGCGCTCCGACGAGCTCCAGCGCCAGCAGGGCGAACTGCAGCGCTCCAACGCCGAGCTGGAGGAGAAGGCCGCACTGCTCGCGACCTCGTCGCAGTACAAGTCGGAGTTCCTGGCGAACATGTCGCACGAACTGCGCACGCCGCTGAACTCCCTCCTCATCCTGGCCCGGCTGCTCTCCGACAACCCGGACGGCCATCTCTCCGACCAGGAAGTGCAGTTCGCCACCACCATCCACCGCTCCGGCTCCGACCTGCTCCAGCTGATCAACGACATCCTGGACCTGTCGAAGATCGAGGCCGGACGGATGGACGTACGCCCGAAGAAGCTGCCGCTGATCAAGGTGCTCGACTATGTCCACGCCACCTTCCGTCCGATCACCCTCGACCGCGGGCTGGCCTTCGAGGTCGCGGTCGGCGAGGACGTACCGCGCGAGATGTACTCCGACGAGCAGCGGCTCCAGCAGATTCTGCGCAATCTGCTCTCCAACGCCATCAAGTTCACCTCCTCCGGCTGCGTCGAACTGAGGGTGAAGCGGGTCAAGGACCCCGACGACAAGGTGCTCAAGGGCATCGACGACCTGATCGCCTTCGCTGTCGCCGACACCGGCATCGGCATCGCCCCGGAGAAACTCCCGGTGATCTTCGAGGCATTCCAGCAGGCCGACGGCACGACCAACCGCAAGTACGGCGGAACGGGCCTCGGCCTCTCCATCAGCCGGGAGATCGCGGGGCTGCTCGGCGGCCGCATCATCGCGGAGAGCGAGCCGGGCCGCGGATCCACCTTCACGCTGTACGTCCCCGTCCTCTACCCCGGCCATGCCGACGGCGAGAGCGACGGCTCCCACGACGGCCACGACATCCAGGACCTCCACGACGTCCATGGCATCCATGACATCCCGCTGACCGCGCCCGAGCGGCACCACAGCGAGCATGTGCCGCGCCCGGCCCTCGAGGACGGCTGGCCCACGACGACCAAGCTGGAGGAGTGGAAGTCGGGCCGGGCGGGCCGGATCCTGCCGGGCCGCCGCGTACTCATCGTCGACGACGACATCCGCAATGTCTTCGCGCTCACCCATGTGCTCGGCAGAGTGGGCATGCCTGTGCTGTACGCGGAGAACGGCCGCGAAGGCATCGAGACCCTGGAGCGCAACCCCGACGTCGAACTGATCCTGATGGACATCATGATGCCCGAGATGGACGGGTACGAGACGATCGAGGCCATACGGCGCAGCCCGCTCTGGACCGACCTCCCGATCATCGCCCTCACCGCGAAGGCGATGCCGGGTGACCGCGAGAAGTCGATCGCGCAGGGCGCCAACGACTACGTGCCGAAACCGGTCGACGTGGACCGTCTGCTGACCGTCGTCTGTTCCGTGCTGGATCCGAAGGGCGGAACGGCCGGGCCGGACAGTGCGCCTCCGGCCGAAGAACCTGCGATATCGGGGCAGCCGGTCGGCGATGGGGAGCCGGCTGCCCCGCCGACGATCACGTGAGGACACGATGAGCACAGAGGCACCCACCGCCGACCCCGCGAGCATCCTCCTGGTGGACGACATGGAGGACAATCTCGTAGCCCTCGAGGCAGTCCTGGGGTCCCTCAACGAGCCTCTGGTCCGGGCACGTTCCGGGGAGGAGGCGATGAAGGCGCTGCTGCGGCGGACGTTCGCGGTGGTCCTGCTGGATGTGCGGATGCCCGGCATGGACGGCTTCGAGACGGCGTCCAACATCAAGCGCCTCGACCAGACGAAGGACGTCCCGATCATCTTCCTGACCGGGACGCAGGCCGACAGCGGCTTTGCCTTCCGGGGCTACGCCACCGGGGCGGCGGACTTCCTCACCAAGCCCTTCGACCCCTGGGTACTGCGCGCCAAGGTGAGTGTGTTCCTCGAACTGCACCGCAAGAACCGCCAGTTGGAGCGGATGCTGGCACAGGACCAGGAGCAGCTGGGTCAGATGTCCCAGCGGCTGAGTGCGATCGAGAGCGAGCTGGACAGGAGCGGCTCGAACGATATGCCGGAGGTGCGGGTGCAGCTGACCCGGGTGGAGGAGATCCTGAGGGACCTGCGCCGCGGGCGGAGCCAGTAAGCCCCCGTACACCTCCGGGAGTGTCCCCAATCGCCCGACAAGGCCTGGATTCCCGCCCGTCGGGCGGGAATCCAGGCCTTGTCGGCGTTTGAGGCGCGGGGCCCGGGGCCCGGGGCGGAGCCCGGTTACTACGCCTCGCGGGAGCCTGCGTACATGTCCTCGATGAGGTCCTTGTACTCGCGCTCGACGACCGGCCTCTTCAGCTTGAGGCTGGGCGTCAGCTCGCCGTGCTCGATGTCCAGGTCCCGCGGCAGCAGCCGGAACTTCTTGATCGTCTGCCAGCGCTGAAGCCCTTCGTTGAGCCGCTTCACATAACCCTCGATGAGCTGCTCGGCCCGCTCGGTGGCGACAACCTCGGCGTACGTCTTTCCGTCCAGGCCGTTCTCCTTGGCCCAGCCGAGGATGGTCGGCTCGTCCAGCGCGATGAGCGCGGTGCAGAAGTTACGGTCCGCGCCGTGCACCAGGATGTTGGAGACGAACGGGCACACCGCCTTGAACTGGCCCTCGACCTCGGCCGGCGCGATGTACTTGCCGCCGGAGGTCTTGATCAGGTCCTTCTTGCGGTCCGTGATGCGCAGGTAGCCGTCATCGGACAGCTCTCCGATGTCGCCGGTGTGGAACCAGCCGTCGGATTCGAGGACTTCGGCCGTCTTCTCGGGCAGCCGGTGGTAACCCTCCATGATCCCGGGGCCGCGCAGCAGGATCTCGCCGTCGTCGGCGATACGCACCTCGGTGCCGGGCAGCGGCTTGCCGACAGTGCCCGTGCGGTACGCCTCGCCCGGGTTGATGAAGGACGCCGCACTGGACTCCGTAAGGCCGTAGCCCTCGAGGATGTGGATTCCGGCGCCGGCGAAGAAGTAGCCGATGTCGGGCGCAAGCGCCGCCGAGCCGGAGACCGCGGCGCGCAGCCGGCCACCGAATGCCTCGCGCAGCTTGGAGTAGACGAGCACGTCGGCGATCTTGTGCTTGGCGGTGAGTCCGAAGGGCGCGGAGGCCGAGCCCGTACGGCGGAAGTTGTCCTGCGCGGCCTTGGCGTACTCGCGTGAGACACCGGCCGCCCACTGGAAGATCTTGTACTTGGCGCCGCCGCCGGCCCGTGCCTTGGCCGCGACTCCGTTGTAGACCTTCTCGAAGATCCGCGGCACGGCCGCCATGTAGGTCGGCTGGACCACCGGCAGATTCTCGATGATCTTGTCCACCCGGCCGTCGACGGCGGTGACATGACCGACCTCGATCTGCCCGGAGGTCAGCACCTTGCCGAAGACATGGGCGAGCGGCAGCCAGAGGTACTGCACGTCGTCCTTGGTGATCAGCCCGGTCGCGGCGGTCGCCTTGGCCAGGTAGGACCAGTTGTCGTGCGGCAGCCGGACGCCCTTGGGCCGGCCCGTGGTGCCCGAGGTGTAGATCAGCGTCGCCAGCTGGTCGGGCCTGATCGCCTCGACCCGCTCCTTGACGGCGTCCGGGTGCTTGGCGAGGTACTCCGCGCCCCGGGCCTCCAGGTCGGCGAGCGAGAGCACCCAGCCCTCGGGGTCGCTCTCGTCCGGCTCGACGCCCGTCGCGTCGATCACCACGACATGCTTCAGCTCCGGCAGGTCGGCCCGCCGCTCACGCGCCTTGGCCAGCTGGGAGGCGTCCTCGGCGATCAGCACCCGGCTCTCGGAGTCGGAGAGGATGTACGCCGACTCCTCGGCGTTGGTGGACGGGTAGATCGTGGTGGTCGCGCCGCCCGCGCACATCACGCCGAGGTCGGCGAGGATCCAGTCGACCCGGGTGGAGGAGGCGAGCGCGACGCGCTCCTCGGCGCGTACCCCGAGGTCGATCAGTCCGGCGGCAATGGCATAGACCCGCTGTGCGGCCTGCCCCCAGCTCAGGGACTTCCAGTCATCGGGCCCCTGGCCGGTGGCGGGGGCCACCGGATAGCGGTAGGCCTCGGCGTCCGGCGTAGCCGCCACGCGCTCGGTGAAGAGACTCGCCACAGAGGGCGGTCGGTTCTCGATCAGGGTCATTGTGGCGCTCACGACATCCTCCGGGCCTGCGGGCAGCACTGCACGAGTGGCTGTTGTTTAACTGGCGAGTAACCATCGAGCCGTGCTCAGGGTAGAGGGCACGGGACCTGCGCGTAAGGGGCTACGGGCTGCCGCTTGATAACGAACGGCACGCTCGGCCACTGGCTGGGAACCACCGGTCGGTGCATCCCTCATCTATCGGGTGATGCGTCCGTATCTAACGGGTAATGCGTCCGCAGACACGCGAAAAGCGCCCGTCCGGACCCCGGGCGGGCGCCTTCGCTTGTCGGCTGCGACGGTGCGGCTACTTCTTGGCCTTGCCGCTGTCGTCGCTGGACAGCACGGCGATGAAGGCTTCCTGCGGGACCTCCACGCTGCCGACCATCTTCATCCGCTTCTTGCCTTCCTTCTGCTTCTCCAGCAGCTTCCGCTTACGCGAGATGTCACCGCCGTAGCACTTGGCGAGGACATCCTTGCGGATGGCGCGAATGGTCTCGCGGGCGATGACGCGCGAGCCGATCGCGGCCTGGATGGGCACCTCGAAGGCCTGCCGCGGAATCAGCTCCCTGAGCTTGGCGACGAGCCGCACGCCGTACGCGTACGCCGCGTCCTTGTGCGTGACGGCGGAGAAGGCGTCGACCTTGTCGCCGTGCAGCAGGATGTCGACCTTGACCAGGCTGGCGGCCTGCTCGCCGGTGGGCTCGTAGTCGAGGGAGGCGTAACCGCGCGTCTTGGACTTCAGCTGGTCGAAGAAGTCGAAGACGATCTCGGCGAGCGGGAGGGTGTAGCGGATCTCGACCCGGTCCTCGGAGAGGTAGTCCATGCCGAGCAGCGTGCCGCGGCGGGTCTGGCAGAGCTCCATGATCGAGCCGATGAACTCGCTGGGCGCGAGAATCGTGGCCCGTACGACCGGCTCGTGGACATCGGAGATCTTGCCCTCGGGGAACTCGCTCGGGTTGGTGACGGTGTGCTCGGCACCGTCCTCCATGACCACGCGGTAGACCACGTTCGGCGCGGTGGCGATCAGATCGAGACCGAACTCGCGCTCCAGGCGCTCGCGGATCACGTCCAGGTGGAGCAGGCCGAGGAAGCCCACGCGGAAACCGAAACCGAGAGCGGCCGAGGTCTCCGGCTCGTAGACCAGCGCGGCGTCATTGAGCTGAAGCTTGTCGAGGGCGTCGCGCAGCTCGGGGTAGTCCGAGCCGTCCAGCGGATAGAGGCCGGAGAACACCATCGGCTTGGGGTCCTTGTAGCCGCCCAGCGCCTCGGTGGCGCCCTTGTGGAGGGAGGTGATCGTGTCACCGACCTTGGACTGACGCACGTCCTTGACGCCGGTGATGATGTAGCCCACCTCGCCGACGCCGATGCCGTCGGCCGGGGTCATCTCCGGGGACGAGACGCCGATCTCCAGCAGCTCGTGGGTGGCGCCGGTGGACATCATCCTGATGCGCTCGCGCTTGTTGAGCTGCCCGTCGACGACTCGTACGTAGGTCACCACACCGCGGTACGAGTCATAGACGGAGTCGAAGATCATCGCGCGGGCCGGCGCGTCGACCACGCCGACCGGGGCGGGGACGTCGCGGACCACGCGGTCCAGCAGGGCCTCCACGCCGACGCCGGTCTTGGCCGAGACCTTGAGGACGTCCTCCGGCTGGCAGCCGATGAGGTTGGCGAGCTCCTCGGAGAACTTCTCCGGCTGCGCGGCCGGCAGGTCGATCTTGTTGAGGACCGGGACGATCGTGAGGTCGTTCTCCATCGCCAGGTAGAGGTTGGCGAGGGTCTGCGCCTCGATGCCCTGCGCGGCGTCCACCAGCAGGACGGTGCCCTCGCAGGCCGCGAGCGACCGGGAGACCTCATAAGTGAAGTCCACGTGGCCCGGGGTGTCGATCATGTTGAGGATGTGGGTCGTGTTCTTACCCTCGCCCTCGGTGGGCGACCACGGCAGCCGGACCGCCTGGGACTTGATCGTGATGCCGCGCTCGCGCTCGATGTCCATGCGGTCGAGGTACTGAGCGCGCATCTGCCGCTGATCGACCACACCGGTCAGCTGGAGCATCCGGTCGGCAAGCGTCGACTTGCCGTGGTCGATGTGCGCGATGATGCAGAAATTGCGGATCAGCGCCGGGTCGGTACGGCTCGGCTCGGGCACGTGGGTAGGAGTCGCGGGCACGCAGGGTCCTGATTCTTGAGACGCCGGGGCGTCTCGTCTCGGGCGATGTCGGATCGATACGTAGCCTCCATCGTCCCACGGGAACGGGACTGCGCCCGGTTTGGGCCGCTGGAGGGGCGGCTGGTAACGTGGACAGCTGTGTCTCGTGCCCTCTCAAGTACGGGACGCAAACTCAAAGATCATCGAACCTGAAAAGGCTCTTTCGTGGCGAACATCAAGTCCCAGATCAAGCGGAACAAGACGAACGAGAAGGCGCGCCTGCGCAACAAGGCCGTCAAGTCGTCGCTCAAGACCGCGATCCGCAAGGCCCGCGAGGCTGTCGCCACCGGCGACGTCGAGAAGGCCACTGTGGCCGTCCGTGAGGCGTCGCAGAAGCTCGACAAGGCCGTCTCCAAGGGTGTCATCCACAAGAACGCCGCCGCCAACAAGAAGTCGGCGCTGGCCATCAAGGTTGGCTCCCTCCAGGGCTGAGCTCTTGACTGATCGCCGGTAGGGATCCAGCGGGCCCTCTCTCCCGCTCCTTCCCGGCACCCCGCGCCGCACACCGAACGCGTTCGCCACGCGGGTGCGGCGCACAAGGCTTGAACCGTGAGGCCCCGGTGACCGTCCTTCCCCAGGACGGCCACCGGGGCCTCTGGCGTGCCCGGCCTGCGGTGGCGGCCCGGCGCCCGAGAGCGGGGAGGGGCAAGGCCGCCCGCAGGGTCTACCGCCCCGACCGCGCCGCCCGCGCAACCGCCACGACCGCCTTCTCCAGCGCGTACTCCGGGTCGTCGCCGCCGCCCTTCACGCCCGCGTCCGCCTCCGCGACCGCGCGCAGCGCCGCCGCCACCCCGTCCGGCGTCCAGCCACGCATCTGCTGGCGGACCCGGTCGATCTTCCACGGCGGCATGCCCAGCTCACGGGCGAGGTCGGCGGGCCGCCCGCCGCGGGCCGAGGAGAGCTTGCCGATCGCCCGCACACCCTGCGCCAGCGCGCTGGTGATCAGGACCGGCGCGACCCCCGTCGACAGCGACCAGCGCAGGGCTTCCAGCGCCTCCGCCGCCCGGCCCTCCACCGCTCGGTCGGCGACATTGAAGCTGGAGGCTTCGGCGCGGCCCGTGTAGTACCGCCCGACGACCGCCTCGTCGATGGTGCCCTCGACGTCCGCGGTCAGCTGGGAGACCGCGCTGGCCAGCTCTCGCAGATCGCTGCCGATGGAGTCGACCAGCGCCTGGCACGCCTCGGGCGTCGCGGACCTGCCCAGCGCGCGGAATTCGGACCGTACGAAGGTGAGCCGCTCGGCCGGCTTGGTGGTTTTGGGGCAGGCGACCTCACGGGCACCCGCCTTCCGGGCCGCGTCCAGCAGGCCCTTGCCCTTCGCACCGCCGGCGTGCAGCAGGACGAGGGTGATCTCCTCTGCCGGAGCGTCGAGATAGGCCTTGACGTCCTTGATCGTGTCGGCGGAGAGGTCCTGCGCATTGCGCACGACGACGACCTTGCGCTCGGCGAAGAGCGAGGGGCTGGTCAGCTCGGCAAGGGTGCCGGGCTGAAGCTGGTCGGAGGCGAGGTCGCGTACGTCCGTGTCGGCGTCGGCAGCGCGGGCCGCCGCCACCACCTGCTGCACGGCACGGTCGAGGAGCAGGTCCTCCTGGCCCACGGCGAGTGTGACGGGGGCGAGGAGGTCGTCGGGCGAATTCTGCTGGCTTGGTTTGCGGATCATCGCGGTCCAGCATCCCACGGGGCACTGACACTCCCGCGCGTACCGGGATTCTCGTACTCGGGATCGCCGTACTCGGGATCTCCCCCTACTCGGGATTCCCGTACTGGGGACGTACCGGAGAATGGACCGGTGAATGACGCGAGACATGTACTGGTGCTGCCCGACCGCGACGCCGCCGAGGAGGTGGCACAGGAGCTGGCGGGCCGCTTCGGGGTGGCCGAGGAGCCCCAGCTCCTACGCGATGCGCTGGCCGGCGAGGACGACGCCGAGGACGCGCAGTGGCTGGTCGTCGTGGAGGACCCGAAGGCCCGCCTCGACCCCGCGGCGCTGGACGATTTCGCCGCGGAGTACGAGGGCTGGCTGGAGGCCTAGCGCCCTGGCTCGGCGCGTCAGCGCGTCAGCCGTTCAGCCCGTCAGCTCGGCCGGCTCGGGGCGGACGGCAACCGGTCGAGTACCAGCCCGAAGTGGTCGCGGTAGGCCGCCAGGACCGCGGCATCGTCGGCCAGCGGCTGCTCATGGCGCTCACCGTGCTCGGTGGTGACCAGTTTGCGGCCGCTGAGCGTGATCCGGCCCTTGGCGGTGAGCCGGGAGCAGACGAGGGACCGGGGGAAGTGCGAGGCGGGCGAGGTGCGGTGCCACCAGGACCCCGCCTCGAAGTCGGCCAGGACGCGGGGCCGCGTATCGAGGCGGAACTGCGGTTTGCCGTCGCGGTAGACGTCGAGATCGCCGTACTCCGTGGCCTCAGCGATCCGGAACGTACCGGCCGGGTCCCGCTGATCGCCCCGCTCGTCGAGCGCGAGGGGGTGCTGGGTGTGGTCGCCGAACCCGACATCGGCCAGCCAGGGGCCGGAGGAGTCCGCTGTCTCGACGCGCAGGGCGAGATGGTCGTACGGGATGCCGAGCCGCCCTTCGTCACCGAAAGCACGTGCCTGGAGGAGGGTGACCTTGAAACCCAGCTCCCGCAGCAACACGGCGAATGCGCCGTTGAGTTCGTAGCAGAAGCCGCCCCGTCGGGCATCCACGATCTTGGCGAGGAGCGCCTTCTCCTCGAGCACGATGTCCTCGCCGAGATGGATGGAGAGATTCTCGAACGGGACTGTCCGCAGGTGCCGCAGCTGCAGATCGCGCAGAGCGGCGGCGTCGGCGCGCTCCGGGCGGGTGGCCCCGATTCGGCGGAGATAGGCATCCAGGAGATTGGCGTCCATGAAATGAGTCTGGCGCGACGTCGGACCGCGCGCCATGGACCGCAGGTCCTAGGCCTGTAGGCCGAGGCGCCTGGGGCGGATACGCCGCTGGCGTGCGGTCCACGACCGATGAGGAGCGGGAGCGGCGGCGGCCGCCCGACGCGGCGGCCTGGAGCCGACGTGCGGCCGGGAGCGGCGCAGGCGGGAGCAGCGCAGGCGGGACGAGGTACGCACTTTGCACAGCCACCCGCTCAGAAGGGCGGCGGGTCCGGCCCGCTGCCCTGGCCCCTCGGCACGGCCCGCAGGTCCGCGCCGCCTCCGGTGACCGCGATCGCCCCGTCAGTGTCCGTGCGCAGCACCACCGCTCCCCCGGTCCGGAGCGCGTCGACGGTACGGGGCGACGGGTGACCGTAGAAGTTGTTCCGGCCGCAGGAGATCAGCGCCAGTCGCGGGCGCACATTCCGTAGCAGGCCGGGGTGTTGGTGGGCGGAGCCGTGATGGGCGACTTTGAGGACGTCGACTGGCGGGAGTGCCGGGTGGGTCGACAACAGCCCTCGCTGGGCAGGGGGTTCGAGGTCGCCGAGGAGCAGAAGGGTCGGGCCGCCGACGATTCGCACCAGCAGTGTGACGCTGGCGTCATTGGGGCCGTCGGGAACGAGCGAGGAGGCGCGGGTCGGACCGGGGCCGGGGGCTGCCCTGGGCCACAGCACCTGCCAGGCGAGCCGCCCGACCCGGCGCCGCTCCTCGGGTCCCGCGCGGATGACGGGTACCCCGGCGGCGGCCGCCGTTCTCCGTACGAACGCGCTCTGCTCCCGCGGCTCGTCGAACGTCGTCGTCTGGACCGCGCCGACGGCCCTCCCTCTCAGCAGCCCGGGCAGCCCTCGGACATGGTCGGCATGGAAATGCGTCAGCAGGATCAGCGGAATCCTGGTGATGCCCAGGTCCCTCAGACAGCGGTCGGCGAGCTCCGGGTCGGGCCCCGCGTCCACGACCACGGCCGCGCCCTCGCCCGCCGCGAGCACGGTGGCATCCCCTTGCCCGACATCGCACATCACGAACGTCCAGCCGGGCGGCGGCCAGCCGGTGACGACCCTGGTGAGCGGGGCCGGGCGCAGCACGGCGAGAAGGAGCAGCAGCGCGCAACCGACTGCTGCCCAGGGATGGCGCGGCAGTCGGCGCGCCACCAGCACGAGCAGGGCCGTGACCGTGGCGAGCAGCAGACCGCCGCGCCAGCCGCCCGGCCAGCCCGCCTGCGCCCCGGGCAGCGCCGCGCCGGTACGGGCGACGGAGGCGATCCAACCGGCGGGCCATCCCGCGCAGCGGGCGAGCACCTCGGCGACCGGTATGGCCAGCGGCGTCACTGCGAGCGCCGCAAAGCCGAGGACCGTGGCCGGGGCGACCGCCAGCTCGGCGACGAGATTGCAGGGGATGGCCACCAGACTGACCCTGGCGGCGAAGATCGCCACCACAGGAGCGCACACGGCCTGGGCCGCGGCAGCGGCGGCCAGCGTTTCGGCGAGCCGCGGCGGCACCCGTCGCCGTTGCAGCGCCGCGCTCAGGCCGGGGCCGATGGTGAGCAGGGCACCGGTGGCCAGCACGGAGAGCAGAAAGCCGTAACTGCGCGCCAGCCATGGGTCGTACAGGACGAGCAGCAGTACAGCGGCGGCCAGCGCGGGAATGAGCGATCGGCGGCGCCCGGTGGCAATGGCGAGCAGTGTGATGAGCCCGCACCCGGCCGCCCGCAGCACGCTTGGCTCCGGACGGCACACGACCACGAAGGCGAGTGTGAGCGCCCCGCCGATCAGCGCGGTCCCGCGCAGCGTGATGCCCAACCTGGGCGCGAGGCCGCGCCGTTCGGCCAGCAGGGCGGTGCCCGGCGGCCCGATCAGCAGGACGAGCACGATAGTCAGGTTGCTTCCCGACACGGCGAGCAAGTGCGTGAGGTCGGTCGCCTCGAAGGCGTCGTGCAGGTCGGGCGCGATCCGGGAGGTGTCGCCGACCACGAGCCCGGGCAGCAGGGCGCGGGCGTCGGGGTCGAGCCCGTCTGTCGCCTCACGCAGTCCCGCCCGGAGGCCTCCGGCCGTGCGCTGGAGCGCGGTCGGCGGGCCGGTGATCCGCGGCGGCCCGCCGCCCTGCGCCCTCAGTACGGCGGCGAAACGGTCGTCCGCGTTCAGTGGGGGCGCGAGCCGGCCTGCCAGCCGCAGTCGGGTGGAAGGCAGCAGCCGCTGCCACTGCGCGCCGGGCCCCGGGGACGAAACGGACCCGCCGGAATCGCCCGAATCACCCGGCTTCCGCGACGGCACAATCACCAGGACAGGCGTCCGGATCGCCGTGACCGCGCCGCCCGGAGCCGTGACCCTGGTCGCCTCACCGTCCAGCACGATCGATGTGGCCGCCATATGGTCACCGCGGATCCGGGGCCGAGTCGTTCGCGGATCGGAGGTGACCGTCAACTCGACGGTGACATAAGCGTACTGATCCGCCAGGGCGGGAAGCGGCCCCCTGCGCAGATCCGCGCCGTGCAGCCCGGCCGAGG
This sequence comes from Streptomyces sp. NPDC048479, assembly GCF_040651435.1. Taxonomy (NCBI): domain Bacteria; kingdom Bacillati; phylum Actinomycetota; class Actinomycetes; order Kitasatosporales; family Streptomycetaceae; genus Streptomyces; species Streptomyces sp. NPDC048479. The sequence goes on from NZ_JBEZKA010000007.1 coordinate 160,653, forward strand.
CCGCTCCTGCCGCGGCGCACAGCAACAACGCCGCCACGGCAGTGGCGTTGAGCCCACGCCCACGGACCCTCATGACCGCGCCTACGGCACGCACCACCGCCGGAGCCAGCAGCACGGCCGCCACGACGAGGCAGGCCGTCACACCCACCGCCGTCCACCAACCCGGCGCCCCCACCGCGAGGGCCGCCGCGACCCAGGCCGCCAGGGCCGGCGGCACCAGGCGCAGATCGGCCGGACCCTCCTGCCGCGGATCGGACGCCCCAAGCCGATGACCCGACGCGGCATGAACCACCGGGCGCGTCATGTCCGTCATAGCCGTAGCAGGGTCTGGAGATCCGCGAACCGGCGGTCGCCGATCCCATTGACCTCGCGGAGTTCGTCGACGGACCGGAACCCCCCGTGCCGGGTGCGGTAGTCGACGATGTGCTGCGCCAGTACGGGACCGACCCCGGGCAGGGTGTCGAGCTGCTCCACGGTCGCCGTGTTGAGGCTCACCGGCCCCGCGGCCTGCGCGCCACCCGTGCGAGGGCCCGTGCCCAATCCGGTCGCAGGCGGTCCTGGCGGTGCAGGCCCGCCCACCACCACCTGCTCACCGTCCATGAGGACCCGTGCCCGGTTGAGTCCGGACAGGTCCGTGCCGGCCCTGACGCCTCCTGCCGCTCGCAGCGCGTCGGTGACCCGGGATCCGGCGGGCAGTTGGTGCACCCCCGGCCGACGCACCTTGCCGCTCACATCGACGACGATCCGCCCGCCGGGCCCGGTGTCGGACGGCGATGGCCCCGGCGAAGGCCGCGGCTCCGGAGAGGCCGCACTCTGCTGGACCAGCTCCGGAGCGCGTACGGTCTGCGGTCGGGCCGCCCAGAAGTGCTGGGCCGCGAAGACCGCGGCGACCACGAGGACGACGGACAGTGCGGCGAGAGCCCTGGGTTCGAGCCCGCACCTGAGCTGCACCCACAACGGCAACCGCTCCCGCAGCGCAAGCCCCGCCCACCGCCGGGTGTCCGCCCCCGTACCGGTGGCTGCCCCAGCGCCTGCCCTTGCCCCGGTGTCGACATCCACACGCGAGCGCGCGACAGCCGCGTCGAGCCCAGTGCCCGCACCGCGCGGCGCACCCTCGAACAGGGCATCCGCGCGGCGGCGCAGGGCTGTGGTCGAAGCGGCGGACAAGCTTCTGCCGCGCCGTCGGCCCGGGTGGCGTAAGCCGCGGCTCGGGCCGCGATCCGGACCGCGGCCGGGTCCTGAGCCGCGGCTTGGTGCTGAGCCGCGGCCGTGACAGGCGCGGCTGTCCGAGGCCGGGGCGCGGCCCGGGCCACTGGTTGCGGAGCCTGATCGGAGAGCCATGCCACAGGACGGTAGGCATATCCGTCCGAGCCCGCTGAGCAGGCCCAATTTCCGTGGACAGCCCACCCGTTGTGGATAACTCGCTCACCCGCAGAGGCGACAGCGGCGCCCATCAGCGCGCAGCAGCGCCCCTCAAACCGCCTCAGCGGGGCGAGACCACGGCCCCCAACAGCCCCGGCCCCGTGTGCGCCCCGATCACCGCACCCACCTCGCTGACGTGCAGATCGACCAGGCCGGGCAGCCGGTCACGCAGCCGCTCCGCGAGCGCGGCGGCCCGCTCCGGCGCGGCCAGATGGTGCACCGCAATGTCCACCTGGCTCGTACCCGCCCGGTCGGCGACAATCTCCTCCAGCCGGGCGATCGCCTTCGAAGCCGTGCGCACTTTCTCCAGCAGCTCGATCCGGCCGCCGTCCAGCTGCAGCAGCGGCTTCACCGCGAGCGCCGAGCCCAGCAGCGCCTGCGCGGCCCCGATACGGCCGCCGCGGCGCAAGTAGTCCAGTGTGTCGACGTAGAAGTACGCGGACGTGCCCGCGGCCCGCTTCTCCGCGGCGGCCACCGCCTCGTCCAGCGTGCCGCTCGCCTCCGCCGCCTCAGCGGCCGCGAGCGCGCAGAATCCCAGGGCCATCGCGACCATCCCGGTGTCCACCACCCGCACCGGCACCGGAGCGTCCTTGGCGGCCAGCACAGCGGCGTCGTACGTCCCCGAGAACTCCGCCGACAGATGCAGCGATACGATCCCCGTCGCACCGGCCTCCGCGCACCGCCGGTACGCCTCGGCGAACACCTCGGGGCTCGGCCTGGATGTGGTCACAGGCCGTCGCTTCTGCAATGCCAGCGCCAGCGAGCGTGCCGAGATCTCGGTGCCCTCCTCGAGCGCCTGATCACCGAGTACGACGGTCAGCGGCACTGCGATGATGCCGTGCCGCTCCATCGTCGGCGGCGGCAGGTAGGCCGTTGAATCGGTGACGATAGCGACATGGCGGGACATGAGCGGGAGGTTACCCGTCGGGGCCGCCGTACGGCAGCCCGGCCCCTTGCCAATGGCCGCGTCGCCCCGGCCGATGGATCAGTTCGTGGTCTCCGGACGGGCCTTCTTCTGCCAGGGATAGGCGGTCTGCTGCCGGGGATCGCGCGCTGTGATCGCCTGCGGCTGTTCGGCCACAGTGTGCCCGGGCCCGGCCTCGGACCCGGCCCCCGACTCGGCCCGGGTCCTGGCCACCGACTCCGGCCAGGTCTGCTCGGACGCGACACCATGGCCCGCTGCGTCCGCTCCGGCCCCGGCGGTCCGCCCCGCCTCCGGCCAGGACCCCGGCTCCGCGGCGTCCGGCACATCCGGCATCTCGGCGCCCGGCACACCCTCACCCGACCAGTGCCGCAGCGCCCCCGCCTCCACATCGATCTGCATGCTCAGCGCATCCAGATCGTCGTCCGCGAACTTCCGTGCCCGGTCCCGCGCCGCCCAGCGCAGCGACTCGGCAGAGCGCGTGATCCGCTCCGTACGCTCGCGCAGCCCGGGCAGCATTGAGACCACGGTCGCCCGGTCCGGCTCGCGCTCCAGCCGCTTGAGTTCGTCGTCGAGCTCATGACCGTGCGCACTCAGCCGCCGGAACAGGTCCAGCGACTCGGAGAGCGAGGCGTCCTCCGCCACACCCGCGTGCAGCGCGTCCTGCGTCGCCCTCATCGACGTACGCAGCGACAGCCGCAGCTGCGCCAGCTCGCCGGCAGCGCCGCCCTGCCCATAGCTCTTCGCCCGCAGCGTGGTCTCCTCGACGGTGCGGCGCGCCTGCGCGACCGTGCGCTCCACACGCCGCTTGGCCGCGCCGACCACCTTCACGCTCACGTACACCCCCAACGCCACAAAGGCGACGAAAAGCAGCGCCAGAATCAGTATCGCGGCTTCCATGAGCGCCCCTCCGGCGTCGGATGTTGTCCTTCCACGGTAAACGGAACGGGCAGGCCGGGGGTTCCATCGGAACCCCCAACCTGCCCGTAGGGGAAACCCCTGTGAGACTGGCCGGACCCTAGGCGGGCACGATGTTGACCAGCTTCGGCGCCCGCACGATCACCTTGCGGATGCCCGCGCTGCCCAGCGCCGCGACCACTGCGGCATCATTCAGCGCCAGCGCCTCCAGCTCCTCGTCCGAAATGGACGGGGAGACGTCCAGCCGCGCCTTCACCTTGCCCTTGATCTGCACAACGCATGTCACTGACTCGTCCACGACATACGCCGGGTCGGCGACCGGGAAGGCCTGGTGCACGACCGAGTCGGTGTGCCCCAGCTTGTGCCACAGTTCCTCGGCGATGTGCGGGGCCAGCGGGGCGATCAGCAGCACCAGCCGCTCCGCCACGCTCCGCGCCAGCGGGCCGCCCACCTTCGTCAGATAGTTGTTCAGCTCGGTGATCTTGGCGATGGCGGTGTTGAAGCGCAGGGCCGCCAGGTCCTGTCCGGCGCCGTCGATCGCCTTGTGCAGCGCACGCAGCGTCGCCTCGTCGGGCTCGGTGTCGACGACCGTGACCTCACCGGTCGCCTCGTCGACGACATTGCGCCACAGCCGCTGCAGCAGGCGGTACTGGCCGACGACGGCGCGGGTGTCCCACGGCCGCGAAACATCCAGGGGGCCCATGGCCATCTCGTACAGACGCAGCGTATCCGCGCCGTACTCGGCGCAGATCTCGTCCGGAGTGACGGCGTTCTTCAGGGACTTGCCCATCTTGCCCAGCTCGCGCTTGACGCTCTCGCCCTCGAAGTAGAACTTTCCGTCCCGCTCCTCGACGTCGGCGGCCGACACCGGGAAGCCGCGGCTGTCCCGGTAGACGTACGCCTGGATCATGCCCTGGTTGTACAGCTTGTGGAACGGCTCGACCGAGGAGACGTGCCCCAGGTCGAACAGCACCTTCGACCAGAACCGCGCGTACAGCAGGTGCAGTACAGCGTGCTCGGCGCCGCCGACGTACAGATCGACGCCGCCGTGCGGCTGGCCCTCGCGCGGCCCCATCCAGTACTGCTCGATCGCCGGGTCGACCAGCTTCTCGCTGTTGTGCGGGTCCAGGTAGCGCAGCTCGTACCAGCACGAACCCGCCCAGTTGGGCATGGTGTTGGTCTCCCGGCGGTAGCGCTTGACGCCGTCGCCGAGGTCCAGCTCCACATTGACCCAGTCCTCGTTGCGCGACAGCGGAGTCTCGGGCTGAGTGTCCGCGTCGTCCGGGTCGAACGTACGAGGGGAGTAGTCGTCGACCTCCGGCAGCTCCAGCGGCAGCATCGATTCGGGCAGCGCGTGCGCGATGCCGTCCTCGTCGTAGACGATCGGGAAGGGCTCGCCCCAGTAGCGCTGCCGGCTGAACAGCCAGTCCCGCAGCCGGAAGTTGACCGTGCCCTCGCCGATGCCGCGCTCGGTCAGCCATTCGGTGATCTTGGCCTTGGCCTCGGCGACGCCCAGGCCGTCCAGCGAGATCTCGTCGTTGGCGGAGTTGATCGCCGGGCCCTGTCCGGTGAAGGCCTCGCCCTCCCAGCCGTCCGGCGGCTGGACGGTACGGATGATGGGCAGTTCGAAGGCCTCGGCGAACTCCCAGTCACGCTCGTCCTGTCCGGGGACGGCCATGATGGCGCCGGTGCCGTAGCCCATCAGGACGTAGTCGGCGACGAAGACCGGGATCTGTGCGCCGGTGACCGGGTTCAGGGCGTAGGCACCGGTGAAGACGCCGGTCTTGTCCTTGTGTTCGGTCTGCCGCTCGACGTCACTCTTCGTCTGGGCCTGCTTGCGGTACGCGGCAACAGCCTCGGCCGGAGTGGCGGCACCGCCGGTCCAGGCCTCCTTGGCGCCCTGCGGCCACTCGGCCGGGACGATGGAGTCGATCAGCCCGTGTTCGGGGGCCAGCACCATGTAGGTGGAGCCGAACAGCGTGTCGGGGCGGGTGGTGAAGACCGTGACCTTCGCGCCGTCCTGGCCGCCGACCTGGAAGTCGACGCGCGCGCCCTCGCTGCGCCCGATCCAGTTGCGTTGCTGCAGCTTGATGGCCTCGGGCCAGTCCAGCGCGTCCAGATCGTCCAGCAGCCGGTCCGCGTAGGCGGTGATGCGCATGTTCCACTGGCGCAGCTTCGCCTTGAAGACGGGGAAGTTGCCACGCTCGGAGCGACCCTCCGAGGTGACCTCCTCATTCGCCAGTACGGTGCCCAGGCCCGGGCACCAGTTGACGGGCGCGTCGGAGGCATACGCCAGCCGGTAGCCGCTCAGCACATCGGCGCGCTCGGCGGCGCTCAGCTCGCTCCACGCGCGCGTGCCGGGCGTCGGACGCTCACCGCTCTCGAACTGGGCGACCAGCTCGTCGATCGGGCGGGCCTTCTGTGCGTCCTCGTCGTACCAGGAGTTGAAGATCTGGACGAAGATCCACTGGGTCCACTTGTAGTAGTCCGGGTCGATCGTCGCGAACGACCGGCGCTTGTCGTGACCCAGGCCCAGCCGGCGCAGCTGGACCTTCATGTTCTCGATGTTGGCTTCGGTGGACACCCGCGGATGCGTGCCGGTCTGCACGGCGTACTGCTCGGCCGGCAGGCCGAAGGCGTCGAAGCCCAGCGTGTGCAGGACGTTGTGGCCGGTCATGCGCTGATGGCGGGCGAAGACGTCAGTGGCGATGTAGCCCAGCGGGTGCCCGACGTGCAGGCCGGCGCCCGAGGGGTAGGGGAACATGTCCATGACGAACTTCTTGGGCTTGGCCGCCAGGGCGGCGTCCCCGGCCAGTTCACCGCTCGGGTTCGGCGCTTCGTACGTGCCCTTGGCGTCCCAGACGTCCTGCCAGCGTGCCTCGATGTCGGCGGCCATGGCAGCCGTGTAGCGGTGCGCTGCTGCCACCTCTGCGGCGGCAGCGGAATTCGTCTCGCTCATGATCCTTAAAGCTCCATCGATCGTCTCTGCCAGCGGATTCGAAAACGAAAAAGCCCCTCGCACAGGAGGGGACGCCGCGCCGATTCCAACCGGATCTTTCATCCGTCGGGACTGATCAGCGCGGCTCGCTAAGCAGAAGGCGTACGGCACGCATAGCAGCAGAGTACCGCAGCGACCGAACCGCCCGCACGACTCCGCTTCGGCGGTCGGTGGAGGGCGAGCGGCAAGGACCGGCGCCACCCGGCGGCCACACGCGACCCCGCCCACCCGAGCTGCCGATCCGACTCCCGGGCGACCCTCGGCGACCGCTCCGTCACCCATTGCACCTCTTCACGCCCCCGGCGCACGCCCCGCGTCGAACCCCGGCGCACACCGCGAGGCGCATCGGTTCGCGTCGCGAGGCACACAAGTTACTCGGCGTATCCCCCCTATCCGGGGCAACCTCAGAGTCAGTTGTCTGTGGTTCCGCTCTCTAAACGCTCAAACCACGAACCACTCGGTATGGGTCGACTTAGCATGCGTCAACGGGACCGTATTTCCCGCACCATTCGGAGTCGCCCCATGAACCCTCGCAATCGCAAGAGCCGTTCGTCCCCCGCACCGAGCGCCGGGCTCAGCCGCCAGGCCCAAGGTGGCCTGACCGCAGCGGCATTGGTACTCATACCCTTGCTCGCCGTCGGCGGGAGTGACAGCTTTCGTGCCGCGCTCGACTTCACCACCGGGGTTTTGTCCCTGTTGTGCCTGACCTCGTCCGTGGCGTGGGGTCTGATCGCCACCGACAGGCTGCTGCTTTCCACCCGGCACCGCCTTGTTGCCCAGGCCGTCCACCGGAGCACCGCGGTGGCCTCGCTCGGCTTCCTCCTGCTCCACGTGACCGTCAAGGTCTCGCTTGGACACGTGGAATTGATCGGCGCGCTGATCCCGTTCGGACTCGGCGTCACCGGTACGTCCGCCCTGATCGGCTTCGGCTCGCTGGCCGGCTTCCTCATGATCGTCGCAGCGACGACAGGGGCGCTGCGCAGCGCCCTCGCGGCCAACGTCCGGGTGGCGGGCCGCTGGCGGCCGCTGCACATGCTGGCCTACCCGGCCTGGAGCTTCGCCCTCGTGCACGGGCTGTACACCGGCCGTCCCGCCGCGACCTGGGTGGTCACGATGTACTGCCTGGCACTCGCCGGCGTCGCAGCAGCCGTCGCGGTACGGACGCTGCCACGGCCTGTACAGCGACGCATCGCCAACAAAGTTCTTTCGCTGACCGGCTCGGACGACGACAGGTCGCGGGCGGACGAGAGGGCACAGCGCGATCTCGGCGTCTCCCCGCTCCCCGGCGCAAGCGGAGTGACCGCACCGGCGGGCCTCAACCGTATGAACGGCATTCCCTCGCAGCGCGCCTACGAGGCGGAGTTCCAGCGCGAGACCCCGCTCGGCCAGTCGCGTGCGCAGCCCCCACGGCTCTCCGCCCCCTCGCCGCAGCTCTACGAGGCCCCGCCGCCCCCGGAGACGGATCCCCTCGGCAGCAGTGGCGTCGGCCCCGGCCCCGGCATTTCCGCCGCGTACCGGGCGGTGTCCCTCGCCGGCGACCAGACGGCCCCGCTGGCAGAACGCATCCTGATGACGGACGAGATCCCTGTCGTCTCGGAGTCGGGTCCCCCGCCCGGCGCCTGGCCCACACCGTCACCGCCGCCGCCCGCGCAGGCCGTCCCGTCCGCGCCGCCGGTGCCGCCCGCATACGAGCCCCCCGCTCAGCCGGCCTACGAGCCGCCGCCCTCGTACGACGCACCCCCCGCGTCGTACGACACACCCACCGCTCCGTACGCGGCCCCCTTCGCGTACGACCCCTCATCCGCCTACGACCCCTCAACACCGTACGAAGCACCTTCGTCCCCGTACCAACCCGGCACCGCCGATGCGTACGACGAGACGGCGCAGATGCCCGGGCCTCTCTTCCCGCCCCCGGCCGGGGAACCCTGGCACGCGCCCGCAGGAGACCGACCGTGAACACCCCCCTTCCTGATGTCCCCGAGGTCCGCGTCGTCGGCCTTCCCCAGCTGACGCAGGGGTTCGATCTTGTCGAGCGACTCGACCTCCCCATGCATCTCAAGGTGCACGGCCCTCTTGAACCGATGACCGGCGAGCGGCTCGCCCAGCTCGCCGACGACATATCCCTGCGCGGCCGCGGCGGCGCGGGCTTCCCCTTCGGGCAGAAGCTGCGCGCCGTAGCCAAGTCCGCCATCCGACGCGGGGTGCGGCCCGTCGTCGTGGTCAACGGCAGTGAGGGCGAGCCCGCCTGCCGCAAGGACACCGTGCTGCTCAACCGCGCGCCCCATCTGATCCTCGACGGCGCCCTGATCGCCGCCGAAGCGCTCGGTGCGCGCACCCTGGTCGTCGCGGTCACCCGTAACTCGACGGAGATCTCCATCCGCGCCGCCCTGGCCGAGCGCGGACTCTCCGACCGGCGCGGGCAGCAGCTGCGCGCGCGGGTCGTACGCACCCCCGAGCGCATGGTCTCCGGCGAGGCCTCCTCCGTCATCCGCGCCGTGAACGGCGGCCCCGCGCTGCCGCCCGGCCGCCGTGAGCGCGCCTCCGACACCGGCGTCGGCGGGGCCCCGACCCTGCTGTCCAATGCGGAGACGTTTGCGCAGCTCGCCATCGGCGCCCGTATCGGCGCCCGCCGCTACAGCCACACCGGCCTGGAGACTGAGCCCGGCACCGTCATGCTGACGATCTCCGGGGCGGTCGCGCGCCCGATGGTCGTCGAGGTCCCCACGGGCGTGCCGCTGCGGTACGTGCTGCAGCTGGCGGGCGCCCCGCCGCTCCCCCAGGGCGTCCTCACCGGCGGCTACCACGGCAACTGGATCGACGCGATGGCCGTCAGCGAGGCGCTCGTCTCACGTGAATCGCTGGCCTCCCTGGGCGGCGCGCTGGGCGCCGGCGCGATCCTGCCGATCGGCCCCGAGACCTGCCCGCTGGGCGAGGCGCTACGGGTGGCCAACTGGCTCGCAGCCGAAACGGCCGGCCAGTGCGGTCCCTGCAAGCTCGGCCTGCCCGCGGCGGCCGGCGGCCTGTCCGACGTCATGAACGGCGGCGGCCCGGCCGCCCTGGAGGCGCTGCGCGAGGTGACCCAGGCCGTGAAGGGCCGGGGCGCGTGCAAGCACCCCGACGGCTCGGCGCGCTTCTTTGCCTCGACCCTGTCCGCCTTCACGGACGATCTCGCCGCCCATGTGCTCCACGGCGGCTGCGGACGCGAGACGACCGGCGTGCTGCCGCTGCCCGAGCCGGGCTACGAGGAGGCGGTGGAGTCGATTCCGAGCGGCGAGAAGATCTTCATCGACTGGACGCTCTGCCAGGGCCACGGGCTCTGCGCGGACATCATCCCCGAGCTGATCCGGCTCAAGCCCGACGGCTTCCCGTCGGTGGCCGACGCGGTCGTCCCCACGCATCTGCGGGGGAGTGCGCAGCGGGCCGTACGCCGGTGCCCCGCGCTGGCGATGCGTATCGAGCAGTCTCCGGCCGACCGTGCGCCCGCGCCCGCCGGCCGGCCGGCGCTGCCCAGCAGCAACCGCAAGGCCCTTGGCAGCGGCCGCGGCTGACGGACACACAAGGAAGCGGGCCATCCGATCCGGATGGCCCGCTTCCTTGTGTCTACTGCTTCTGTGGAGCTAAGGAGAATTGAACTCCTGACCTCCTGCATGCCATGCAGGCGCTCTACCAACTGAGCTATAGCCCCTTGCGGTGTGCCGCCTTGATCGGAAGTTTCCCCTTGGCGACGTCGACAACATTAACGGTCACCCCGGTCCATCGCCAAATCGTTTCGGGTCTGCACGAACAAGGCCGGTAACGTCCCACTTCGGGACCATGGCTGTGACCGTGACTGTCACTGTGGCCGTGTCGCTCATGCTGTGGCGAACGAATAGAACCGCTTCAACGTGCAGTGCTCATCGAGGAGACGGCCGTAGATCGGCTCCCCCTCGAGCTCGCGGTAGGTCTCGATGGGGTCGCCCTTTATGATCAGCGCCCGCGCGCACTCCTCGCACCAGTACTGGTACTCGGGATTGACCGGATCCATGTCCCTGACGATCGGCGTACCACCGCCGCACCAGTCGCATTTCCGCCTGTGTGCACCCATCACTCAGCTCCAGCTGTGGCCGCAGGCCGTGCACACGTAGGAAACCCCGCCATTGTCGCCGAGGACTTGGGCGACATGGGCCGATCCGCAGGACGGGCAGCTGAGAGAAGCACGTACCTCCGCCGTGGCAAGCAGGTCATCGGCCTTCTCGCTCCTGCTGGCGGACATTGTGCTCTCCCTCCCGTCCTCGCCGGTGTCCCCTCCGGCCGTCCGATTCTGCCATGGCCACGCAAGAGGGTCAGCGGCGTTTGCGTACGAGACCAGCCACCGCGCCCAAGATCGACGCGGCTGCGAGCGCCGGGGCGCACACCCACAGCGCATCGGCGGACCCATACGCCCCGGGTACTGTCTGCCGATTCAGGAAGAGTGTGCCGAATGCGGCGACGCCGATCACCTGACCGAACGGAGCGTGCCTGCCCGGCAGCGGCGCCGGTGGCGAGGACCGCGGAGTAGGCGCCGAGCGCCCGCTGGCCGGAAGGCCGGCCGGGAAACGCGAAATCCCGCCCTCTGACGAGGACGGGATCCGGATTGTGGAGCTAAGGAGAATTGAACTCCTGACCTCCTGCATGCCATGCAGGCGCTCTACCAACTGAGCTATAGCCCCGCGTGTTCTTCGCGCTCCGCGCTGCGAACAAGAAGAACTTTAGCCTGCGACCTGCCGGAAAGCGAAATCCGGGGGTGCGGGGCCGAACGGCGGGCCCGGCCGGGTTCAGTCGTCGTCGCCGAGGACCGGTTCCGGCAGCGTGCCGGCGTTGTGCTCAAGGAGCCGCCAGCCACGCGCGCCCTCGCCGAGCACCGACCAGCAGCAGTTGGAGAGGCCTCCGAGGCCCTCCCAGTGGTGGGCCTCCAGGCCCAGCAGCCGGCCGATCGTGGTGCGGATCGTGCCGCCGTGGCTGACCACGACGAGCGTGCCGTCCTCGGGGAGCTTCTCGGCGTGGTGCAGCACCACGGGAGCAGCCCGGTCCGCGACCTCGGTCTCGAGCTCACCGCCGCCGCGGCGCACGGGCTCGCCGCGCTTCCAGGCGGCGTACTGCTGGCCGTACTGCGCGACGATCTCCTCGTGCGTCAGGCCCTGCCAGGCGCCCGCGTAGGTCTCGCGCAGGGCAGCCTCGTAGGTGATGTCGAGCCCGGTGAGCTCGGCCAGCTCGCCGGCCGTGGCCGCCGCCCGCTTGAGGTCGGAGGCGAGAATCACATCGGGCCTGAGCGAGGCGAGCAGCCGGGCGGATCGGCGCGCCTGAGCGACACCGGTCTCGGTCAGCGCGATGTCCGTGGTGCCCTGGAAGCGGCGCTCCAGGTTCCAGGCGGTCTGGCCGTGCCGCCACAGGACGACGCGGCGTCCCGTGGCGCGCTCGCGGCTGTCTCTGCCGTTCAGCTCAGCTCACCATCCGGGTCGCCGGCGAGCTGCGCGTGCTCCTCTGCCTTGCCGCGGGTCTTCAGGGCGTCCTCGGGGAGAGGAAGCTCGGGGCAGTCCTTCCACAGCCGCTCCAGGGCGTAGAAGACCCGCTCCTCGCTGTGCTGGACGTGCACGACGATGTCGATGTAGTCGAGCAGGATCCAGCGGGCGTCGCGGTCGCCCTCACGGCGCACCGGCTTGGCGCCGAGCTCCTTGTTCAGCCGCTCCTCGATCTCGTCGACGATCGACTTGACCTGGCGGTCGTTGGGCGCGGAAGCGAGCAGGAAGGCGTCGGTGATCGACAGCACATCGCTGACGTCGTACGCAATGATGTCGTGCGCGAGCCGGTCGGCGGCCGCCTGGGCGGCGGCGTTGACGAGCTCGATGGAGCGATCCGTGGCGGTCACAAGCAGGCTTTCGTCGGCGGTCGGGAACCCTTCAAGGGTCTCACGGACCGCCGACAGCCCATGCCGCGTTTATTTGGGACCCGATGGGTCGCCTGTTTCGGACCTGATGGGTCGCCCTGTCACTGGACCTCGTAGTCCTTGCCGAGGACGACCGAAACGTCGGCGTTGGTGACGGCTTTGCCCTTCTCGACCGCGCTCGCCGGCAGACCCAGGGTCTTGGCGACCTCGACCGCCTTCGCCTTCTGCGTCACGTCTCCGTAGGTGACCTTCGATGTCGTGACGGTGGCATCGGCCTTGCCGCCGTCGAGGACGGAGTAGCCACCGTTGACCAGGTCGATCCGGGCGGACTCCGTGGCTCTCGTGGTCCCGGTGGCGTTCTTGACGCCCACGCGGATGGCCGCGCCCTTCTCCGGTGCGGTGACCGTGCCGCCCAGGACGTCCTTGACGACGCTGTTGGCGGTCTGCTCGGTGAGCGTGCCGTCCTGCTGGACCGGAAGCACGGCTGTCTTGTAGTCGCCGCCCTTGGCGTGCTCGGCGAGTTTCGCCAGCGAGGCGCCCAGATCGCTCTCCCGCAGCGACGGGTCGAGGATCTGCGCCAGTGTCTCGACGGTGACGGTCGCCGCCTTCGGGTCGTCGGGGAACTTCCGCAGGACGCCCTGCATGACCTGGCCGAAGCGCTGCAGCTGCTTCGCCTCGGCCTCGCCGGGCCCGAGGTAGGTGGCGTACGCGACGGCCATCCGTCCGTTCAGAGTCTGGTTCTCGCCCTTCTTCACCAGCGGCGCCTCGCCCTTCTTCGCGCCGGGCACCTCGGTGTCCGTGGTCAGGTCGATGGTGCCGACCAGCTCGACCAGGTTCTCCAGAAACGGGGTGTCGAGCCGCCAGGTTCCGGTGATCTTGGCACCGAGGAGTGTGCCGACCGCCTCACGGGTGCCCGTCGAGCCGTCGTCCTCGACGGACTTGCCGAGCGTGGTGGCGGTGCCGTCGTCGTTGGCGATGGAGAGCGAGTTGGGGAGCAGGACGGTGGTGCCCTGCTTGGTGGTGGCGTTGTTGACGAGGAGCGCCGTGGAGGTGCCCTTTTTCTTGGTGTTGTGCAGATGCACCACGATCACGTCCCGCTTCTGCGGTCCGGTCGCCGTGCTGCTCTTCTTGTCCGCGTCCGACAAGCCGGGCAGCTTGCCCGCGTACCAGAGGTAGCCGACGCCGCCCACGACGACCAGCGCCAGTGCGACGACGAGCGCGACGACGCGGTTGCGGCCGCGGCGCTTGGCCTCCTCGCGCCGCTCGGAGCGGCTCTCGGTGAACTTCAGCCAGTCGATGACGTCTTCGGAGTCCTCGTCGGGCTCCTCGATGAAAGAGAACTGCTCGGTGCGGTGGTCACGGTCGGCGGCAGGGCGGCGCTGCTCCGGCACGGCAGCCGGTTCGGACGCCTGCGGGCGCGACTGCGCCTGCGGCTCGGCCGGGGCCTGCTGCTGCGGGATGTTCCACTGCTGGGTGGTGTCGACGGCCGCGGGCTGCGTGCCCGTGTCGTAGCTGTACCCGTCGTAGCCGTATCCCTGGTCCTGGCTCTGCCCTGGGGGCTGCGGCTGCTGGTAGTACGGGTCGTACTGCTGAGGCCGCTGGGACTGGCCTGCCTGCGGCTGCTGCTGCGCGTACGGGTCGTAGCCGTACCCCTGCCCTTGCCCCTGTTCGGGAGCCTGCGGTTGCTGAGGGTGCTGGGGCTGCTGCTGTGCGTAGGGGTCGTACTGCTGGGGCTGCTGATACACCGGTTGCCCGTACTCGTCGTAGCCGATGATCTGCGGCTGCTGGTAGTACGGGTCGTACGGGTTCTGCTGGTCGTTCACCGGTGCCCCTCTCCGTGGCTCACTCGCCGCGGTACAACTGGCGCTTGTCGATGTAGCGCACCACACCGTCCGGCACCAGATACCAGACCGGATCGCCGTTGGCGACCCTAGCCCGGCAGTCGGTCGACGAGATGGCCAGCGCCGGAACCTCCACCAGAGAGACCCCGCCCTCGGGCAGCCCGTCGTCCGTCAGGTCGTGCCCCGGCCGGGTCACACCGATGAAATGGGCGAGTGAGAACAGCTCTTCCGCGTTCCGCCAGCCGAGGATCTGCGAGAGCGCGTCGGCTCCCGTGATGAAGAAGAGATCCGCGTTGCTGTTGAGGGAGCGCAGGTCCCGCAGCGTATCCATCGTGTAAGTCGGCCCGGCGCGGTCGATGTCGATACGGCTCACCGAGAACTGCGGGTTGGACGCGGTGGCGATGACCGTCATGAGATAGCGGTCCTCGGCCGGAGACACCACCTTGTGGCTCTTCTGCCACGGCTGCCCGGTCGGCACGAACACCACTTGGTCGAGGTGGAACAGGGCGGCCACCTCGCTGGCGGCCACCAGGTGTCCATGGTGGATCGGGTCGAACGTCCCGCCCATCACGCCGATTCGACGCTTGCCGGAACCGGAACCGGTAGGCACTTCCTGCTCTCCCATGCGTGCAGAGCCTACTGGCACGACGTTCGGCTCCGACTCAGCGGTCGCGGTTGAAGCGCGTGGTGATCCACAGCAGCAGGAGCAGCGCGAAGAGCGCGCCGCCACCGGTGAGGTAGGGGCTGAGGCTTGGGTGGTTGCCACCGTGCTCGGCGCCCTCGGCAAGAGTGACCAGGTTGGCGGCGGTGCTGGTGAGGCTCATCTTCAGCGGAACCTATCGATCGGGAGTCCGGGAGCCGGAGCTCGGGAATCGGAGCGGAGAGACTTCGCGCACATCGTATGCGGGCCGCCCGGGCACGCTCACGCCGACTCAGTCGTTGTGGTTTTCGTCGCTGCCGTTTCCTCGGTAGCCACGCAGCAGGAACCAGGCGAGCAGAGCTGCTCCGGCGATCGAGGCGATCAGCAGGACGCGCAGCGTGTTGCCCAGTCCCTGCTGCGCGGCTGCGGCGGCGAGCAGTGCGGCGGTGTCCGGCATGTCGGGTGTCCTCCTCGGTTATCCACAGCCCCCGCCACACCGTAGCCCCAGCACCTACGCTGGGGTCCGTCAGGGGGACGAGCAGGGACTCGCGCCAACAGGGGGCATTGATGACCGAAAGCAATCACGAGAACGTTCCGAGCAGGCAGCGCAAGCGCTTCCCGGGCATCTCTTCACGGGCGTACGAACATCCCGCGGACCGCTCGGCGTTGGTGGCCCTGCGCAAGCTCAGCGGCTTCGACACCGTCTTCAAGGCACTGAGCGGACTGCTGCCCGAGCGCAGCCTGCGGCTGCTCTACCTCTCCGACTCGGTGCGGGTGAGCGACGCGCAGTTCGCGCATCTCAACACCATGCTGCGGGACGCCTGTTACATCCTGGATCTGGAGAAGGTCCCGGCGATGTATGTCACGCAGGACCCGCGGCCCAACGCCATGTGCATCGGCCTGGACGAGCCGATCATCGTGGTCACCACCGGGCTGGTGGAGCTGCTCGACGAGGAGGAGATGCGGGCGGTCGTCGGACACGAGGTGGGCCACGCCCTCTCCGGCCACTCCGTCTACCGCACGATTCTGCTCTTCCTCACCGGTCTGGCGCTGAAGATCGCCTGGATCCCCCTCGGCAACGTCGCGATCATGGCGATCGTCACCGCGCTGCGCGAGTGGTTCCGCAAGTCGGAGCTCTCGGCGGACCGTGCCGGGCTACTGGTCGGCCAGGACCTGCAGGCGTCGATGCGCGGCCTGATGAAGATCGCCGGCGGCAATCACCTGCACGAGATGAATGTCGACGCGTTCCTGCAGCAGGCCGAGGAGTACGAGGCGGCCGGCGATCTGCGCGACTCCGTGCTGAAGATTCTGAATCTCCTCCCCCGCTCGCACCCGTTCACCACGGTGCGCGCCGCCGAGCTGAAGAAGTGGGCCGCGAGCCGCGACTACCAGCGGATCATGGACGGTCACTATCCGCGGCGCACGGAGGACAAGGACACCTCGGTGTCCGACTCCTTCCGCCAGTCCGCCTCGCACTACGCCGGCACCGTCCGCACCAGCAAGGATCCCCTGATGAAGCTGGTCGGTGACATAGCCGGCGGCGCGGGCGACCTGGGCGGCAAGCTGCGCGGCAAGTTCACGGGCGGAGGTGACAGCGGCGGCAGCGCCAGTGGTGGGAGCTCCGGCGGGAGCACCGGCGGCGGTGGCAGCAACGGCAATGGCAGCGGTCCTGCGAACGACAACGACAGCGGCGAGGGTGGCAAGGACGGTCAGAGCGGTCAGGGCAAGGGCTGAGCACCGGGCGACAGCGCCCCGCAGAGCGCCGCGGTGGCCTGGCCCGTCGCGTAAGGATCGGTGCCCGCCGGACCGTCCGCGCTCGCCCGCTGGCCGGCCAGCAGCGGGCGCAGGGTGCCTGACGCGTCCGCCGAGCAGGCCTGCGGTCCGGCCTGGACATAGCTGCCCAGCAGCTCGACCCGGTGCTGGCGCAGATCCTCGCGGTCGAAGCGGAAGTGCAGTTCACGGCGGACGGTGAACAGCGAGGCCTCGTTCGCCTGTGGGCCGCTCGCCGCGACCGGCCGCAGCGCATAGGCGAAGGTGTGGTCCGACGTCACCTCCAGGGCGTCGGGTCCCGCCTCGGCGACGGTGAGCGTGCCCTGCACCCGCACTCGGGGGTCGGCCAGCGCGACCTTGGCGGGGTCGTAGCGCACCAGCCAGCCGGTGGCGGCGTGGCGGCCGTCGCCGGCCGGAGAGGAGATGCTCCGGTCGAACTGCTCCAGCTGGGCCGGGTCGAGCAGCAGCCGCACGGGCCGCACAGCACCGCCGGTAAGCACATCGGGGTCCAGCGAGGACTCGACGAGGTAGTCCTTGGCGGTGGTCAGCGCGGTCAGTACCTGGTCCTCCGAGAAGTTCTTGGTGCGCCGGGCGCCGGGAAGCGTGATGCCCGCCGCGCCGACCCGGAACTGCGCGGCGGGGCTGTGCGCATAGAGGTCGGCGGGGGTACCCCCCGGGACCGGGCCCTGCGGCGCGAGCGGGATCATCGTGATACGCAGCGGCTCCACCTGTTTGAACTGCGGAACCTGGTAGGGGTGACGGACGCCGAGGTAGATCGCGGTTCCGAAGGCCATGGCAACCAGCAGGACGAGCAGCAGGACCTGCCTCGAGCCGCGTCTGCGGCCCCAGGCGGGGAGGCTGCGTACGGCCTGTGCGTGCTCGCCCATCCGCTCCTGCGCGGAGAATTCCTGCAGCCGGGCAGCCCGTACGAACGATTCGTCGAAGACGACGGATCGGTACTCGTCCTCACCACCGCCGGGGAGTCCCTCGGGTGTCCCCTCAGGCGGGTCTCCGCGCCCAGCCATACTTTCAGGGTAGGTCCGGCAGGGCCCTGGTAAACGCGCTGGTACGCGACAAACTCCGACGAGTTCTTACGCGGTCGTTCAGCGGCTGTTCAGGGGGTGCGCGGAGTGGCGGAGACAGCCGGCGCGGTGTACTCCGCAGAGGCAGAGGGTCCACCGACCCGGCCGGTGGCGGAGCCGCTCGACGGCGTGGAGTCGACGCCGGTCGTGGCGGGCGGCGGCACTCGGTCCTGGCGGTTGCCGGCGGCCCCTCGGTACACCGCGGTGAAAGCCAGGGCGACCATGCCGATGCCCATCACCAAGGCCAGGATCCAGGCCACCGGGCGGTGCCAGCGGGCGCTGCCCCGGTAGGGGCGCAGGGCGCCGCCGTGGCGTCCGTAGGGCCCGCCGTACTCGCCGTCCGCGGCCTCGTCATCGTCGTCGTACGCGCGCTCGCGGCCGTATTCGCCGCCCGGGCCGTAGCCGTCGTCGTAGCGCTCGTCGTCGGCCGCTCCACCGCCGTATCCGGCCCGTGCGGCCTCGGCCTCGGCGCGCGCCTGCGCGGCGGCCAGGAGCCGCTCGACGGCGGTCGGTTCATGGAACTCGGCGGCCCGTACGAAGTCCTCGTCGAACACCACGGAGGCGAAGTCCTCGTCCGCGCCCCCGCGGTCGTCGTCGGGCTCCCAGCCGTCCGGGAACGGCCTGCCCCCCACGTCGTCCGGCACGCTTTCAGAGTAGACCTGGCCGGTCGGTTTCGGCAGACAGAGTCCGAAGTCTCCCGGCCCACATCCGCCACAGGGACACAAAGGGACGGTGACTACCGGTTCACCGGAGGAAACCCACCACCCACCGCAACCCACCACGCCCCCGGCCCACGGGTCACCACAGGGGCGGTGACCACCGGTTCGCCGGAGGAAACCCACCACCCACCGCAACCCACCACGCCCCCGGCCCACGGGTCACCACAGGGGCGGTGACTACCGGTTCACCGGAGGAAACCCACCACCCACCGCAACCCACCACGCCCCCGGCCCACGGTCACCACAGGGGCGGTGACTACCGGGTGTGACCGTCGCCTGTCACGATGTACTTCGTCGAGGTCAGCTCCGGCAGGCCCATGGGCCCCCGCGCGTGCAGCTTCTGCGTGGAGATCCCGATCTCGGCGCCGAATCCGAACTGGCCACCGTCCGTGAAACGCGTGGACGCGTTCACCGCGACCGCCGCGGAGTCCACCAACTGGGTGAAGCGGCGGGCGGCCGGCTGCGAGGTGGTCACGATCGCCTCGGTGTGCCCGGAGGACCAGAGCCGGATGTGGGCGACAGCGGCGTCGAGCGAGTCCACGACGGCGGCGGCGATGTCGTACGAGAGGTACTCCGTCTCCCAGTCCTCGGCCGTGGCCGCCACGACCGTGGCCTTGGAGGCGTCGGCGTACTCCAGCACGCGCTCGTCGCCGTGCACGGTCACTCCGGCCTCGGCGAGCGCGTCCAGGGCGCGCGGCAGGAAGTCGGCGGCGATGTCCTGGTGGACCAGGAGCGTCTCGGCCGCGTTGCAGACGCTCGGCCGCTGAGCCTTGGAGTTGATCAAGATGTCGACGGCCATGTCGAGGTCTGTTTCGGCGTCCACGTACACATGGCAGTTGCCGGTGCCGGTCTCGATGACCGGGACGATCGACTCCTCGACGACCGTACGGATCAGGGCGGCGCCGCCGCGCGGGATGAGTACGTCGACCAGGCCGCGGGCGCGCATCAACTCCCGTACGGATTCCCGGCTCTCACCGGGCACGAGCTGTACGGCGTCGGCCGGCAGACCGGAGCCGCCGACCGCGTCCCGCAGGACCTTCACCAGGGCGGTGTTGGAGGAGTAGGCGGAGGAGGAACCGCGCAGCAGGACGGCGTTGCCGGACTTCAGACAGAGCGCGGCGGCGTCCACGGTGACGTTCGGGCGGGCCTCGTAGATGATCCCGACGACGCCGAGAGGCACGCGCACCTGGCGCAGATCGATGCCGTTGGGCAGGGTCGAGCCGCGCACCACCTCGCCGACCGGGTCGGGTAGTGCGGCCACGTCCCGTACGTCGGCGGCGATGGCCCGTACCCGCTCCGGGGTCAGGGTGAGGCGGTCGATGATCGACTCGCTGGTGCCGGCATCACGGGCGCGCGCGATGTCCTCGGCGTTGGCCGCGACGATCTCGCTGGTACGGACCTCGAGCGCGTCCGCGATCGCCAGCAGAGCGTCGTCCTTGGCCGACCGCGGCAGCGGCGCGATGTCGGCGGCAGCGCCACGGGCCCGGTAGGCGGCCTGGGCGACCGGGGAGAGGTTGTCGTACGGCGAAAGCGGCGAGAACGTCGTCATACCCGCAGGGTAGTGCGCGCCCCGCGGGCGTCCCTCACGTATCCCGCACTGCGAGACAGAAGCCTCAGAAGGGGTGCACGCCCACCGGGGCGGCGGGCGGCGGGCCGTAGCCCTCCGCGATGCGCTGGTGGTACGTCTGGCGGTCGATGACCTCCAGGCCCACGATCTCCCACGGCGGCAGCTTGGCGCTCGATCGGTGCTCACCCCACAGCCGCAGCGCCACCGCCGCGGCATCGTGCAGGTCACGCGCCTCTTCCCAGTAGCGGATCTCCGCGTGGTCGTTGGCGTACCGGCTGGTCAGCAGGAAGGGATGGTCGTGCGCGAGCTGCTCAAGACCGCGCCTGACCTCCTTCAGCGGGGCTTCGGCGCCGGAGACGCTGAGCGTGATGTGCCACAGCTTGGACAGCACGTGCTCTTCGCCGTACGTGTCCGTGCCCGCACCCGTCTCCTGATCCTCTTCGGCGTCGCCGAAGTCGGCGCCCGCTCCGACGCTGGTCAGGGCTCTTTCCTCGCCCACGGCCCTACGGGCGTGAGGGATGCCCCCCGTCCCGCGGGGCACATCCCCTGGGCGCGCTCGTCTCACCGGCGGCCTCCTGTTGCATGTGTTGTCCAGCTGTACCCCCGCCATACCCCCGCAACAAAGTTGACCAGTCCGGGACGGAACGTGGGGCGGTTTTGGTGAAGGTCTCTGCCAGAAGACTGGTCTTTCAGCCGATTCAGGAGTGCAGGACGACCAGATCGTCCCTGTGTACGACTTCCCGCTCGTACGCCGGGCCCAGTTCCTGCGCCAGCTCCGGGGTGGAGCGGCCGAGCAGCTGCGGGATCTCCTTGGCGTCGAAGTTGACGAGCCCGCGGGCCACGGCGTGGCCGGCGGTGTCGCGCAGCTCGACCGGGTCGCCGGCGCTGAATTCGCCCTCGACCGCGGCGATGCCGGCCGCCAGCAGAGACTTCTTGCCGTGCACCACGGCCCGTACCGCACCGTCGTCCAGGATCAGCGCGCCCTGCGGGGTGGAGGCGTGCGCGAGCCAGAGGAGCCGGTCGGCGGAGCGGCGTCCGGTGCCGTGGAAGTACGTACCGGTGGCGCGGCCCGCGAGGGCGTCGGCGGCGCGAATGGCAGAGGTGAGGACGACGGGGACGCCGGCGGCCGCCGCGATCCTGGCGGCCTCGACCTTGGTGACCATGCCGCCGGTGCCGACGCCGGCCTTGCCCGCGCTGCCGATCTGTACGTGTGCGATGTCGGCCGGGCCGCGTACCTCCTCGATCCGCGAGGTGCCGGGCTTGGACGGGTCCCCGTCGTACAGCCCGTCGACGTCCGAGAGAAGGACCAGCAGATCGGCCCGTACGAGATGGGCGACGAGCGCGGCGAGACGGTCGTTGTCGCCGAAGCGGATCTCGTCCGTCGCCACGGTGTCGTTCTCGTTGACGACGGGGACGGCGCCCATGGCGAGCAGCTGGTCCAGGGTGCGGTAGGCGTTGCGGTAGTGGGCGCGGCGGCTGGTGTCGTCGCCGGTGAGGAGCACCTGGCCGACGCGTACGCCGTAGCGCGCGAAGGAGGCGGTGTAGCGGGCGACGAGCAGGCCCTGGCCGACGCTGGCGGCCGCCTGCTGGCGGGCCAGGTCCTTGGGGCGGCGGGCCAGGCCCAGCGGCGCGAGGCCTGCGGCGATGGCACCGGAGGAGACCAGCACTATCTCCTTCTCGCCGCCGCTGCGGACCTTGGCGAGCACGTCGACGAGGGCGTCGACGCGGTCGGCGTCGAGTCCGCCTGCGGCGGTGGTCAGGGAGGACGAGCCGACCTTGACGACGATCCTGCGGGCCTGTGTTACCTGCTGTCTTGCCACTGTCACAGGGCCGAATCTATGTCAGGGCCCGTGGTGGGTGCTCGGCCATTTCACTCGCTGGACAGTGCGGCCGAGGGTCAGGGAGGGCGCCCCGGCCCCGGACCGCACAACCGACCGGTCGTCAAAGCTCCCTCCCGCGAGGTCCATTACACCCGAACCGGAATGAACAGCCGTCCAGCGCACCGGCCTTGGCGGCGCGGCGACCAAAGACTGACTCAACGTGGCTCTGAAAACGTGGAGTTGACGAAGATATGAACCAGGTCGGTGTAAGCACCACAGTTTCCTCGCCGAATGTACGCCGGTGACCGGCCGCCGGGAAACCGGACGGCGGAAGACCGGGCCGCGGGACCCGTACGGCGTTACGCCGCCGTACGGGTCCCGCGCAGCCGCCGCCGTACCTCCCGGCGCAGCCGCCGCACCACCCGCCGGGCGAAGGACACCTTCCGCGGCGGCGCGGCGGGCGCGAGCAGCGCCTCCTTCAGCAGATCCGCCCGCCCCTCGGCGACACAGGCGAGCCGCTGCCGGTCCCTGCCGCCCAGCCGCCGCGCCACTCCCGGCGTCCAGTACTCCTCCATCAAGGGCGCGGCCAGCTCCATCTTGTGGCGCAGGATCTCCTCGCTCTGTTTCAGCACAGCGGGACCGAACTGCGGCAGCAGCGTCACCACGAACGGCCTGATCATCAGCTGGTCGCGCCGCGCGCCCGGCGGTTCGTGGGCGGCGATCAGCTCCATCAGCCGCTGCGCCGAGTGGAAACGCAGCGTGTAACTCCCGCTCTTGGTCACATGTTTGCCGTCGTCCCGGCCCACCAGGTAGTAGCAGGTGTAGTCGGCGACGACGGAGACGCCGTTGCCCCGCATATACGCCTCCATCGTGAACAGCGCGTCCTCGCCGGTCCGCATGGTCTCGTCGAAGCGCATGCCCAGTCGTACGAGCAGCTCGCGCCGGAACAGCTTCTGCGCACTCAGCGTGAACTTGACGTTGGAGGTATGGATGTCGGCGTGCTCGAGGTTCTGGGCCCACATCGACTTGGCGGCGTTGCGGTTGACGCCCTCGACCTTGCCGAGCACCACATCCGTACCGGCGCGGTCGGCCATCGCCACCAGCCGCTCCAGCGCCTCTTCGCCGAGGTAGTCGTCCGCGTCGAGGAAGAACACATAGCGGCCGCGGGCCAGTGAAAGACCGACATTGCGCGGGCCGCCGGGGCCGCCGGAGTTGGCCTGCCGCAACACCCGCATCGGGATCTTGCTCGCGGCCGCGAACTCCTCCAGGTACTCCCCCGTACCGTCGGTGGAGCCGTCGTCGACGGCCACGATCTCCATCCGGTCCGCACCGATGGTCTGCGCCTCGACCGACTCCAGACAGCGGACCAGATAGGGCATGGCCTCATAGGCCCCGATGATCACGCTGACTTCGCACATGGACACTCCGACAGTCTTACGCGGTGGAAAGTCGCGCCATGGTGCCCGGCGCATGTGTCACCTGCGTGTCGGATGCGACACGGCCCGGAAACTCGCCTGCGAGGGCGAATTTCCGGGCCGTCAAGAGAGGCGCCGACCCGTCAGTGCGCCACCGGGGCCTCGGCTCCGGTGGGCTCGGCTCCGTCGGGCTCGATGCCGTTGGGCTCGATGCCGCCCGGCGCGACGCCATTGGGCTCTACGCCACCGGCGTCGGCCTCACGGTCGAGCTCGCCCAGGAACTGACCGCCGATGCGCTGCTCCACAGCGACGTTGCGCGCCTCGGCCTTGTCCGTCAGCGCCCGTACCGCCGCGTTGAACCGCTCGATCGAGGTCGACTCGTCGGAGCCGAGCAGATACTCCTTGAGCTCACGCCGGGCGTCCGCCTGCCGGTCGGCGGCCGGGTCGGCCACCGCGTCCAGCAGTTCGCCGATCTCCTCCCCGCTGTTGGAGAGGATGACCGCGGCCCGTACGGCGGTGTTCTGCCGCTGGAACTCCTCGATGCCCAGCTCGGCGGAGTCGGTGACGGCGTACGGCTTGCCGCTCGCGATGAAGTCCGAGACCACGCTGGAGATGTCGGAGACCATGCCGTCGGCCTGGTTGAAGCAGTCGTACAGCTTCGGCTCGGAGCCCGTGACGACCTTGTGCTCCCACCAGCCGAAGGAGCGCCAGTACGCGTCGTTCCACTCGGCCCGCAGCTTCTTGATCTCGGCGAGGCGCACCGGGTCGGCGAGCGAGACCCGCGACTTCTCCGACTCGTCCCCGCCCGCGCGGCCCGGCGCGGCCAGCGCGGCCAGTCGGGCCTCGATACGGGTCAGCTCGGCCCGCGCCGCGGCCTGACCGGACTGCGCGGCGGCGGCTTCCTTCGCCCAGCGCGGGTCGGCGGCGCGCTCGGCGCCCGCGGCCTGCACCAGCGCGGTGATCCGCGCGTGGACGGCCTTGGCCTTCTTGTTGCGGATACCGGTGAAGGGGTGCGGCTTGTAGATGACGCGGACCGGCTTCTCGGCCTCCAGCAGCCGCCGGACGATGTTCTCGCCGGCCAGGAGCAGGGAGGTGTTGCCGGGGTTGTCGTCCCAGCCCTCCCAGGTGGGGGCGTACAGGATGGTCGGCATGTCGTTCTTCGGGGTGCCGGTCCAGGTCTCTATCGGGGCCAGCTGCGGCCGTCCGACCTCGACGATGTCATCGTCGCGCACGCCGACGTCGGCCAGCGCGTAGCGGTCGCGGCCGGCCCGGCCCGCGGTCCACACCTCGTCGTACACCTTGGAGAAGGGGTTGACGCTGGCGAGCTTGTCGCTGTCGCCGTGGCCGATGAAGACGTGCTTCATGGTCGGGACGCGCAGCATGTGGATGTTCTTGCCGACGTTGGCCGGGTACAGCGTCACCCGGACCATGGAGAGGTCGAGGTTCATCAGATGCGTGCCGCCGGGCACACAGATCACCGGCACGGAGGTCGGGGCGAGCTTCGACACCAGGCTGCGCTCACGCATGAGGATCAGCGGCCGGCCCTCCACGTGCTCCAACGTCTCCAGCCACATGTTGACCTGGTAAGCGGACTCGTCGGAGCCGGAGAAGTAGAGCACGACGGTCGGCCGGTACTCGCGCAGCCAGGTGCTCACGGCCTTGAGTACGGCGGGCGCGCCCGGCACCCTGCGCTTGCGGCGCAGATACGGCACGAGGACGGCCGTGTAGATCAGTCCGAGAGCGAGGGTGGTGGCGACGCCCGCGTATCCGATGACGTCCTCGCCGGTCCCGGCGGCGATCACCACACCGGCCATGGCAGGGATGTCGAGGTGGAGCATCTTCTCGCCGGAGCGGCGCAGCAGCGCCTTCGGCGGGGCGTCCGGGATGCGTACGGCGTGCAGGTCGACGTTGCGGGTGACGACCGGCATGGTGCGGCGCAGCCGGATCAGGGTCGCCAGGGCACCCTGCGGCGCCTGGAGACCGTAGAAGACCAGGAAACCGGCGACAGCGGCATAGAAGAGCGGGGTGTCCGCCAGGTTCTCCCGGGCGAGCAGCAGGACCAGCAGCAGCTCACGCAGCAGGAAGCGGATCGGCAGGCCGATCCGGACCTTGTTGAGGCGGTTGACCAGGTAGCTGCCCTTCTGGTGCAGATACCAGTCCGCCACATAGGTCACGGCACCGGCAGCCGCGAAGAACCAGATGTTCGGGATCAGCGCGGCGATCATGACGCACGGATAGCCGAGTCCCATCAGAGCTGCCGCAGCCAGCTCTGACAGGCTGCCTACGCGTGCCAGACGAATGGCGGTCGAAATCACGAAGAACCTGCTCCAAGGGTGCCGGTTGTTTCACTTTTGGCGGGAATTGTGAAGGTGGGGCTTCACGAACTCGGGCCTCCACTCTCGCCTCACGGCGAAAACAGAGGCCCGAAAAGTAATTTAATGGGGGATTATTACACATCTTCCTCGCGGTCCAGGACCGCCGCGAGCGCCTGCTCGAAGCCCGAGGCCTCGCTCGCCTCGCGGGTCGGATCCTGCTGCCGCACATCGATGACATGACCGGTCAGTTCGGAGAGCAGCACGTTCAGAGAGGACCGCGCCACAGCTTCGGAGGAGAGCAGCGAGCCCTCCGGCTCCGTACCGAACGCCTTGGTCCGCATCGGGGTGGCCGTGCGCTCCGGATTGACGCAATTCACCCGGATTCCCTCGCTCGCCCATTCGTCCGAGAGTGCCTGGGTGAGATTCACCATGGCCGCCTTGGTGGACGAGTAAAGGCTGTATTCGGCGCGGCCGCGCGTGTAACTGGAGGAGGTGTAGAGCAGCAGCTGGCCCTTGGTCTCCGCGAGGTATTTGTATGAGGCACGCGCAATCTGCACCGGCGCCAGGTAATTGACGTTCAACGCCTCCTGGATGGTGATGTTGTCCGTCTCGGCCAGCTTGCCGATGCGCAGCACGCCCGCCGTGTTGATGACGTAGTCGATACGGCCCGTCTCGGAGTACGCCTTGGAGAGCGCGTCGTCCACATGCTCCGGGTTCTCGACGTGGGTGCCGGTGGTGGAGCGACCCAGCGCGTACACCTTGGCGCCGTACTGCCCGGCCAGCGCGGCGATGTCGGCACCGATGCCGTACGAACCGCCGAAGACCACCATCGTCCTGCCGGACAGCAGCTCGCGGTAGGCGGCCTCGTCGGCCTGGCGCGGGGCGGCGGTGGAGGCCAGCTGGAAGAGCTTGTCCGCGATGAAGACGTCGACCGGCTGGGTCACCTTCATGTTGTACTCGTCGCCCGCGACGACATGGATCGGCACGTCCGGCAGATACCTCAGCACCACCGAGCAGTCGTCGGTGGCCTGGAAGTTGGGGTCGCCGGCGGCGATCTCGTACGCCCGGCGGATTGTGGAGAGCTTGAAGGCCTGCGGCGTCTGGCCGCGGCGCAGCCGGGAGCGGTCCGGGACGTCGGTGATGAACTCGCCGTCCCCACCGTGGGTGCGGGTCACGATGATCGTGTCGGCGGAGGGGATGGCGACATCGACGGCCTGGTAGCGGTCGAGGGCGTCAACACAGTCCTTGATCACACGCTGCGACAGAAGCGGACGCACTGCGTCATGGAAGAGGACGTTGCGGTCCTCACCCTCCGCGAGCCCCTCGCCGAGAGCCTCGATGGCGCGCTCGGTGGTCTCGTTACGGGTCGCGCCGCCCTCAATGACCTTGCTGACCTTGGTCAGCCCGGCCTTGGCGATGATCTTCTCCACATCGGGCACAAACCCCGGCGCCATCAGCACAATCACGTCGTCGACCGACTCCGCCTGCTCGAAGATCGACAGCGTGTGCTCGATGACGGCCTTGCCGGCGATCTTCAGCAGCTGCTTCGGGATCGCCAGTCCCACGCGCTGGCCGGTACCACCGGCGAGCACGACTGCTGTGGTGCGGGGCTTGGCTTCGTGCGGCACAGACACAGACGACCTACCTTGCGATGAGTGGGAGACGGGGCGATGGTCGCACTCTCCGTGACCGTCCCGCAAGGCGGGCTTGGGGTGCTCCACACCTCCGCGATACGGGAAGTTCACCCTGTGGCCAGGGAGATGACGGCGACCCGTCCCACCCCCGGGGTGACTGACGCCACAGTTGTCAACGGTGCGCTCGGCTACTTGATCGGCTTGTCGACAACGTTCAGTACAAGATCGTTGGAAGCACTGTAGAAGACCTTGATCGTGACGCGCTCCTGGGGCCTGCCCCGCAGCTTGCGGGCCACCGCCCGCACCGCGGCAAGCGGTCTCTTCTTCAACAGCTCGGTGCCGGGATACGGGACGAGGGACCCCTTCTCCACGACATCGTCCAGCACCCGGCCCGGCCTGACCGGCTCGGCGTCGGGTGCATACCGCAGCCACAGGTCCCAGACGTCGTGCGCGGCGGTCTGGCGGGCCGCCGGTGCCGCGCACGGAACGGTGACCCGGAAGCCGTTGCTTCCCTCCCGGCCGACCGGGAACGTCAGCTCGACCGGGTCCTTGCCGCGGCGGCGCAGCAGCAGCACCGGGTCGTCGGCCAGGGTGCCCCGGCCGAGCAGCCGGCCGGTGAGCATGATCTTCCGGTCGGCGAGCAGGATGTCGCCGACCTCGGCGTGGACCGGTCTGGCCCAGGAGCGCAGCGAGAGCACTCCCTGTTTCACATACGGGACGAGCTGGCGGACTGCCGCGCCGGCCACCACGCGGTCCGCGGCCCGCATGGCGCCGCGCTGGTCGACGGCACGGGTCGCGAGCGCCACCCGCTCACCCTCCGGCAGCTCCACATGGCAGGTCCAGACACCCTCGGCGAAGTCCGCACCGGCCGGGACAGTCGCCCGGCCCTCGGCGTCGAAGGCGAAGGCCCGCTCCTCGACCTTCGCATCCTGGTGCGTACAGACCAGCCGCAGTCCGGCGCCCCGGCCCGGCCTCAGGCCGTCCTGGGCCTCCGGGCTCGGGGGAAGAGGGAGCAGGGTGACGCCCAGCTCGCCGTCCTGGCCCAGCACACAGTCGGCGACGGGAGCGAACTCCTCGCCGTCCCCGTTCGCGGAGGCGATGCGCGGGGCAGCCCCGCGCGAAGCGGTGGCCGCGCCGAGCGCGGCGAACAGCTCCTCGTACTGCTTGGCGACCGGGCCCGGGTCGAAGCGCCGTGCGTTGCGCAGTGCGGCCGCACCCATCCGGCGGCGCAGATCCTCGTCGTCGATGAGCTTCAGCAGAGCACCGGCGATGGCGTCGACGTCACCGACGGGGACCAGCAGCCCGTCCACGCCGTCCTCGATGATCTCCCGCGGACCGTAGTCGCAGTCGGTGCTGACCACCGGCAGACCACAGCGCATGGCCTCCACGAGCGTCATGCCGAACGACTCGTGGCGGGAGGTGGAGACGGCGATCGCGCCCTTGACCCACTCCGGTTCGATGGGTGAGCGGGGCCCCATGAGATGGGCTCTGTTGTAAAGGCCCAGTTCGTCGATGCGCCTGCGGAGCCGGTCCTTCTGGTTGCCCCAGCCGCAGATCCGCAGCGTCCACTCCGGCCGGACGGCGGCGACCTTGGCGAAGGCCTCGATGAGTACCTGGTACTGCTTCTCCGAAGCCAGCCGTCCCGCCGCCACCACGGTCGTGCCCGAGGTGTCGGAAGGCGCGACCATCGGCTCGGGCACGCTGTTCGGAATCGCGAGCACGCGGGTGTCGGGCAGCGGCATCTGCTCCCGGTAGGAGGCCGCGTCCCCCTCGGAGACCGTCACGAAGGCGTCGAGCCGGGCGAGATGGTCGTACATCTCGGCGCGCAGCTCGGGCTTGTGATGGTTGTGCGTCATGTGCTCCTGGCCGATGAGCACGGCACGCTCCGGCGCGAACTGCGCGACGTACGCGACCAGTCCGGGCCGGGTCCCGATGATCACATCCGCGTCCGACCCCGCGTAGTGGGCCTGCACCCGCTCGTCGCTGAGCTTGCTGTACTCCTTGTAGCGGGCATCGTTCTTCGGGAAGAGCTCGGCGGGCTGCAGCTGGAGCGGGTGCTTCTTCTCGTTCGTCGGGGAGGACGGACGCGTGTCCACGAGCGATACGACGCTGATGCGGGGGTCTATGGCGAACAGCGCGATGTCCCGGTGCCGGAAGACCGAGACGATCTCCACCTCATGCCGGTCGGCGAGCTCCTCCGCAAGGTTCAGCGTGGTGCGGATGGTCCCGCCGATGCCGTAAATCGTGTGGATGAGGAAGGAAATCTTCATCAACGCTCCGTTCCGTCTACCGGGACACTTCGTCCCGCCCCCGCGTACAAGACGGTCATTGGGGGCGGGAGGTTGCGCGGCAGTACGCATGGATACGGACCGGACTCATGGGGGCGACTCGGCCTCACGCCGCGCCGCCCCGCGCTTGTTCTTCCAGAACGGGTCGAACTCGTCTAGAACGGGTCGAACTCGTCGTACTCGCGCTGCGACTCGTCCCGCTCCGCGTCACGGTCCCGGCGACGCTGCTCAGCAGGCCGCGGGGCCTCCAGACGGTGGTCCTCACCACGGCGGCCGAGCATCTCCGCGCCGGCCATCATCGTCGGCTCCCAGTCGAAGACGACGGCGTTCTCCTCGGGGCCGATGGCCACGCCGTCGCCGCCTCGGGCACCGGCCTTCATCAACGCGTCCTCGACACCGAGACGGTTGAGGCGGTCCGCGAGGTAACCGACGGCCTCGTCGTTGCTGAAGTCCGTCTGGCGCACCCAGCGCTCCGGCTTCTCGCCGCGCACCCGGAAGATGCCGTCCTCCTCCTGGGTGACGGTGAAGCCCGTGTCGTCGACGGCCTTCGGGCGGATGACGATCCGGGTCGCCTCCTCCGCCGGCTTGGCCGCGCGCGCCTCGGCGATGATGCCGGCGAGCGCGAAGGAGAGTTCCTTGAGTCCCGTACGGGCGATCGCCGAGATCTCGAAGACCTGGTAGCCGCGCTCCTCGAGCTCCGGGCGGATCATGTCCGCGAGGTCCTGGCCGTCCGGAATGTCAATCTTGTTGAGGACGACGAGCCGCGGCCGGTCGTCGAGACCGCCGTACTGGCTGAGCTCGGCCTCGATCACATCGAGGTCGGAGACCGGGTCCCGGTCGGACTCGAGCGTCGCGGTGTCCAGGACGTGCACCAGCACCGAGCAGCGCTCCACATGGCGCAGGAACTCCAGACCGAGGCCCTTGCCCTGGCTGGCGCCCGGGATCAGGCCGGGGACGTCGGCGATGGTGTAGACGGTCGAGCCCGCGGTGACGACGCCCAGGTTCGGTACGAGCGTCGTGAACGGGTAGTCCGCGATCTTCGGCTTGGCGGCGCTGAGCACCGAGATCAGCGACGACTTACCGGCGCTCGGGTAGCCGACCAGCGCCACATCGGCGACGGTCTTGAGCTCCATGACGACGTCACGGGCCCCACCCGGCTCGCCGAGCAGCGCGAAACCGGGGGCCTTGCGGCGTGCGGAGGCCAGCGCGGCGTTGCCGAGGCCGCCGCGGCCGCCCTGGCCCGCGATGAAGGTGGTGCCCTGGCCGACCAGGTCGGCGAGGACATTGCCCTGCTTGTCGAGGACGACGGTACCGTCGGGCACGGGCAGGACCAGGTCCTGGCCGTCCTTGCCGGAGCGGTTGTCGCCGGCGCCGGGCTGGCCGTTGGTGGCCTTGCGGTGCGGGCTGTGGTGGTAGTCGAGCAGCGTGGTCACCGACTGGTCGACGACCAGGATGACGTCACCGCCACGGCCGCCGTTGCCGCCGTCGGGGCCGCCGAGCGGCTTGAACTTCTCCCGGTGAACGGAGGCGCAGCCGTGGCCTCCGTTACCCGCGGCGGCATGCAGCTCGACGCGGTCCACGAAGGTGGTCATGGGTGTGCCTCCAGTTACGTACGGAATGTCTATCTAGTAACAAGCGAAAGGCGGACCCGCTTCCCGATGCCGGGAAGCGAGGTCCGCCTCACGAAGAAAACCGCTCTACAGCGACCGAATTACTCGGCGACCGGAACGATGTTCACGACCTTGCGGCCGCGGTGGGTGCCGAACTGCACCGCACCGGCGTTCAGCGCGAACAGGGTGTCGTCGCCACCGCGACCGACGCCCGAACCCGGGTGGAAGTGGGTGCCGCGCTGGCGGACCAGGATCTCACCGGCGAGAACGACCTGACCGCCGAAGCGCTTCACGCCGAGCCGCTGAGCATTGGAATCGCGCCCGTTCCGAGTGGACGATGCGCCCTTCTTATGTGCCATGTCTCCTCAGTCCCTTACTTCGCAGCCGCGGGGATGCCGGTGACCTTGATCGCCGTGTACTGCTGGCGGTGACCCTGGCGACGGCGGTAGCCGGTCTTGTTCTTGTAGCGAAGGATGTCGATCTTCGCGCCCTTGTGGTGGTCCACGACCTCGGCCGTGACCTTGATGCCGGCCAGCACCCACGGGTCGCTGGTCACAGCGTCGCCGTCGACAACGAGCAGGGTCGAGAGCTCGACCGTGTCGCCAACCTTGGCGGTGGGAATCTTGTCAACCTCAACGATGTCGTCGACAGCAACCTTGTGCTGGCGACCACCGCTGCGCACGATGGCGTACACGCGGACTCTCTTTCGCTCGGAACGGATCCCCTGATGCCAGCCGCTCGCACAGGCCGAAGCCTGCGGCGATCCGGAAGGATGAGTGGCCTCTCCCGGCCGGCAGAACCAGCGGGAGGGAGTTGCTCAGGGGTGGCTGTGCATGGAAACACGCCGAGGGTCAAGGTTACGGGCGCCCGGGCAAGGGGTCAAACCGGGGTCGGCGCTCCCATTGCCCCGGCCATTACCCCTGCCGCAACCCCTTGGTAAGCGGCGGTTCCTGCCTGTTCAATGAGCGCTCGTGTCCTTTCGTTCACTGATCACCCTGCCTCGTATGCTCCGTCACGGCTCGTCCGTGGGCGCGGATCTGCCGCCGGACGAGGCCGTGAGCGTCGATTCCGTCGCCGAGCCCGCGCTGCGGGCCGCGCTGGCAGCGGCCGCCGCGGGCGACGCCGGTCCCGCCCGCGAGCTGCTCGCCGAGACCCGCCTCGACGCGCAGTGGGAGCGGCGCAGTGTCTGCGTCTCGGAACTGGCCGAGCACGCGCTGCGGAGCCCCGGCTGGCTGGAGGCGTGGCTGGCCGAGTCCCCCGAGGATCCCGACGCGATGCTCGTGAAGGCGGATCTCTGCATCCAGCAGGCCTGGGAGATACGTACCGGCTACCGCGCCAGGCATGTCTCCGAGGACCGGTTCCGGGCCTTCTTCACGCTCCTCGACGACGCCATTCCGGTGATCGCCGCCGCGGCCGAGCTGAACCCCACCGACCCGGTGCCGTGGGAGGTCGCTCTCACGCACGCACGCGGCATCCAGGCGCCGCGCGATGTGTTCGACGCGTACTGGGCGGAGGCCGTCGCCCGCGCCCCGCACCACTACGGCTGCCACGCCACCGCCCTGCAGTATCTGTGCGACAAGTGGTACGGCTCGCACGAGGAGATGTTCGCCTTCGCGGAGCAGGCCGCCGAAGGTGCGCTGCCCGGCTCGAAGCTGCACGCGCTGCCGCTGCTCGCCGCCGTGGAGTACGAGGTCGTGTCCGACGACTCCACCGAGAACGGCCCGATCGACCGCGCCCGGATCGGAGCGGCGATCGACCGCGCCCTGGAGCTCTCCGGCTGGTATGCGCCCGGCGACCCGGAGGCCGCCGGGTTCCGCAATCACCTCGCCCTCATGCTGATCTTCGCCGAGCGCTGGGCCGAGGCACTCGACGTCTTCCGGGCGATCGGCGTGCATGCGCGCGAGTACCCGTGGGCGTACGTCGGTGAGAGCCGCAAGGAGTTCCTGGAGTTCCGTCTGGGTGTACGGATGCAGGTCGCGTCGCAGACCCCGTTCTTCGGGCACCCGCCGCGGCCCGCCACGCCGGCGGCGGCACTCTCCGCAGGCCCCGCCGTCCCCACACCGCGCTCGCTCGCGATAGCCGCGGCCCCGCCCCACGAGGTCGCCGAGGCGGCGCTGATGTGCGGTGTCTCGCTCCGTATCGCCCCGGCCCCGTCCCCGACCCCGACCCGTATGAGTTACGTCGAACTCGTCCCCGACCCCTCCCCCGGCAGACGCGCGACCCTCGCGACCGGCGAGGAGATGCTGACGGCGGCCGCCGACAACTTCACCACCGGCGAGAAATGGCCCGCCCTGGTCCTGCGCCGCACCGCCGACCGCTACGGCTTCACTCTGTTCCACAAGGGCAAGGCACTCGCCTCCCATCTGTGGGACCCGGCCGCACCGGTCACCGACCACGCCGAGGCCACCGCCACCGCGCAGGCCATCGCCGCCGTTTTCCCGGTGCCCGACCCACGCCGGCTGGTCACGCTGCTGCGCGGCACGGACAGCCCGGCCCGGCGCCAGTCCGAGCTGGTGGCAGCGCTCGGGCTGCCGCCGGTCCCGGACGGCTTCGGCGAGCGCGGCGAGATCCTCGAGAGCCTGCCGGGAGCCCAACTCCTCGCCCGCCGCGGGGTGTTCAAGGGGATCAGGGACACCATGTCGACCGACCTGGGCTCCCCCGCCCTGCCGGTCCGCCACCCGGCCCGCTGGTGGGTCCTGCGCATTCTGGGCCTGCTGCTCTTCGTCCCGGCGGCGGTGTACGCCTGGTGGTCCCCGGACGTGGGCTGGTACCGCACCATCGCCCCGACGGTCGCCGCGCTCTACCTCGCGGCCCAGCTGCGGAAGGCCCGGGCCCACAGCCGGTGAGCCTCGCCGGGCCGTATGCTCGCCGGGCGAAGCCGCGCACCGGAAGGCAGAGAAGTGAACTACAGGGTCCAGCCCACCGCCCAGGTCGACGAGACCGCCGAGATCGGCAACGGGAGCAGCGTCTGGGAGCTCGCCCAGATCCGCGAGGGCGCAAAGCTCGGTGAGGGCTGTGTCGTCGGCCGCGGCGCCTACGTCGGCACCGGCGTGCAGATCGGCGACAACGTCAAGCTGCAGAACTACGCCCTCGTGTACGAGCCCGCGGAGCTCGGCGACGGCGTCTTCGTCGGCCCCGCCGTGGTGCTCACCAACGACCACAACCCGCGCTCCGTCGACCCGGACGGCAAGCAGAAGCGCGGCGGCGACTGGGAGGCCGTGGGCGTCAAGGTCGCCGAGGGCGCCTCGCTCGGCGCGCGCTCCGTGTGCGTGGCGCCGGTACGGATCGGACGCTGGTCCATGGTCGCCGCGGGCGCCGTCGTCACCAAGGACGTACCGGACTTCGCGCTGGTCGTCGGTGTGCCCGCCCGCCAGATCGGCTGGGTCGGCCGGTCCGGTGTCCGCCTGGTGGAGCGGGCCGGCGAGTCCGGTGTCTGGGAGTGCCCGCAGACCGGCGCGGTGTACGTCGAGAAGGACGGCGTCCTCGGCGAGCAGGCGGTCTGACAACGTTCCGGCCGCCGGTCCTGCCGGCGGCCGAACCGGACTCCGGGTTCCGCCTGAGCGAGGCCGGAACCGGACCCCCGGACCCCGGTCCCCCTAGGCGCGGGTCCAGGCCTCCAGGGCCAGCCCCGACTCGTCCTTCTGGCGGGTCACCCGCAGCGTCCCGTCCGTACCGAACGCTGCCATCACCACCCGCCCCCTGGCGTCGATCGCCAGCGCGGGCACGCCCACGCACGGCTCGCCCGTCAGGGTCCAGCTGACGCCGCTGGACTCGTCCTCCGTCGGATAGGCGGCGAGGGCCGGACGGCCGGTCTCGGCGTCACGGTGGGCGAGGATCGTGCAGTCGTGGCCGTCGACCGGGGTACGCAGCAGGGCGACCGGGCCGGTGCCCGCACCGTCACCGAGAGCGGCCGGAGTCTTGTCGGACTCGCGCCAGGCGCGGACCGTGCGGTCGCCGGCGTCGTGCCAGAAGTGGGTGAGCCGGTTGCCACCGGTGCGCTCGGCGGTGAGCGAGTCGGCAGCGGCCGAGGCCGGGACGTCCTCGGCGCGCTCGAACTTGACGCCCGCCTCCAGCTGCTTCCAGCGCATGATGTGGTCCGCCGTGGGAGCGAGGAGTTCCATCAGGCCGTCGGCCGTGATCGAGGCGGAGACCGTACCGGATGCTCCGCTGCCCTTGAAGTCGGCCCATTTGTTCCACTTGCCCGAAGGCACCTGGCTGCGTCCGCAGACACCGCCGCCCGCGTTGCGTACGAACACGTGCAGTGAACCTTCCGCGTCCACCACTGCCGACGGCAGGCCGATCTGCTCGGCGAGGTCGGGGTCGTTCGGGTACGGGCTGCCGAGCGGATACCAGTCACGTATCGCCAGACCCGACTGGTACTGCAGGGCGTACACCACATCGGTACCGGTCCGGCCGTCCGCGAGACGCTTGCGCCGCAGGCCCACCAGGTGGACATAGCCGTCGGCGCCCTGCGCGAGGCAGAGATACGGCAGTAGGCCGGGGGCGGGGAGCAGATCGGGTGCGGACCACTCCGGGCCGCCGGGACGGGTCTCGGTCCAGCGCAGCACACCTTCGGCGGTCGGGGCGTACGCGGTGAGCATGCCGTCCTTGCCACGCAGCAGCCAGCCGGTGGTGGGGGCGAGGGAGGTGTCCACGGGAGGTGTTCTGCCGGCCTTGCTACTCGGCGGCGCATCCGTACGACGCGCAGATTTCCGTCCGGACCAGACCGCCATGGCACACCGTCGACTTTCCCGTGACCGCCCCGCGAAACTTGCGCGTCGATAGTACGACAGCCGCAGTACGGCATCCGCCCCGCGCGGACAGGCCACAGGAGCGCCCGGCCGCCCCGCGGCTCGTTCACAGAATCGTTATCCGAGTACTCGTCGCACAGGTGGGACGTCCTGACGATGGGCTGGAAAGCACCGACTTCCCTGCGACGGCCGGGCCGCGAGCCTGCTCACCTCGGCGATTGCCTACCATTGGGTAGAGCACCCCCGGGCGCGTGTGCCGCACCGGGCTGTCCCGCCGCACCGGCTGTGGCGCGATCGCGCGGGGTGTCGGCCAGCAGTATGAGACCGTGACACGCCCCGCCAGTGACCTGACCCAGAAGAAGAGTGTTCAGTGAAAGTCATCAGCATCGTCGGTGCCCGTCCTCAATTGGTGAAGCTCGCACCCATCGCGGCCGCGTTCTCCGAGACGGAGCACGAGCACTTCATCGTGCACACCGGGCAGCACTACGACGCCGACCTCTCCGACGTCTTCTTCGACGGACTCGGCATCCCGGACCCGGATGTCCACCTCGGTGTCGGCTCCGGCAGCCACGGCGTCCAGACCGGTTCGGTGCTCACCGCGCTCGACCCGGTCCTCGAGCGCGAGCAGCCGGACTGGGTCCTCGTCTACGGCGACACCAACTCCACGATCGCCGGTGCGCTGTCGGCCGTGAAGATGCACCTCCCGGTCGCGCACCTCGAGGCCGGCCTGCGCTCCTTCAACCGGCGTATGCCGGAGGAGCACAACCGCGTGCTGACCGACCACTGCGCCGACGTCCTGCTGGCCCCGACCGAGGAGGCCATGCGCCACCTCGCCGACGAGGGCCTCAAGGACCGCGCCGTACTCGCCGGTGACGTCATGGTCGACATCTGCCTGCGCATCCGCGACGCGGTCCTCGCCGGCGAGCACGCGGCGCCCGCGCTGCCCGAGGGCATCGACCCCTCGAAGCCGTTCCTGCTGGCGACCCTGCACCGGCCCGACAACACCGACGACCCCGAGCGCCTCGCCGCGATCATCGGCTCGCTGGCCAAGCTGCCGGTGCCGGTGGCGCTGCTCGCGCACCCGCGCCTGGTCGCGCGCGCCGAGCAGCACGGCATCGACCTCGCGCAGGGCTCGGTGCACGTCGGCCGCCCGCTGCCGTACGCCGGTCTGGTCGCCGCGGTCCTGGCCTCGACCGGTGTCGTCACCGACTCCGGCGGTCTCCAGAAGGAAGCCTTCCTCCTGGAGCGGATCACCACCACGATCCGTCCCGAGACCGAGTGGGTGGAAACCGTGGACACCGGTTGGAACGTCTTGGTTCCCGACCCGCACGAGCTCTCCGCCGACGAGTGGGCCGCCACCGTCACCCGCGCGGTTCCGACGGCCGACCCGGGTACGCCGTACGGCGACGGACGAGCCGCGCAGAATGTTGTCCGGATCATGGAACAGTGGAAGGGGGGCAGCCGGCGCGCGTGACGGACACAGGGCTTCACAGGGGGCCCGAATCCGTACATGTCACCGTGCTAGCGTCACCGTTTATGTCAGCGTCTCCCAGGTCCGGGCTGCCCTCAGAAAGCACTCGGCCTCATGTCATCTATCTCGCCATCGGCTTCCCGCCGGCTGCGAAGAGCAGCGCATACCGCATGCGCGAGACGGCGAACCAGTTCTGCAAGGCGGGCTGGGATGTCACCGTCGTCAACATCGCCCAGGAGTCCTGGGAGCGGGACTCGGGCGTTGACCTCACGCTCCTCGAGCAGGTCGACCCCCGGGTGAAGATCGTCGAGCTGCCGCTTTCCCGCGAGGACCTGGAAACGGACATCCGCCTCTACGGGGAGGAGCGCGCGCTCAACCCCAACAAGTGGGTCACGCAGCTGCGCAAGCGGCAGCAGAAGCCGTTCCCCGAGCCGAACTTCGGCGAGTGGCGCGGCGCGCTCGAGAAGGCCGTGCTCGACATTCACCAGGAGCACCCGGCGGACCTGCTCGTGGCCAGCTGCGTTCCGTATGTGAACCTCGCTGCGGCCTGGAAGCTCTGGGAAGAGGCCCGCGTTCCGTACGCGGTGGACTTCCGCGACGGCTGGTCCATCGACGTGATCACCGGCATCGAGGCCTTCACCAAGGACTCGGAGCTGGGCCACTGGGAGCAGAAGGTCCTCGACAACGCGGTCTCGCTGTGGGTCGTGAACGACCCGATCGCCGACCACTACCGCGCCCGCTACCCGGAGATCGCCTCCCGCGTCGAGGTCGTACGCAACGGTTACGACGCCGACAGCTCGCCCGGCCGGGCGCACAACCCGGACCCCGAGTCCGGTCTTGTCTTCGGTTACCTGGGCACGGTCAACTTCACGCCCGCGCACCTGGAAACGGTGCTCAACGCCTGGCGTGCCGCCCGTGAGCGGGAGCCGCTGCTCGCCAACGCACGCTTCGAGGTACGCGGCCACATCGGCAACGGAGCGGGCCGCGAGGCCAACAAGCACTCCGAGATGCTCAAGCAGGCCGAGGCCGACGGCGTCTCCTTCGGCGGGCCCGCCGCCAAGGCCGAGGTCTCCTCCATCTACGCCCGCTGGGACGCGATGGTGCTCATCCTGATCGGCGGTCGCTATGTGACCTCCGGCAAGGTCTACGAGTACATGGCCACCGGCCTGCCGATCGTCTCGGCGCACGTCGTCGAGCACGACGCCTCGAACGTCCTGCAGGGTCACCCCCTGTGGACCGGCGCCGTGGGTCTCGACGAGGAGGGCCTGGCGGAGTCCTTCGTCAGGGCGGCGCACATGGCCGTCGAGACGAGCGACGAGGTGCACGCGGAAGCGATGGCGCACGCCGACCAGTTCACCCGCGAGGCGCTGATGTCCGTCGCCGTGAAGAACCTGGTCAACCGGCTCGCGGCGGACCACGGCGGGCCTGCCGCGCTTCCCGGAGCCACCATCTCCCAGTCCGCCGGAACCGCGGATGTGGACAACCGCTCCCCGAAGTCGATCGTCGCCGGAGGTCCCACCCCGTGACCGATGTGCTGCTTGTCGCCGCCTCCCAGCCGCAGCTCGGCGTGCTGGCCGGTGCGGTGCAGAAGTTCCGCGCTCTCGGCGCCAGCGTCTACCTGGCCTGTGCCTTCGACGCAAAGGGCTGCCAGGAGGAACTCGACCGGCTCGAGCTGGACGGGTACCACCAACTGCCGTACGGGATAGGGCATCTGAGCACCTCCACGCGGCGCAAGCTGAAGAAGGTGCCGCACAGTCGGCGGCTGTGGGTCCAGAGCCGTCGCAACGTCTGGCTGCGCCGGCACGGGCTGGGCGCGCAGCAGCTCGTCGCGCTCGACGCGAACGCCGTGTACACGGTCTGGCGGCTGGCCCAGTACAACACCGGCGCCGGTGCCTCCTTCGGTATCGCGCCGGCTCTGAGGGCTCTGGAGAATCCGCGTGTCCCGGGCCGTCCGTCCGCGGTTGCGACCAGGCGGAAGGCACTCGTGCCGCCGCCGGCGCTGCTCGCCAGCGATGTACGCCGCCAGGCCAAGGCGCTGCCCCAGACCATGCTGCGTACGGCCACCGCACGCCCCGTGATGCGCAGCTCCGTCGGCGCCCGGCTGTGGCGCACCGCCCTCGGCGCGCCCGGTGTGCCCGCCAAGGTGCGGGCCGCGCTGTCCCGCCAGGTGGCGGAGGGCATGCGCTGGGCCGGCCGGCCCGGTGGCGCGACGCTCGCGCTGACCACCGCCGCGGGGCGCATCTCGGACCGGAAGATCAGGACCGGGCTGCTGGACGAGGCGGTCAAGACCGAACTCAACAAGGGCATCGCACCGCGTGCTCTGGACCGTACGGTCAACGAGCTGCTGGCCTCCGCGGACGAGTACTACAAGGCCGGTGACCCGGCTGCGGCGGCGTCCACGCTGGACCGTGCGCTCGTTCTCGGCTTCCACCGGGTCGTTCACATCGACCAGTTGAGCTCTCCGCTGGCCGCCGACCCCGAGGCCTTCTCCGCGCCGGTGCACCGCTCGGCGGTCATGAAGAAGATCGTGGATCCGCGCGGCAGGAAGACTCCCGCCGCCACGCCACCGGCCGACCGGCCGCTGCGGCTGCTGGTCACCACGAGCGCCAACGACAACTTCCTGAAGCTGATCCTGTCCCACTACGAGGCCCACCAGGGCGTCGAGGTCCGCTACCTGGACCTGGCGGCCAGCCCGGCCATGAAGCGCCTCTCGTGGGCCGGCCGGCGGATGATAGAGAACCGTCTCGGGGGCGACGCCCTCTACGCGGAGCAGGTCGAGACGCTCATGCGGCCCCATCTGGACTGGGCCGACACGGTGTTCCTCGACTGGTGTGTGGCACCGGCCGTGATGCTCACGACGATCGACCCGGGCGACACCCGGATCGTCGTCCGGCTGCACAGCTACGAGGCCTTCACCCGCTGGCCGCACCTGGTCGACTTCTCGCGTGTGGACGACCTCGTGTACGTCGCGGACCATGTGCAGGACCTGACGACCTCGCTGGTTCCGCAGCTGCGCGGTCCGCAGGCGCCGCGTACGCACATGCTCGACAACGCCATGGACCTGAGCGCCTTCAACCGCGCGAAGTCGGCCGACGCCCGTTTCAACCTCGGGCTCATCGGTATCTCGCAGGTCGCGAAGGACCCGCTGTGGGCCATCGACGTACTGCAGCGGGTGCGCAAGGCGGACGAGCGCTACCGGCTGCTGCTGGTCGGCAGCGACATGGACCGCCAGACCAGCCGCGCCACCAAGGACTACCTCGCGGAGTTCGAGAAGCAGCTGGCGCCGCTGGAGGAGTCCGGTGCGGTGGTACGTCTCGGGCCGACCGACGATGTGCCGTCCGCGCTCACTGAGATCGGCACGATCCTCAGCTCCTCGGTGCGTGAGGGCTGCCACGTCGGGCTGATGGAGGGCGCGGCGAGCGCCGCCGTCCCCGTCGTCCGCGACTGGCCGTTCTACGCCGGGCGCGAGCACAGCGCCCGGACGCTCTACCCCGAGGGCTGGGTCGTCGGCTCTCCCGAGGAGGCCGCGAAGCGCATCCTCGAGACCACCGCGACCGAGGAGAGCTGGCGGAACGCGGGCAAGCTCGCCTCCGAGCATGCGCTCTCCGCGTGGGACTGGCCCGTGGTGAGCCGGCGCTTCGACAAGCTGCTGCTCGGCGAGTAGGACAGCGCGCGTACGAAGGAAGGGCCCCCGGGAATCCCGGGGGCCCTTCCTTCGTACAGGCAGTGAATCTGCGCGGCCGATCTGCGCGGTGGACCTGCGCGGCCGATCTGCGCGGTGGACCTGCTCAGCCGCGCGCCTCCGGGTGGCGCAGGCACCAGCCCGCCCAAGCCGATGTGACCATCGCGCGCACGTCGTGGCGCGCCTGCCAGCCCAGCTCCTCACGGATCCGGTCGGCCGCCGCCACGACCCGTGCGGGGTCGCCGGGACGGCGCTCGGTGACCACCGGCTTGAGGTCTTCCCGACCGGTGACGTCCTGGATGGTGGTGACCATCTCGGCGACCGAAACGCCTTCGCCGCGGCCGATGTTGAGGATCAGCGAGGCCGAGGCGTCCTCGGCGAGCCGCCGCGCCGCCGCGACATGGGCGGAGGCGATGTCCTCGACATGGATGTAGTCGCGGATGCAGGTGCCGTCGGGCGTCCGGTAGTCATCGCCGAAGATACGCGGCGACTCGCCGGCCGTGAGGCGCTCGAAGACCATCGGCACCAGATTGAAGATGCCGTCGTCACCGAGTTCGGGCGAGGCGGCGCCCGCGACGTTGAAGTAGCGCAGTGAGGCCGTCGCCATACCGTGTGCTTTGCCGACGGCTGTGACCAGCCACTCGCCGGCCAGCTTGGTCTCGCCGTACGGGCTCATCGGCAGGCACGGCGTCTGCTCGGTGACCAGGTCGACATCGGGCATGCCGTAGACCGATGCGGAGGAGGAGAACAGGAACCGGCGCACATCGGCGTCGGCGGCCGCGGCCAGAACGGTCCGCAGCCCCTCGACGTTCTCGTAGTAGTAGTGCAGCGGCAGCGCGACGGACTCGCCGACCTGCTTCTTGCCCGCGAGATGCACGATGCCGGTGACGGAGTGCTCGCGCAGGACGCGGTCGACCAGCTCACGGTCGAGTACCGAGCCCACCTCCAGCGGGACTCCGGCGGACAGCCGCTCGGTGCTGCCCGTGCTGAGGTCGTCGAGGACGACGACACGCTCGCCGCCGTCGGTCATCGCCTTCACCACGTGCGAGCCGATGTATCCGGCGCCGCCAGTAATCAACCAGGTCATGGGGAAACCCTCTGCAACTCGGCCCTGCCCCACCAACTACGCGGGGCAGGGCCTTCGTCTCGTAGATCAGCCATCAATTGAGCAACCCCCGCGAGAGCCTCCGCGGGAGCGGCGCCGGTCAGGCGCGGTGGCAGCGTCAGCCGCCGATGACGACGCGGCGGACGCCTTCCCAGCGCGCCGGGTCGGTGGTGCGCCGGCCGTCGACCAGGACGCGGACGTCCGGCAGGTCGGTGGCGGCCAGCTCGCGGTACTCGGCGTGGTCGGCCTGCAGGATCGCGGCGGTGACGACCTGGCCCTCGTGCGGAGTGAGGTCGTGCGCGGCCAGCTCCTCGGAGGTGTACATCGGGTCCGACACGAAGGGGACGGCCCCGCGCGCCTTGAGGGCCTCGACGGTCGGGAAGACGCCGGAGAAGGCCGTCTCCTTCACGCCGCCGCGGTAGGCGGCGCCGAGCACCAGCACGCCCACGCCGTCCAGGTCGCCGTAGGCGGCGGCCAGCAGGTCGACGGCGTACTCCGGCATGGCGGCGTTCGCCTCGCGCGCCGAGCGCACGACGGTGGCCTCCGGGTCGTTCCACAGGTACATCCGCGGGTAGATCGGGATGCAGTGGCCGCCGACCGCGATACCGGGCTGGTGGATGTGGCTGTACGGCTGCGAGTTGCAGGCCTCGATGACCTTCTTGACGTCGATGTCGTTCTTGTCGGCGAAGCGGGCGAACTGGTTCGCCAGGCCGATGTTGACGTCGCGGTAGGTGGTCTC
Source organism: Streptomyces sp. NPDC048479 (assembly GCF_040651435.1). Classification (NCBI taxonomy): domain Bacteria; kingdom Bacillati; phylum Actinomycetota; class Actinomycetes; order Kitasatosporales; family Streptomycetaceae; genus Streptomyces; species Streptomyces sp. NPDC048479. The sequence goes on from NZ_JBEZKA010000007.1 coordinate 203,264, forward strand.
GGCGAGCTTCGCCAGCTCCGAGGCCTCGGCGGTGCCCAGGTCCCAGACGCCGTTCGGCTGCGCCAGGTCCGCGCGCTCGTCGAAGTCGAGCACCTGCTCGTAGAACTCCACACCGCGCTGCGTCGAGGCCTCGTCGGTGCCGCCGACGAGCTTGGGGTAGCGGCGCAGGTCGGCGAAGACACGGCCGGTGAGGACGCGCTCCGGCGAGAAGACCAGGTGGAAGTCCTTGCCCGCGGTGAGGCCGGAGCCCTGCTCCAGCATCGGGGCCCAGCGGGTGCGGGTGGTGCCGACCGGCAGGGTGGTCTCGTACGAGACGAGGGTGCCGGGCTTGAGGCCGGCGGCGATCGCCTTGGTCGCGGAGTCCATCCAGCCGAAGTCCGGCACGCCCTCGGCGTCCACGAACAGCGGGACCACGACCACGACGGCGTCGGACTCGGCGACGGCAGCCGCGGTGTCGGTGGTCGCGGACAGCAGCCCGGCGCCGACGGTCTCCTTGAGCAGACGGTCGAGGTCGTGCTCGCCGGGGAAGGGCTCGGTGCCGGCGTTGACCAGCTCGACGACCTTCTCGTTGACGTCGGCGCCGATCACCCGGTGGCCCTTGGCGGCGAACTGCACGGCGAGCGGAAGCCCGATCTTGCCGAGCGCGACTACACAGATATTCATCGGGATACTTTCCTCTTCAACCGGACCAGCAGGGGTCGCACGCGCGACCACCATCTTTGCGCGGGCGGGAACAGCAGACCGGTCTGGATGACCATCCGGCCCTTGGGATTCACGCGCGCCGCCACTCGATACGGGGTGCCACTGCGCCAGCGCCGGGCGAGCGGCATCGGCAGATCCTTGCCGCGCACCGGGATCTCGTACGTCCAGCCTGCGACATCCACATAGAGGCGCACGCCGAGCGAGGCCTGGCGGGGCTGGATCGGAATCCGCGCACGGACGACCGTGCCGGCGCCGTCAGCAGTGACTTCCTGAGTGAACTCCCCCACGGGTGCGGGGAGTTCATGGCCGGCGGGCAGCCTGCGGGCGCCGGCCTTGTCCGCGCTCTTGGGCATCGCGCCCTGGACGAGCCGGACGACGGCCGAGTCGGTGTCACCGGTGAGCCCGGTCCGTACCGCCAGCGCCAGGGACAGATCGTCGCCGTTCTGCTCCCACTCGGCCGAGACCAGCTCGGTCCGGGCCGAAAGCCGGCCGGGCACCGATTCCCCGACCACCTCGAAGACCCGGTCGGGGAGATCCATCGCGGGGTCCCTGAAGCCCGGGTAGAGCGCGAAGGCCCTGTCGTCCTCCAGGCGGAACGGCGGCGCGCCGTTCTCCTCCTCCGCCACGATCGCCGCGACGAGCTCGTCCACCGCGCCGCGCCTGGCCAGGGCGAGCCTGACCCGTCGCATGACCGGCAGCGAGTCGCTCAGACCGTCCGTGAGGTACTCGTCGGCCAGATCGGCGATACCGGCGCACACCTCGCGCCTGGTCTGCGGGTCGAGCGCCGGGAAGTCGCCCTGGATGAGCTTGGAAAGCTCCCAGGTGAAGTGGCGCTTGAAGACGAAGTCCCGCTGCGGTCCCGCCTCGATCAGTCCGGCCGCGTGCTTGAGGATCTTCGCGGTGCAGCCGAGCCGGGCGAGATGATTCGCCCGGTAGGTGATGTTGCTCGCGTCCCCGCGCTTGACCGCGTAGTAGTACGTGTAGTCCGCGAGCACCGAGATCTTCCGGGCCCGGACACACGCCTCGATGGTGAACGGCTGGTCGCTGCCGACCGGCAGGTCCTCGGGGAAGCGCAGGTGGTACTTCTCCACCAGCTCACGGCGGAAGAGCTTGGTGTTGGCCAGCGTGAACGGCAGTGCCGAGTCGTACAGGCTGACGTCCGGGTCGCTCTTCTTGAACAGCGCCTGATGGACATAACGGCCGTTGGTGCCGACCATCTTGCCGACCACGACGTCGGATTCGTGCTTCTCAGCACAGGCCACCATCCGCTCCAACGCCTCTTTGCCGAGGTAGTCGTCGGAGCCGATGAAATACACGTAACGTCCGGTGGCCACGTCCAGCGCCGTGTTGCTGGGCGCGGCGGGGCCACCGGAGTTCGCCTGGTGTATCACCTTGACGGTGTCCGGGTACTTCTTGGCGAAGCGGTCGAGCTCCGCTCCGCTGTCGTCCGTGGAACCGTCGTCGACGGCCACGATCTCGAGCCTGTCCAGGCCAATGCTCTGCCCGACAAGAGAGTTAAGGCATTCCGTCAGATACGGCATCGTGTTGTACACGGCGACGACGACGGTGACATCAGGACTGGTCAAGGCTCCTCGCCCTACTGGGCCGCGGCGTGCGCGGAGAGATCGACGGTGATGCCGAGGGAAGCGGATTCCAGCACCGCGGCCGCCACTTCGACCGTACGAAGGCCTTGGCGGAGCGTGCAGATGTCCTGGGACTTGCCGAGGACCGCGTCGCGGAAGAGCTCGTGCTCGACCAGCAGCGGCTCACGCTTCGGGATGGCGTAGCGGATCATGTCGCCCTCGGCGACACCGCGGAAGGCCTGCAGGGCCTCCCACTCGGTGGCCTGGGCGGCGTTGGAGTAGAAGGTCAGGTCGGCGGTGAGGGTGTCCGCGATGAAGCAGCCCTTCTCACCGGTGACCGAGGTGAACCGCTCCTTGAGCGGGCTCAGCCAGTTGACCAGGTGGTTGACCATGGTGCCGTCGGAGAGCTGACCGACCGCGGAGACCATGTCCTCGTGCGGACGGCCCGACTTGGAGACCGTACGGGCGGAGATCGAGGTGTACGTCTGGCCCGTCACCCACCCGGTGAGGTCGATGTCGTGGGTGGCGAGGTCCTTGACCACGCCGACATCGGCGATGCGGTGCGGGAAGGGGCCCTGGCGGCGGGTGACGACCTGGTAGACGTCGCCGAGCTCGCCGGCCTCCAGGCGCTGGCGCAGCGAGCGCAGCGCGGGGTTGCAGCGCTCGATGTGGCCGACGCCGGCGACCAGGCCGCGCGACTCGAAGGCCTCGACGAGGCGGCGGGCGCCTTCCACGGTGTCCGCGACCGGCTTCTCGACCAGCGCACTGACACCGGCCTCGGCGAGCTTGAGACCGACTTCCTCGTGCAGGGCGGTCGGGCAGGCCACGACGGCGTAGTCGATGCCGAGCGCGATGAGCTCCTCGACGGTCGACAGCACAGGGGCGCCCTGCCCCCAGCCGTTCTTGTCACCCATCGGGTCGACGACGGCGACAAGCTCGACGCCCTCGAGACCGGCGAGTACGCGGGCGTGGTGGCGGCCCATCGAGCCGAGGCCGATCAGGCCGGCTCGCAGTCCCCGGGTGGTCACAGATTCTCTCCAAGATCGTTCACGGCGGCGGCGATGCGCTCGAGGTCCTCCGCGGTCAGCGAAGGATGCACCGGCAGCGAGACGACCTCGGAGGCCGCGCGCTCGGTCTCGGGCAGGTGCCAGTTACGGCCGGCTTTCTGGTCCGGCTCCCAGTACGGCTTCAGCCGGTGGATCGGGGTCGGGTAGTACACGGCGTTGCCGACGCCCGCCTCGGTGAGCTTCGCCATCGCGGCGTCGCGGTCCCCTGTGATCCGGATCGTGTACTGGTGGTAGATGTGGCGCGCGCCCTCGGCGACCGTCGGGGTCTGCACGTTCGGCGCCGTGATGTGCTCGGTGAGGTACGCGGCGTTGGCGATGCGCTGCTCGGTCCAGCCGCCCAGCTTCGACAGCTGTACGCGGCCGACGGCGGCGGCGACGTCGGTCATCCGCATGTTGGCGCCGACGATCTCGTTGGCGTACCGCTGCTCCATGCCCTGGTTGCGCAGCAGGCGCAGGGTGCGGGCGACCTCGGCGTCACCGGTGGAGATCATGCCGCCCTCGAGGGAGTGCATGTTCTTGGTCGGGTAGAAGCTGAACGTGCCGCCGGAGCCGAAAGCGCCGACCGGGGTGCCGTTCAGCGCCGCGGCGTGCGCCTGGCAGGCGTCCTCGACCACGGCCAGCTTGTGCTTGGCGGCGATGGGCATGATCTTGTCCATCGCGGCCGGGTGGCCGTAGAGGTGCACCGGCATGATCGCGGCGGTGCGCGGAGTGATGGCGGCCTCGACCGCCGCCGGGTCCAGGCCGTAGCTGCCGGGCTCGATGTCGGCGAAGACAACGTCGGCACCGACCAGGCGGACCGCGTTCGCCGAGGCGGCGAACGAGAACGAAGGAACGATTACTTCGTCACCCGGGCCGATACCAAGTGCCAGCAGAAGGAGGTGCAGTGCGGAGGTACCCGAGTTGACGGCCACGCAATGGCGCCCCTCGACCAGCTCCGAGAAGCCCTCCTCGAATGCCGCCACTTCCGGGCCCTGTACGACCCTGCCGGAACGCAGTACGCGTACCGCCGCCTCGATCTCTTCCTCACCGATCACCGGGCGGGCAGCGGGAATGGGCTGCTGGTTGCTGCTCGTCATGGACGTCCTCCTTGAACACCGCTGAACTCTTTATGGCAGAGGATCAGGGGCCGTGCGGACGTCTCACGAGGCCGCGCAAACCCCTCCGGCGCGAAGCCGACGCCCTACCGAGGATTCTGGGACCGGTCTTGTCCCGAACCGGGCCGGTCACCCACCGTAGTGTCCGGAACGGGACCACACCCGGCAGCGACCGCCGTCACATTATCAGGGATTACCTAGCGAATTTCAGGGCTGTTAACGCAGCACCGCATCGATTCGGCGACAAAAACCACGTCCCACCCCGCGGGCTGCGGGGTGGGACATGATCCGTTCACTGAAGCCTCATCAACTGTTCAGCTGTTCAGCTGTCGGTCGATGCCGACACCGACGACAGCGTCTGCTGCTCGGCGGCCGCGGTCTTCTTCGCCGTGGCCTTCTTGGCGGTCGTCTTCTTCGCCGCAGTCTTCTTGGCCGCCGTCTTCTTGGTGGCAGCCTTCTTCGCGGTGGCCTTCTTGGCGGCCTTGCGGGCCGTCTTCTTGGCCGGAGCCTCGTTCTCGGTCTCCGCGGTCTCCGCTGTCCCGGCCTCCGGCTCCGCCTGCGACTCGTGCGTGGCGGGGACCACGACGACCGCGGCCTCCTCCGCGCCCGAGGGCGAACCGGCGGGAGCGGTGACCTTGCGGGTCACCCGGCGCCGCGCACGCGGCGGAACCGCGACGGGAGCCTCCTCGGCTGCGGGAGCCTCGACGGGCGCCTCGGCCTTGGCCTCGGGCGCGGCTGCGGTCTCCTTGACCGTGGTCTCCACGACCGTCGGCTCCGACGTCGCCGGGGAGCCGGCCGGAGCCGTCGCCTTACGGGTCGCCCGGCGGCGGGTACGGCCCGTCGGGGCCGCCTCCTCCGCGGGCGCCGCCGGCTCGGCGACCGGGGCCACGGACGTGACCTCCGGGGCCTTCGGCTCCTCGGCCACGGGCTGGGCGACCGTTACCTCCGCCGCCTTGACCTCCGCGGCCTTCGGCGCACCGGCCGGAGCCGTCGCCTTACGGGTCGCCCGGCGGCGGCCACGCCCGCGCGTCGCGGCGGCCTCCGCCTCCGCGGCGCTGCTGTACAGCTCCTCGTCCGGCACGAACTCGGGCTCCGCCAGCGCCACCGGGGCAGCCACCTCGGCGGCGATCTCCGCCTCGGTCTCGGCCTCGGCCTCGACGACGGCCTCGTGCTCGAGCTCGTGCACGTGCTCCGCGCCGCCGCGGCCGCGCTTCTTGGAGCGCTTGCCGCCGCCACCGCCACCGGCGGTGGTCGGCTGCTCCATGTGCACGATCACACCGCGGCCGTTGCAGTGGACGCAGGTCTCGGAGAAGGACTCCAGCAGACCCTGGCCCACCCGCTTACGGGTCATCTGGACCAGGCCCAGCGAGGTGACCTCGGCCACCTGGTGCTTCGTACGGTCGCGGCCCAGGCACTCGAGCAGCCGCCGCATGACCAGGTCCCGGTTGGACTCCAGCACCATGTCGATGAAGTCGACGACGACGATGCCGCCCAGGTCGCGCAGCCGCAGCTGGCGCACGATCTCCTCGGCCGCCTCCAGGTTGTTCCTGGTGACGGTCTCCTCGAGGTTGCCGCCCTGGCCGGTGAACTTCCCGGTGTTGACGTCGACCACGATCATGGCCTCGGTCTTGTCGATCACCAGCGAGCCACCGCTCGGCAGCCAGACCTTGCGGTCCAGCGCCTTCATCAGCTGCTCGTCGATGCGGTTCGACGCGAAGACGTCGACCTCGCTGGTCCACCGCCGCAGGCGGTCGACCAGGTCCGGCGCGACGTGCGAGACATACCCGTGAATGGTGTCCCACGCCTCGTCACCGCTGACGATGACCTTCGAGAAGTCCTCGTTGAAGATGTCGCGGACGACGCGGACGGTCATGTCCGGCTCGCCGTAGAGCAGCGTCGGGGCATTGCCGCTCTTGGACTTCTTCTGGATGTCCTCCCACTGCCCCTGCAACCGCTCGACGTCGCGGCGCAGTTCGTCCTCGCTCGCGCCCTCGGCGGCGGTACGCACGATGACGCCCGCGTCCTCGGGGACGATCTTCTTGAGGATGGTCTTCAGACGCGCACGCTCGGTGTCGGGCAGCTTGCGGCTGATACCGGTCATCGAGCCCTCGGGCACATAGACCAGGTAGCGGCCGGGCAGCGAGACCTGGCTGGTCAGGCGGGCGCCCTTGTGGCCGATCGGGTCCTTGGTCACCTGGACGAGGACCGACTGGCCGGACTTCAGCGCGACCTCGATACGGCGCGGGCCGTTGGCCATGCCCAGCGCCTCGAAGTTGACCTCGCCGGCGTACAGGACGGCGTTGCGCCCCTTGCCGATGTCGACGAACGCGGCCTCCATGGACGGCAGTACGTTCTGCACCTTGCCCAGGTAGACATTGCCGACGTACGAGGTCGCCTCCTCCTTGTTGACGTAGTGCTCGACGAGCACGTTGTCCTCGAGGACACCGATCTGGGTGCGCTCGCCGCTCTGCCGGACGACCATCACACGCTCGACGGCCTCACGGCGGGCCAGGAACTCGGCCTCCGTGATGATCGGCACCCGGCGGCGGCCCTGCTCGCGGCCCTCGCGGCGGCGCTGCTTCTTCGCCTCCAGACGGGTCGAGCCCTTGATGGACTGCACCTCGTCGGACGGCTCGTCGCTCTTGGCACGCGGGGCGCGCGGCTCGCGGACCTTGACGACCGTACGCTCGGGGTCGCCCGAACCCGTCTCGTCCTCGGGCCCGGAGTCACCGCTGCGGCGACGCCGGCGACGCCGGCGACGGCTGCTGCTGGTGCCGGCGGCCGAGGGGGTCTCGGTGTCGCCCTGCTCCTCGTCGTCCGCGGCTTCCTCGTCGTCCTGGATGTCCTCGGCGGCGGCCTCGTCGGCCTCCTCCGAGGTCTCGTCTGCGTCGGCGGGCTCGCCACGGCGACGGCGACGGCCACCACGGCGGCGACGACGCGACGGGCGGTCCTCGAACTCGTCCGACTCATCGGCCTCACCGGCCTCGGCGGCCTGCTCGGACTCGGTCTCCGCCTCGGGCTCGGCCTCCTGCGCCACGGGCGCCGGGGCCTCGACGGGCTCGGCGGGCTCGCCACGGCGGCGGCGACGGCGACGTCCGGCGGGCTCGGCGGGCTCGGCGGCGACGGGCTCAGCGACCGGCTCGACGTACTCCTCGTCCTCCTCCGGCTCCGCCCCCACGGCAGCGGCGGCGGCCGCGGCGGCCGTCTCCGGGGTCTGGAACATCGGCTCGGTGAACACCGGGGCCTGGAAGACGGCGACGGCGGGCCGGGTGGCGCGGCGGCCACGCGCGGGCGCCTCGGCCTTCTCGGCCTCCTCGGCCTTCTCGGCCTTCGGCTGGGCGGTGAACTCGGGCGAGACGGCACGGCGGCGCGTACGGCCCCGTGTCGCCGCCTTCGCGGCGGCCGCGACCTCGGCCTCGTCCGCGGCAATCTGTGCCACCACGTCCTGCGGCAGGCTCTCGCCCGCGTCGGCGACGCCGTTCTCGTCGGCCTGCGGGGCGCCGGCGGGCGCGGTGGCCTTACGGGTGGCGCGGCGGCGGCTACGGCCCGTGGGGGCCGCCTCCTCCGCGGGCTCGGCGGTCTCCGCGGCCTCGGCAGTCTCCATAGCCTCGGCGGCCTGCGGCGCACCGGCGGGCGCGGAGGCCCGGCGGCGGGCACGGCCACGCGGCTCGGGGGCCTCGGCCGGGGTCTCGGCCTCGTCCTCGGCGGCGGGCACGGCTTCGGCGACCGGCTCGGGCGCGGTGGCCTTACGGGTCGCACGGCGGCGGCTACGCGGGGCAGCGGCCTCGGCCTCGGCCTCGGACACCTCGGTGGCGGGAGCCTCGGCCTCAGCGGCCTCCACCGGCTGCGGCGCACCGGCGGGCGCGGTCGCCTTACGAGTCGCACGACGGCGGCTACGCGGCGCGGCGGCCTCGGCCTCGGACACCTCGGCGGCGGGAGCCTCGGCCTCAGCGGCCTCGACCGACTGCGGCGCACCGGCAGGCGCGGTCGCCTTACGAGTCGCACGACGGCGCGTACGCGGCGCGGCGGCCTCCGGCTCGGCGCTCTCGGTGCTCTCCACGGCCGCTGCGGCCGGAGCGACGCTCTCAGTGACGTCAGCAACGTCAGCGACGTCCGTGGCTTCCACGGCGTCCTTGGTACCCGCGGCCGCGGTCGGCGGTCCTGCGGGACGCGACGCGGCGCGGCGCCTGCGGCGCGGCGGCAACGTGTCGCTCGGGGAATTGTTCTCTGTGTCTCCGGCAGTGCCGGATTCGTTCGGCTCGAGCATGCGGGCGGTTCTCCCGTCACGCTCCCGGGCGCCACGCCTGATTCCGGTCCGGCCACGGCCCGCGTGATGTGCGCGGAGCCGCCGTCCGGGGCGCGGGCGCCGCACGGGAGCTGATGTATGGCTCGCCGGTTCCCTACGCGATGTACGTACGGCCTGGCGAAAGTCTCCTGTCAGTGCGCGGCCCGACCCAGGTGGCTCCCGAGTACCAGGGCTGCGCTACAACGACTGCCCTTACGCGGCGGGACCTTCCGGCGCCGTCGCGGCGGCTGTTCCGGCGGCCGTGGGTGTAGCGGCCAGAACTGCCTCGCGGTCGGGCGCGAGCGGGTCGGTCACCGTGCCGGACTCCTCGTCGAAGAGCCCCTGCGCCAGCCTGGTCACCGCTGCGGGGACCGGCGGCGCCAGGTCGGCCACAGCTCGGAGACCGGACAGGACGTCGTCGGGTCGCACAGCAGGTGTCACGTGCCGAACAACCAGCCGCAGTATCGCACAGGGCCCGTCCCCCGACCTATCAGCCTGGAGATGGAGCGCCTGCAGCTCCGCCACGGCACCTCGTGCGTCGAAGGTCCGCATGCCGTTCTTCGTCCTCCGCTCGACCTCGACGGTCTCGGCGGAGAGGAAGCCGGAAACGGCCTTCTCGGCGTCCTCGACGGGCACGCCGTCGAGCCGCAGCTCCCACACGGATGCGGTGAGCCGGTCGGCGAGACCCGAGGTGCGGGCCTGAACGGCGTCGGTGATGTCGAGCCCGCCGGGCAGCGACTCGTCGAGCAGCTCACGCAGCTCGTCCGGGTCGCGGTGCTCGGTGAGAGCGATCTCCAGGTATTCGGCCTCGCTGCCCGTGCCGGTGGGTGCGGCATTGGCGTACGAGACCTTGGGGTGCGGGGTGAAGCCCGCCGAGTACGCCATGGGCACCTCGGCACGGCGCAGAGCGCGCTCGAAAGCACGCTGGAAGTCGCGGTGGCTGGTGAACCGGAGGCGGCCGCGCTTGGTGTAGCGCAGTCGGATGCGCTGCACTGCCGGTGCGGGCGGCGGGCCTTCGGGCTGTCGCTTGCCCAGTGGTTCTTCTCCTCGGTGCGGGGAGGGCGCGGGTGGCGCGCCCACCCTCGGACGTGCGGGTGTTCCTTGGGGGCCGCCCGGCTCACCCCTGCTGGTGCAGGGAGATCTCGGGGTCGGCCGCCACGCCGGGAACAGTCGTTGTGCTACCCAGCGTACGCGCCTGCCGCACTACCGGTTCCACGGGCTTCGAGGCCGGTGACGCGCCGACGAGCGCCCGCCAGGCGTCGCGCCGCGCCTGCCGCACCGTTTCAGCGGCCGACCGGAGCGCGGCCCGCGCCGCCCGGCCCGCCTCGACCGCGGCCTTCTTGACCGGACGCCAGACGCCGTCGCGCACCGCGTGCCCCACGGGGGTGCAGACGTACTGGTAGAACGAGCGCACCGGCCGCGCGACCAGGTTCCGGGCGAGCCACTTGACGGCCCGGCCGACGGCGCGCGAAAGGTGTCCGGCGATGCTCCAGGCGACGCCGATCGCGTCGGCGATCTCCCGGCCGACCGGAGCGAGGACATGGCGGTACAACCAGGCGACGGGCGTGACGAGCAGCGTCACAACGAGCCAGACGACCGCCGTCCACACACCGCGGCACACGGTGCTCACGAGCCAGGCGGTGCCGTGGCCGAGCGGGGTGAACAGCTGCCGGTAGATCCACACCAGCGGAACCACCAGCCCGTACATCACCACCGGCACCAGGACGTACCGCCACAGCGCGACCCACGGCCAGATGAAGAACGCCCTGCCCAGCCACGCAAGCACCGCGGCGATGCCGTGCCCGGCAGGTGTGAGCAGCCGGCGGTAGATCCAGCGCGCGGGCGCGAGAAGCAGATGCTCCACGAGCCAGGCGATGCCGTGGCCGAGCGGGGTGAACAGCTGCCGATAGATCCACACCAGCGGCACCACCAGCCCGTACATCACCACCGGCACCAGGACATGCCGCCACAGCGCGACCCACGGCCAGACGAAGAGCGCCTTGCCGATGAAGGCCGCGAGCCATGCCAGACCGTGTCCGATCGGCGTGAGGACGGTTTCGTACACCCAGGCAAGCGCCCGGCGGAGCGGTCGCAGCAGTATGCGGTCGGCGGCGAGCGCGCAGACGACGAGAACGTCCCAGACCATCCGCACGGGAAGCACGACGAGCAGCACCACGATCCGCACCGGAATCCGGATGACCGTGGTCAGGCAGCCGGGGCCGGGCTGGTAGTGCGCGGGGGCCTGATGACTCCCGTAGGTCTGAGGCGGCTTCTCGAACTCCATGTCAGACATGACGCGCTACAGCCCCGTCCGGATCCAGTACCTGCGCTTTTTGAGGCATGGCCGGATTGTGCCGGGGACACACGAAGGCCCGGCCACGGGGTATCCCAGGGCCGGGCCTTCGCGCAGGTGCTGCTTCAGGTGTTACTTGACGACCGTCAGCGGCAGCAGTTTCTTGCCGGTCGGGCCGACCTGGATATGCGTGTCCATCTGCGGGCAGACACCGCAGTCGAAGCACGGCGTCCAGCGGCAGTCCTCGACCTCGGTCTCGTCCAGCGAGTCCTGCCAGTCCTCCCAGAGCCAGTCCTTGTCGAGACCGGAGTCCAGGTGGTCCCAGGGCAGGACCTCCTCGTACGTGCGCTCACGGGTGGTGTACCAGTCGACGTCCACCCCGAATTCGGGCAGCGTCTTGGCGGCGCACGCCATCCACCGGTCGTACGAGAAGTGCTCGCGCCAGCCGTCGAAGCGGCCGCCGTCCTCATAGACGGCGCGGATGACGGAGCCGACACGGCGGTCACCGCGCGAGAGCAGGCCCTCGACGATGCCGGGCTTGCCGTCGTGGTAGCGGAAGCCGATCGAGCGGCCGTACTTCTTGTCGCCGCGGATCTTGTCGCGCAGCTTCTCCAGACGCGCGTCCGTCTCCTCCGCCGACAGCTGCGGGGCCCACTGGAAGGGCGTATGCGGCTTGGGCACGAAGCCGCCGATCGAGACAGTGCAGCGGATGTCGTTCTGGCCGGAGATCTTGCGGCCCTCGGCGATGACCTTGACCGCCATGTCGCCGATCTGCAGCACGTCCTCGTCGGTCTCGGTGGGCAGGCCGCACATGAAGTACAGCTTCACCTGACGCCAGCCGTTGCCGTACGCCGTCGAGACCGTGCGGATCAGGTCCTCTTCCGAGACCATCTTGTTGATGACCTTGCGCATGCGCTCGGAGCCGCCCTCGGGGGCGAAGGTCAGACCGGACCGACGGCCGTTCCTGGTCAGCTCGTTGGCGAGGTCCACGTTGAACGCGTCGACACGGGTGGACGGGAGGGACAGACCGACCTTGTCCTCCTCGTACCGGTCGGCAAGGCCCTTGGCGATGTCGCCGATCTCACTGTGGTCCGCGGAGGAGAGCGAGAGCAGGCCGACCTCCTCGAAGCCGGTCGCCTTCAGACCCTTCTCCACCATGTCGCCGATGCCGGTGATGCTTCGTTCCCGCACAGGGCGCGTGATCATGCCGGCCTGGCAGAAACGGCAGCCGCGGGTGCAGCCGCGGAAGATCTCGACCGACATCCGCTCATGGACGGTCTCGGCGAGCGGCACGAGGGGCTGCTTGGGGTACGGCCACTCGTCGAGGTCCATCACCGTGTGCTTGGACACACGCCACGGGACACCCGACTTGTTCGGGACGACGCGGCCGATCCGGCCGTCGGGCAGGTACTCGACGTCGTAGAAGCGCGGGACGTAGACATTGCCGGTCTTCGCGAGGCGGAAGAGGACTTCCTCGCGCCCGCCCGGCCGGCCCTCGGCCTTCCAGACGCGGATGATCTCGGTCATGTCGAGGACGGCCTGCTCACCGTCGCCGATGACCGCGCAGTCGATGAAGTCCGCGATCGGCTCGGGGTTGAAGGCGGCGTGGCCGCCCGCGAGCACGATCGGGTCGTCGACCGTACGGTCCCTCGACTCGAGCGGGATGCCCGCGAGGTCCAGGGCGGTGAGCATGTTGGTGTAGCCGAGCTCGGTGGAGAAGCTCAGCCCGAAGACGTCGAAGGCCTTCACGGGACGGTGCGCGTCCACGGTGAACTGCGGGACCTTGTGCTCGCGCATGAGCTCTTCGAGGTCCGGCCAGACGCTGTAGGTGCGCTCGGCGAGCACGCCCGTACGCTCGTTGAGTACCTCGTAGAGGATCATGACGCCCTGATTGGGCAGTCCGACCTCGTACGCGTCCGGGTACATGAGTGCCCAGCGGACATCGCAGGCGTCCCAGTCCTTGACGGTGGAGTTGAGCTCTCCACCGACGTACTGGATCGGCTTCTGGACGTGCGGGAGAAGCGCTTCCAGGCGTGGGAAGACCGACTCGACAGGCATCTGGTGTCTCTCGTGAGCGGGCAGGGGTGACCATCAAGCCTACCCCGAGGCTCAGTGGCTCAACGCCGCGCGAAGATCTTCGTCCGAAGCCTTCTGCCAAACCTCGGGCAGCTCCCGCTCCCGCTCGGCGGCCTGCGCCTCCTCGTGGCCGTACAGCAGTCCCCAGGTGAAGGCCGACTCCCCGGCCGCATGCGCCTGGATCCCGAGATCCCGCAGCGCCTCGCGGGCGACGACGCTGTCCTGGTGGTCGCCGAGCACCGCTTGCACGTCCTTCATCCGCTTGGCGAACCGCTTGGCGGGCTTGCCGAGCGCGGGGGTCGCCGCCTCGCCCGCGTACCGGGCGCGCTTGGCGGCCTTGCGGGCGTCGTGCATCGCCAGGTCGCGTTCGTGTCCCGGGGGGAGCGCGAGGGCGTGGTCGACCCGGGCGGCCAGCCGGTCGTAGCCCTTGAGGACGGCCTTGGGGATGACCCTGGCGGCCGTGCCGAACGCGGCCTTCAGCAACGGAGGGTCGGCGAGCAGTGTGTCAAGCGAATCGAGCAGCGCGAGGTACCGCTTGCTGTCGAGTACGGCAGTGGCCTTGCGGCGCGCGCCCGAGCCACGGGCGACGGTCCAGATACGCAGCCGCCCGCGCACCGGGCCGAGCAGCAGCGTCCTGGGCAGGGCGTCGATCCGGGTGCGCAGCCGTTCGGTGAGCACCTCGTGGTCACGGGCGACGCCCAGCTCACCGGCCAGCCATTTGAGCTCCTCGCCGATCGGGTCGGTGACGGTGCGATCGATGATCTTGCGGTACGTCTTGAACGCGCTGCGCAGCCGCCTGGTGGCGACCCGCATCTGATGGACGGAGTCGGGCAGATCGCGGCGCACGGCCGGGTCGTACGCGAGGATGGCGCCGGCCTGTTCCCGCAGGTAGGCGAGGATGTAGTCGCCTGCGTTCGCGGGCTCTTCGGCGGAGGCGGGGGCCGTCGGCTCCGCGGCCGCTTTCGCGTCCTTGCCCTCCTTGGGGGCCGTCTCCGCCAGGGCCCTGGCCAGCTTGGACGGCCACTGGGCCGGGCGCAGGCCCGCCTTGCGGAGCTTCTTGTCGACCACGTCGAGGAGCGCCGGGTCCGCATCGTCGGCGAGCTCGACCTCGATCTCGTCCCACTGCGCCGTGCGGCCGCCGTCCGTGAGGCGTTCCGCGCGCACGCCGTCCCTGCTGAGCTCAGCCAGCGGGGCACCGTCCGCGTCGACCAGATGGTGGATGTGCCGCGAGGACCGCAGGCGCACCACGGGGACGAGTTCGGCGTCCCGGGTGCGGGCCCGGGCCAGACTCTGCAGGACATGCGGGACCGCATCGGACAGCGGCGCGGTGATCTCGTCCCTCACACCCGGTGCGACGGGGAGCTTGAGGTGCCAGCCCGCGTCCGTCCCGCCCGTTCTGCGGCGCAGGGTGATGGAGGCGGCGGCCAGGCGCAGGTCTGCCGTGTCGTAGTAGACGGCGTCGAGCTCGGCGACGCCCTTGTCGTGGACGGCCGAAACGCCGGCCACCCGGGTCAGGTCCGGCAGCCCGGTGTCGGGGGTGGCTTCGTACTTCCGCTCGATCTCGCGCTTGGTGTCCGCCATGAACCGAACTTAGTCGTCGAAGCTCGTTTGCGGCAGACCCACTCCGCGACCGCACTGTCCTCAACACCGTCCTCAACCGGCGGACGCGCTTGCTGTGCTGTGCCCTCGAGCGCCGGGCAGGCGTGAGCCGTCCGGACTACGCGGTTGCTGGACTACGCGGTTACCGGGCTACGCAGTTATCGGCCGCTGCACCCGGATCGACTGCAGCAGTCCGATCGCGATCCAGACCGCGAACATCGAGGTGCCTCCGTACGACACGAACGGCAGCGGCAGACCCGCCACCGGCATGATGCCGAGCGTCATCCCGATGTTCTCGAAGGCCTGGAAGGCGAACCAGGCGATGATCCCGGCGGCGACGATCGTGCCGTACAGCTCGGTCGTCTCGCGTGCGATACGGCAGGCGCGCCACAGGACGACGCCGAGCAGCAGCAGGATCAGGCCCGCACCCAGGAAGCCGAGCTCCTCGCCCGCGACCGTGAAGACGAAGTCCGTCTGCTGTTCGGGGACGAACTGGCCGGTGGTCTGGGAGCCCTTGAACAGACCTGTGCCGGTCAGTCCGCCGGATCCGATCGCGATCCGCGCCTGATTGGTGTTGTAGCCGACACCGGCAGGGTCGAGCTCCGGGTTGGCGAACGCCGCGAAGCGGTTGATCTGGTACTCGTCCAGCAGTCCGAGCGCGGTGACCAGGACGGCACCGATGGCTCCGGCGGTGATCAGACCGAGGATCCAGCGGTTGGATGCGCCGGAGGCGAGCAGCACTCCGAGCACGATCACCGCCATCACCATCACCGAACCGAGGTCCGGCATCAGCATGACGATCGCCATCGGCAGGGCCGCCAGGCCCAGCGACTTGGCGACCGTGCGGTGGTCCGGTTGCACCAGGTCACCGGCGTCGACGCGCGCGGCCAGCATCATCGCCATCCCCAGAATGATCGTGATCTTCACGAACTCCGAGGGCTGCAGGGAGAAGCCGCCGCCGATCACGATCCACGCGTGCGCGCCGTTGATCGTCGCGCCGAGCGGGGTGAGGACAAGCAGGACGAGCAGTACGGACAGCCCGTACAGGACCGGGACCGCGCCGCGCAGGGTGCGGTGCCCGAGCCAGATCGTGCCGACCATCAGCGCGAAGCCGATACCGGTGTTGAGGGCGTGCCGGAAGAGGAAGTAGTACGGATCGCCCTGGTTGAGCTCGGTGCGGCCGCGCGTCGCGGACCACACCAGCAGCGCGCCCACGAAGGAGAGCGCGAGCGCCGAGAAGAGCATCGGCCAGTCGAGCCTGCGCACCACGGAGCCGCGGGCGGAGAGCTGGGACCACAGACCTCCGCGCTCGGGCCCGTAGCCGGAGACGGAGAAGCCACTCGAGCCGGCCATGTCTCAGTCCCTCCGCGCGGGCGGGCCCGCGAGCTGCTGAGCCTCGGCCGGGGGCTCCTGCTTCTCCGGCTCGTACGGCTCGATCTTCGGTGCGTCGATCGAACCGTCCGCCCCGATCTTCGGAAGCGCCTTCTGCGGCTCGGGCAGCAGTGCCTTCTTCAGGTCCTGGCCGCCCTTCTCGTCGAGTCCGTACATCGCCTCGTAGATCTTGCGTACGGCGGGACCCGAGGCGCCGGATCCCGTACCGCCCTGGGCGATCGTCATGATGATCGTGTAGTCCTTGGTGTACGAGACGAACCAGGAGGTCGTCTGCTTGCCGTAGACCTCGGCGGTACCCGTCTTGGCGTGCATCGGGATCTTGTCCTGCGGCCAGCCGCCGAATCGCCAGGCGGCGGAACCGCGGGTCGTGACTCCCGCGAGGGCTTCGTCTATCTGGTCCCGGGTCCGGGCGTTCATCGGCAGCTTGCCGTGCGAGGTGGGCTTGATCTCCTGCACGGTCTTGCCGTCCGCGCTGATGACGGCCTTGCCGATGGTGGGGTTGTGCAGCGTGCCGCCGTTGGCGATGGCGGAGTAGATGGTGGCCATCTGGATCGGGGTGACGAGCGTGTCACCCTGGCCGATCGAGTAGTTGACGGAGTCACCCGCTCGCATCCGGTTGCCTTCGAGGCAGTTCTCGTACGCGATCTTCTCGACGTAGTCGCCGTTCTTCTTGCCCTGCTTGCACCAGCCGTCCTTGTTGGCCTCCCAGAAGTTCTGCTTCCACCGGCGGTCCGGGACGCGGCCCTTGACCTCGTTGGGGAGGTCGATGCCGGTCTCCTTGCCGAGGCCGAACTGGTGAGCCGTCTTGTAGAACCAGTCGTTCGTGCGCTTCTTGGGCTTGATGCCGCCGTCCTTCTGCCATTCCCGGTGGGCGAGGCCGTAGAAGACGGTGTCGCAGGAGACCTCCAGGGCCCTGCCGAGGGAGATGCTGCCGTAGCCCTTGGACTCGAAGTTCTTGAAGACCTGGCCACCGACGGAGTACGAGCTGGGGCAGGGGTAGCCGCCGTCGAAGGGGTAGCCGGCGTTGACCGCGGCCGTCGACGAGACCACCTTGAAGATCGAGCCGGGGGCGGCCTGGCCCTGGATCGCGCGGTTCAGCAGCGGGTAGTTGGAGGTCTTGCCGGTGAGCTTGGCGTAGTCCTTGCCGGAGATGCCGCCGACCCAGGAGTTGGGGTCGTATGTCGGCTGCGAGGCCATCGAGACGATCCGGCCGGTCTTGTTCTCCATCACCACGACGGCGCCGGCGTCGGCCTTGTAGTTCTTGTCGGTGTTCTTGTCGAACTCCAGGCGGGCGGCCTTCATCGCGTTGTGGAGCTCGTACTCGGCGACCGACTGAACGCGTGCGTCGATGGACGTGACGAGGTTGGCGCCGGGCTGGGCCTTGTCCCTGGCCGCCTCGCCGATGACCCGGCCGAGGTTGTCGACCTCGTAACGGGTGACGCCGGCCTTGCCGCGCAGCTCCTTGTCGTAGGTGCGCTCGATGCCGGAGCGGCCGACCTGGTCGGAGCGGAGGAACGGCGAGTCGGTGTCCTTGGCCTTGGTGATCTCCTCGTCGGTGACGGGCGAGAGATAGCCGAGGACCTGCGCGGTGTTGGTCTTTCCGGGTCCGGTGTAGCGGCGTACGGCGGTGGGCTCGGCGGTGATGCCGGGGAAGTCCTCGGCGCGCTCGCGGATCTGCAGGGCCTGCTGGGTGTTGGCCTCGTCGGTGACCGGGATCGGCTGATAGGGCGAGCCGTTCCAGCAGGGCTGCGGGGTCTTGGCGTCGCAGAGCCGGACCTTGTCCAGGACGTCCTTCGGCTTCATGCCGAGGACACCGGCGAGCCGGGTGAGGACGCCTTTGCCGTCGTCCTTCATCTTCATCAGCTCGGTGCGCGAGGCGGAGACGACAAGGCGGGTCTCGTTGTCGGCGAGCGGGATACCGCGGGAGTCGAGGATCGAGCCGCGTACGGCGGGCTGGACGACCTGCTGGACGTGGTTGTTCTTCGCCTCGTCGGTGTACTCCTGGCCGTTGCGGATCTGGAGGTACCAGAGGCGTCCGCCGAGGGTGAGGAGGAGGGAGAAGACAAGTACCTGAATGATGACGAGCCGGATCTGGACCCGGGGGGTCCGCCCGGTCTCCGGAATGTTGCTCACGCTGCCCCCTCGATCACAGTCGCTTGACTCCCTTGATACGCCCGGCCCTTGCCACCCTGGCCCGGGTCACCTTCACCCGCAGCCCGCGCTGTTTGCCGATACGCAGGCCCGTGCCGGAGCTGTTCCAGCGCGCGGCGACATCGCCGCCACCGCCGCTGCTCTGGCTCTCGCCGAGCGGATCGTTCTCGGAGCGTCTGGCCAGCGCCATGATCAGCGGCACGGTGAACGGCGCGAGCAGCAGGTCGTAGACGGCGGCGGTGAACAGCAGGCTGCCGAGGCCCACATGGCGGGCCGCGGTGTCGCCGACGAGGGCGCCCACGCCCGCGTACAGCAGTGTCGATCCGATGGCGGCGGCGACGACCGCGATCATCGGTGCGGTGGCGGACCTGAGCTGGCCGCTGTCGGGGCGCACCAGGCCGGCGAGGTAGCCGATCACGCAGAGCACGAGCGCGTAGCGTCCGGCGGCGTGGTCGGCGGGCGGGACGAGGTCGGCGAGCAGTCCGGCGCCGAAGCCGATGAACGCGCCGGCCATGTGCCCGTACACAAAGGCGAGTCCAAGGACGACGAGCAGCAGCAGATCGGGAACGGCGCCGGGGAGCTGGAGGCGGGCGAGGACAGAGACCTGGATGACGAGGGCGACCACGACGAGTGTCGTGGAGAGCAGCATCCGGTTGAAACGCATGAACGGATCAGCTCCTACTACTCGACATCGTTCTGGCCGCCGGCGTTGTCCGGGTCCTGGCCATTGCCGTCAGCTGTGGCGCCGACGTTGCCCTGGGCCTGCTCGCCACTGTCGCCGTTCGGCGACGGGGTGACCGTCACCGTGACGGTCGGAGTGGGCTTGGGCGCGGCGGGCTTGGACGGCAGGACCGTGTCACGCGGATCGGACCTGGGCGCCTGGACGACGACGCCGACGATGTCGAGCTGGGTGAAGCCGACGAAGGGGCGGACATAGATGTTCCTGGTGAGGGAGCCGCCGGAGGGGTCGACACGGACGACCTCGCCGACCGGGACACCGGGCACGAAGGGCTTGGCGCCCTGCGAGCCGAAGGTGACGAGCCGGTCGCCGTTCTTCACCTTGGCCTTGCCGTTGAGCAGCTGGACGGAGAGCGGCCGGTCGCCCTGGCCGGTGGCGAAGCCCAGTTCGTCCGTCTTCTCCATCCGGGTGCCGACGGTGAAGTCCGGGTCGTTGGCGAGCAGTACGGTCGAGGTGTTCGGCCCGACGGTGGTGACCCGGCCGACGAGTCCGTCGCCGTTGAGGACGGTCATATCGCGCTTGATGCCGTCGTTGGAGCCGATATCGATGGTCACCGTCCAGGAGAAGCCCTGGGCCGCTCCTATGGCGATGACCTCGGCGCCCTTGATGCCGTACTGGCCGGCGCCCGCCTTCTTGAGCATGGTGTCGAGTTCGCGCACCCGGTTGCGGTTGCGGTCGTCGCTGCCGAGTCTCTGCTTCAGCGCGGCGTTCTCCCGCTCCAGCTCGCTGATGCGGTCATGGCGCTCGCCGGAGTCCCGTACGGCCCCGATGGCGTTGCCGATCGGTTCGACCGCTGTCGCGACGCCGTTCTCGACGGGTCCGAAGACCGTGGCGGCGGCCTGCCGGGCGCCGTCGACCGGTGACTCCTCGCCTCCGCGGATATCCACCGTGATCAAAGCGAACGCGATGGCGATCAGCAGCACCAGGAGCAGCCGGCTCTCTCGTGTGTCCCTCACGTGCGGCGGCCGTGCCTTCCTCGTAGGAATGTTGATGTCTGTATATCAACGATCCGCCGTACGGGTTGGCAGGCCCCGTACGGCGGATTCGTGGGTCTCCGCGAAGAGACACGACTAGCGCCGGGGCTGGGCGTCCAGTACCTGCTGGAGCGCCTCGAACTCCTCGACACACTTGCCGGCTCCGAGGGCCACGGAGTCCAGCGGATCCTCGGCGATATGGATCGGCATTCCGGTTTCGCGGCGCAGCCGCTCGTCGAGACCGCGCAGCAGCGCGCCGCCGCCGGTGAGGACGATGCCGCGGTCCATGACATCCCCGGAGAGCTCGGGCGGGCACTTGTCGAGGGTGGTCTTCACGGCGTCGACGATCGCGTTGACCGGTTCCTCGATCGCCTTGCGGACCTCGGCGTCGGAGATCACCACGGTCTTCGGCAGACCTGAGACGAGGTCACGGCCGCGGATCTCGGTGTGCTCGTCCTTGCCCATGTCGAACGCCGAGCCGATGGTGATCTTGATGTTCTCGGCGGTCCGCTCGCCGAGCAGGAGCGAGTACTCCTTCTTGATGTGCTGGATGATCGCGTTGTCCAGCTCGTCGCCGGCGACGCGGATGGACTGTGCTGTGACGATTCCGCCGAGTGAGATGACGGCGACTTCGGTGGTCCCGCCACCGATGTCGACGACCATGTTGCCGGTGGCTTCATGAACCGGGAGTCCCGAGCCGATGGCCGCGGCCATCGGCTCCTCGATGATGTGCACCTGCCGGGCGCCCGCCTGCGTCGACGCCTCGATGACCGCGCGGCGCTCAACACCCGTGATGCCGGAGGGCACACAGACGACGACGCGCGGACGGGCGAGGTACCGACGCTTGTGGATCTTCAGGATGAAGTAGCGGAGCATCCGCTCGGTGATCTCGAAGTCGGCGATGACGCCGTCCTTCAGCGGCCGGACGGCAACGATGTTGCCCGGTGTCCGCCCGATCATCTTCTTCGCCTCGGCGCCGACCGCCAGGATGCCGCCCGTGTTGGTGTTGATGGCGACGACGGACGGCTCGTTGAGGACGATCCCCCGGCCTCTGACGTACACCAGCGTGTTGGCGGTCCCGAGGTCGACAGCCATGTCACGGCCGATGAACGACATGTTGTTCCCCATGAGGATGCGTCTGGCCTTCCCAAATCGAGCGTTGATGGCTTTTCAGGATGGCGAGGTGGGTGCGCTGTGGCGTGGAGGCTTCCATCGTAGTGCCGCCTGCACGGACACCGCGCGGTGGACCACCTCTCTATTAGGTGACGAGGTGTCGGAGCGATGCGTTCCCGCAATACTCGCCCATATGCCTGGGGGCGACCGAAATTACTTCGGTCGCCCCAGGTCATGAGCGCTGTATGGCTGACGCCCAATCAGGAAAGTCCGGGGAAAAAAATCTTGAGTTCCCGAATGGCGGACTCCTCGGAGTCCGAGGCGTGAATGAGGTTCTCCCGGACGATCGTGCCGAAGTCACCGCGAATGGAACCGGGCGCGGCGGCAATGGGGTCGGTCGGGCCCGCCAGCTGGCGTACGCCCTCGATGACCCGCTCGCCGTCGACGACCAGCGTGACGACCGGGCCGGAGGACATGAACTCGACCAGCGGCTCGTAGAAGGGCTTGCCCTCGTGCTCACCGTAGTGCTGCTCGAGGGTTTCCCGGTCGAGAGTGCGCAGCTCCAGCGCGCTGATGGTCCAGCCGGCCTTGGCCTCGATACGGCCGATGATCTCGCCGATCAGGCCGCGGCGTACGGCGTCGGGCTTGAGCAGGACGAGCGTGCGCTGGCTCACGGTACGAGCTCCTTCACATACGGATTCAAGAGTTCAGAGGCTACAGGGCCGAACGAGTTGTCGATTACGCAGCGTCAGGTTCCGAGGAGGCCTGAGCGGCCCAGGACGCCTTGGCCTCGTCGATCTTGCGGCCGTAGTGGACCGAGGCCCACCACAGCGCCGCGAAGACCGCCCCCAGGAAGAACATCGTCGGCACCACGAAACCGCTCACGATCAGCGCGATCTGCAGCGCCCAGCCGAGCTGCACCCCGCCCGGTCGGCCGATCATCCCGCAGAGCAGCACCGAGAGCAGCATCCCGACGCCGCAGACCGTCCAGACCGTCGCCATCGAGAGGTCGTCGAACTTCATGGCGACCAGACCGGCAAAGCCGATCACGAAGAATTCGCCGATCAGAGTGGATGCACAGAGCGTACGCATCAGTTGTCAGGACCTTCCCAGGAGCAGCCGGGCCTCGCCGACCGTGATCACGGAGCCCGTCACCAGGACGCCGGCACCCGCGAACTCGGACTCCTCCTCGGCGAGCGTGATCGCCGCCTCCAGCGCGTCGTCGAGACGCGGCTCGACGACCACCCGCTCGTCGCCGAAGACCTCCACGGCGACCGCCGCCAACTCGTCGACGTCCATCGACCGATGGCTCGAGTTCTGTGTGACGACGACCTCGGCGAAGATCGGCTCGAAGGCCTCGAGGAGCCCTCGGACGTCCTTGTCCCCGCTGGCGCCGACCACACCGATCAGCCGCGAGAAGCCGAACGACTCGGTGATTCCGTCGGCGCTCGCGCGGGCACCGGCCGGGTTGTGCGCGGCGTCCAGGACGACCGTCGGGCTGCGGCGCACGACCTCGAGGCGGCCGGGCGAAGCCACCGAGGCGAACGCCCTGCGGATGGTGTCCATATCCAGTGTGCGGGCCTGCTCGGCGCCGATGCCGAAGAACGCCTCGACCGCGGCGAGCGCCACCGCGGCGTTGTGCGCCTGGTGCGCCCCGTACAGCGGGAGGAAGATCTCCTCGTACTCACCGCCGAGCCCGCGCAGCGTCACCTGCTGGCCGCCCACCGCGACTTCGCGGGAGACCACGCCGAATTCCATGCCCTCCCGGGCGACCGTGGCGTCGACCTCGACGGCCTTCTTCAGCATCACCTGCGCGGCGTCCACCGGCTGCTGCGCCAGGATCACCGTCGCGCCCTCCTTGATGACACCTGCCTTCTCGGCGGCGATCTCGGCGGGCGTGGTGCCGAGCCGGTCGGTGTGGTCCAGGTCTATGGGGGTGACAACGGCGACGGACCCGTCGATGACGTTCGTCGCGTCCCAGCTGCCACCCATGCCGACCTCGACGACCGCGACATCCACGGGCGCGTCGGCGAAGGCGGCGTACGCCATGCCGGTCAGCACCTCGAAGAAGGAGAGCCGGAACTCCTGCGCGGCGTCGACCATCTCGATGCACGGCTTGATTTCGTTGTAGACCTCGATGAAGCGCTCGGCCTCGATCGGGGCGCCGTCCAGGCTGATCCGCTCGGTGATCGACTGGATGTGCGGCGAGGTGTATCGGCCGGTGCGCAGATCGAAGGCGGAAAGCAGGGCCTCGATCATGCGGGCCGTGGAGGTCTTGCCGTTCGTACCGGTGATGTGGATCGAGGGGTACGCGTGCTGGGGCTCGCCCAGCACATCCATCAGCGCCGCGATCCTGGCGACCGAGGGCTCCAGCTTGGTCTCGCCCCAGCGCCCGGCGAGCTCCTGCTCCACCGCGCGCAGCGCCTTGTCCACCTCCGGGTCTGCGGGCCGGGCGGGCACGAGGTCACCCTGGGGAGAACCGGCCTGCGCGCGCAGGGTACGGCTGCCGGCCTCGATCACCGCCAGGTCGGGGTCACGATTGGTCTCGGCGTCGACGATCTCTTCGAAAGGGTCCGGCTGCTCACTCACAGGACCAGTCTACGGAGGCGGAGTGACAGGACATCCGCGCCCTGTCCTCGGCAGCGTGCCGCCACGCGAGAGGCCCCGGGGAAACCCCGGGGCCTCTCGTACGTGTCCCGCGTGCCGCTACGCCTCCGGCAGGCTGTTCAGCTGCGCGATGATCCGAGCGATGTCCTCCTCGGCCTTGGCCAGGCGCGTACGGATCTTGTCGACCACGTTGTCCGGCGCCTTGGCGAGGAACGCCTCGTTGCCGAGCTTCGCCTGTGCCTGCGCCTTCTCCTTCTCGGCCGCGGCCAAGTCCTTCGCCAGCCGCTTGCGCTCCGCGCCCACATCGATCGTGCCGGACAGGTCCAGCGCGACCGTGGCCCCCGCGACCGGGAGGGTCGCCGTGGCACTGAAGCCCTCGCCCTCCGGCTGCAGCCGCAGCAACTGCCGGATCGCGGCCTCGTGCGGCGCCAGCGCGGTGCCGTCGAGGGTGAGCCTGGCCGGGACCTTCTGGCCGGGCTGCAGCCCCTGGTCGGAACGGAACCGGCGGACCTCGGTGACGACCCGCTGGACCAACTCGATCTCCCGCTCGGCCGCCGCGTCCCGGAAGCCGCTGTCGCCGGGCCAGTCGGCGATGACGACGGACTCCTTGCCGGTGAGCGTGGTCCACAGCGTCTCGGTGACGAACGGGACGATCGGATGCAGCAGCCGCAGCGTGACGTCGAGGACCTCGCCGAGGACGCGGCCGGAGACGCGCGCCTGCTCGCCGCCCGCGAAGTACGTGGTCTTGGACAGCTCGACGTACCAGTCGAAGACCTCGTCCCACGCGAAGTGGTAGAGGGCGTCGGACAGCTTCGAGAACTGGTAGTCCTCGTAGTACGCGTCGACCTCGGCCACCGTCGCGTTGAGCCGGGAGAGGATCCACCGGTCGGCCGCCGACAGTTGCTCGGTGGGCGGCAGTTCGCCTTCCACCGTCGCGCCGTTCATCAGCGCGAAGCGGGTCGCGTTCCAGATCTTGTTGGCGAAGTTGCGGGAGGCCTGGACCCAGTCCTCGCCGATCGGGACGTCCACCCCCGGGTTGGCGCCACGGGCCAGCGTGAACCGCACGGCGTCGGAGCCGTAAGTGTCCATCCAGTCCAGCGGGTTGACCGCGTTGCCGAAGGACTTCGACATCTTCTTGCCGAACTGGTCGCGGACCATGCCGTGCAGGGCGATGGTGTGGAACGGCGGAGTGCCGTCCATCGCGTACAGGCCGAACATCATCATCCGGGCGACCCAGAAGAAGAGGATGTCGTACCCGGTGACCAGGACGGAGTTCGGATAGAACTTCTCGAGGCTCTCGGTCTGTTCGGGCCAGCCGAGGGTGGAGAAGGGCCACAGGCCGGAGGAGAACCAGGTGTCCAGAACATCGGTGTCCTGGGTCCAGCCCTCGCCCGTCGGCGGCTGCTCGTCCGGTCCGACGCAGACGACCTCACCGTTCGGCCCGTACCAGACGGGGATGCGGTGACCCCACCACAGCTGGCGCGAGATGCACCAGTCGTGCAGGTTGTCGACCCAGCCGAAGTACCGGGACTCCATCTCCTTCGGGTGGATGTTCACCCGGCCGTCGCGGACCGCGTCGCCCGCGGCCTGGGCGAGCGGGCCGACCTTGACCCACCACTGCATGGACAGCCGCGGCTCGATCGTCGTCTTGCAGCGCGAGCAGTGGCCGACGGAGTGCGTGTACGGGCGCTTCTCGGCCACGATCCGGCCCTCGGCGCGCAGCGCGCCGACGATCGTGGAACGGGCCTCGAGCCGGTCAAGACCCTGGAACGGGCCGTGCGCGGTGATGACCGCGTGCTCGTCCATGATCGCGAGGTTGGCCAGTCCGTGCCGCTGCCCGATCTCGAAGTCGTTCGGGTCGTGGGCGGGCGTCACCTTGACGGCGCCCGTGCCGAACTCGGGGTCGACGTGCGTGTCGGCCACGACGGGGATCCGGCGGCCGGTGAGCGGCAGCTCGATCTCCGTGCCGACGAGGTGGGCGTAGCGCTCGTCATCGGGGTGGACCGCGACCGCGGTGTCACCGAGCATCGTCTCGGCGCGGGTCGTCGCGACAACGATCGACGCGTCGCCCTCTCCGTAGCGGATCGAGACCAGTTCACCCTCGTCGTCCTGGTACTCCACCTCGATGTCCGAAATGGCTGTCAGGCAGCGCGGGCACCAGTTGATGATGCGCTCGGCGCGGTAGATCAGCTCGTCGTCGTAGAGCTTTTTGAAGATCGTCTGGACGGCCTGGGAGAGACCCTCGTCCATGGTGAAGCGCTCGCGGCTCCAGTCGACCCCGTCGCCGAGGCGGCGCATCTGACCGGAGATCTGTCCTCCGGACTCCGCCTTCCACTGCCAGACGCGCTCGACGAACGCCTCGCGGCCGAGGTCGTGGCGGGACTTGCCTTCCTTCGCCAATTCGCGCTCGACGACGTTCTGGGTGGCGATACCGGCGTGGTCCATGCCGGGCTGCCACAGCGTCTCGTACCCCTGCATCCGCTTGCGGCGGGTGAGGGCGTCGATCAGCGTGTGCTCGAAGGCATGGCCCAGGTGCAGGGAGCCGGTGACGTTCGGCGGGGGGATGACGATGGTGTACGGCGGCTTCTCACTCTTGGGGTCGGCCGCGAAGTAACCGCGCTCTACCCAGCGCTCGTACAGCTTCCCCTCTACCTCGGCCGGCGCGTACTGGGTCGGCAGTTCGGGGTTGCTGGCTGGCTGCTGCTGAGCGTTCTCGGTCACGGGCTCAGTTTAGAGGTGTCACGGGGCCGTACTGAAACGGGAATCTTCAGTAACGGTGTGACCCCTGCCGCCCCATGCCGATGGCCGTTGGGCCAGGATGTTCGAACGACATAAGTATCTGGAGGGAACGCAGCAATGAGCTACAACCAGCCGGGCCCGTACGGCGGCCAGCCTCAGCAGCCCGGACCGTACGGTCAGCCGGGTCCCTACGGCCAGCAGCCGCCGCAGGCCCCGCAGCCCGGTTACGGGTACCCGCAGCAGCAGCCTCCGCAGCCCGGCTACGGATACCCGCAGCAGGCCCCGCAGGGCGCTCCGCCGCAGCAGGGCCAGTGGGGCCAGCCTCAGCAGCCGGGCCCGTACGGCCAGCAGCCCCAGTACGCCGGCGGCCAGGTGCCGCCCCCGCCGGCCGCGCCGAAGAAGAAGACGGGCCTGATAGTGGTGGCCTCGGTCGTGGCGCTCGCGGTGATCGGCGGCGGCGCGTATCTGCTGCTGGGGGGTGGCGGCGGCAACAGCGACGTCTCGGCCGACACGAAGGGGTACAAGCTCACCCCTGCGGCGTCGGTCGACGAATACAAGAAGGACAAGGACACCCCTAGCTCTCTCTCCGACAAGGAGAAGAAGAAGGCAGAAGCGCTCGGGGTCAAGAACCCGGCGCAGGCCGGCGCGCAGTACAAGTCGGCCGGCGCCAGCTCCCCCCTGGAGGGGAAGATCGTCAACCTCACCGGGCTGTGGGGCGAGATCGCCGACCCGGAGAAGGCGGTCGACGGCTACTTCGCGAGCATCAAGGAGGGCGACGAGAAGGACGGGGACGTCTCCGTCGAACTCATCGGCAGCCCCACCTCGGTCAAGCCTTCCGGTTTCGAGGGCGCTCTGATGAAGTGTCAGAACGCCAAGCTCAAGGCGGAGGGTGACGCGGCCTCCTCGTCGGCCAAGGGCCCGAAGGAGTTTGAGATCCCGATTTGCGTCTGGGCCGACTACAGTACCGTCGCCGCCGTGAACGTCATCGACGCGGCGCAGATGCTGGGCTCAGGCGGCAAGCCCGTCCCGCAGGACCAGGTCGCCGAACTCGCGGCCAAGCTGTACAAGACCTCGCGCACCAAGGTCTGATTCTCCGAGCCCAACACGAAGGGGCGCCCGGCCAGTTCAGCTGACCGGGCGCCCCTTCGGCGTAAGTACGTAACCGCTACGCGGACTTCTCGTGGCGCCCGTCGTTCTTCACGATCCGCGGCTCCCGCGGCACCAGCGTCGGGTTCACGTTGTTGTGGACCACGTCCTCCGTGATGACGACCCGGGCCACATCCTTGCGGGACGGGACCTCGTACATCACCGACATCAGGACTTCCTCCATGATGGCCCGCAGACCACGCGCACCCGTCTGGCGCAGGATCGCCTGGTCCGCGATGGCCTCGAGCGCGCCGCGCTCGAAGTCCAGCTCCACGCCGTCCAGTTCGAACAGCCGCTGGTACTGCTTCACCAGCGCGTTCCGCGGCTCCACCAGGATCTGGAGCAGCGCCTCGCGGTCCAGGTTGTGGACCGAGGTCAGGACGGGCAGGCGGCCGATGAACTCCGGGATCATCCCGAACTTCACCAGGTCCTCCGGCATGACCTCCTGGAACTGGTCGCTCGCCTCGATCTCGCGCTTCGAGCGGATCGTCGCGCCGAAGCCGATGCCCTTCGCGCCCGCACGCGACTCGATGATCTTCTCCAGGCCGGCGAAGGCGCCGCCCACGATGAAGAGCACGTTCGTCGTGTCGATCTGGATGAATTCCTGGTGCGGATGCTTCCGGCCGCCCTGCGGCGGGACGGAGGCCGTCGTGCCTTCCAGGATCTTCAGCAGCGCCTGCTGGACACCCTCGCCCGAGACATCGCGGGTGATCGACGGGTTCTCGCTCTTGCGGGCGACCTTGTCGATCTCGTCGATGTAGATGATCCCGGTCTCGGCCTTCTTGACGTCGTAGTCGGCCGCCTGGATCAGCTTCAGCAGGATGTTCTCGACGTCCTCGCCGACGTAGCCCGCTTCCGTCAGCGCCGTCGCGTCGGCGATGGCGAACGGAACGTTCAGCATGCGCGCGAGCGTCTGGGCCAGCAGCGTCTTGCCGGAGCCCGTGGGGCCCAGCAGGAGGATGTTGGACTTGGCCAGTTCGATCGCGTCGTCCCGGCCCTGCGCGCCGCCGTTCTCACCGGCCTGGACGCGCTTGTAGTGGTTGTAGACCGCTACCGAGAGGGCCTTCTTCGCGGGCTCCTGCCCGACGACGTACCCCTCGAGGAACTCGTAGATCTCGCGCGGCTTGGGAAGTTCCTCCCACCGCACCTCGGAGGTCTCGGCGAGCTCCTCCTCGATGATCTCGTTGCAGAGGTCGATGCACTCGTCGCAGATGTACACACCGGGGCCTGCGATGAGCTTCTTCACCTGCTTCTGGCTCTTTCCGCAGAACGAGCACTTGAGCAGGTCGCCGCCATCACCGATGCGTGCCACGAGGTGCTTCCCCTTCGCCTGGGAGCAGCTTGGTTCAGCCGACTCCTGGTGCCTCATATCCGACGGTACCTTGCCTGGCCCCCCGTTCGGGCCCCCCTTGGCACGGTTCACATTGTCGTGCACCACACCAAGGGGGCCGGAGCGGTCAGGCGGCCGCTGCAGCCGTGCTCTTGCGGGTCGAGACGATCTGGTCGACGAGGCCGTACGCGAGGGCGTCCTCGGCGGTCAGGATCTTGTCGCGCTCGATGTCGTCGCGGATCTTCTCGATCGGCGTGGTGGAGTGCTTGGCCAGCATCTCCTCGAGCTGCGTCCGCATCCGCAGGATCTCGTTGGCCGCGATCTCCAGGTCGGAGAGCTGCTCACGGCCGGTCTGCGAGGACGGCTGGTGGATCAGTACGCGCGCGTTCGGCAGGGCCATCCGCTTGCCGGGGGTACCGGCGGCGAGCAGCACGGCCGCGGCGGAGGCCGCCTGGCCCATGCAGACCGTCTGGATGTCCGGCTTCACGAACTGCATCGTGTCGTAGATGGCGGTCAGCGCGGTGAAGGAGCCACCGGGGCTGTTGATGTAGATCGAGATGTCCCGGTCGGGGTCCATCGACTCCAGGCACAGCAGCTGCGCCATGACGTCGTTGGCGGAGGCGTCGTCGATCTGCACGCCGAGGAAGATCACGCGCTCCTCGAAGAGCTTGGCATACGGGTCGTATTCGCGCACGCCCTGCGAGGTGCGCTCCACGAAGCGCGGGACGACGTAGCGGTTGTCCACCTGCGGGCCGGTGTAGAGGCCGCTGGCGGAGGCGCCGGAGAAGTTGCTCATGTCGGTGTTCACCATCCTGGTGGCGTTCTGCGGGCTGGGGAGACTGGGGGCACTGACTGCCAGGCGCAAAGGCTCAGGCGCCGGTGCCGCCGCCGCCCGGAACGCCCGATGCGGAGGCCATGATGTCGTCGATGAGGCCGTATGCCTTGGCCTCGTCAGCGGTGTACCAGCGGTCGCGGTCACCGTCGCGGATGATCGTCTCGACGGTCTGACCGGAGTGCTGAGCGGTGATCTCCGCCATGCGCTTCTTCGTACGGAGCAGGTACTCGGCCTGGATCTTGATGTCCGAGGCGGTACCGCCGAGGCCGGCCGATCCCTGGTGCATGAGGATGTCTGTGTTGGGGAGCGCGAAGCGCTTGCCCGCGGTGCCGCCGGTCAGCAGGAACTGGCCCATCGAGGCGGCCATGCCCATACCGATCGTGACCACGTCGTTCGGGATGTACTGCATGGTGTCGTAGATCGCCATGCCGGCCGTCACCGAGCCGCCGGGGCTGTTGATGTAGAGGTAGATGTCCTTGTCCGGTTCGGCGGCAAGGAGCAGCATCTGCGCCGTGATCTTGTTGGCGATGTCGTCGTCGACCTGCTGGCCGAGGAAGATGATGCGCTCGCCGAGCAGCCGGTTGTAGACATGGTCGCCGAGGCCTCCACCGATGGACGGCTCACCCGCGGCGTTAGGCATCAGATTCGTCACGTATCCACCTGCTCGTCTCTGACGGCTCCGGCCGTCTCAGCGTCTTCGTACTGGGGCGGGGACTCCCCTGCCCTCGTATTCATGGACCCTAACGCGCTGGTAGGCGGGCGCCATCCCGCTTCCCGAACTGTTCGCTCGGAGCGCAAGGTGACAGGGGTCCGTATGTACGACGGCGGGCCCCGGGCGCATGGTGCGTCCGGGGCCCGCCGTAGGGCTCAGCGCGAGGCTCAGGCCTCGGTCTTCTCCGCGGCCGCGTCGCCTTCGTCGTCAGCGTCGTCACCCTCGACAACGGCCTCGACGGTCTCGGCGGCGGTCTCGGTCTCGTCCTCTTCGTCCTCGAGGTCGACGAGCTCACCGTTGGTGTCGACGACCTTGGCGGCCTCGACGACCACGGCGAGCGCCTTGCCGCGGGCGACCTCGCCGACGAGCATCGGCACCTGGCCGCCTTCGACGACGGCCTGGGCGAACTGGTCGGGGCTCATGCCGGAGGAGGCGGCACGCCGCATGAGGTGCTCGGTGAGCTCCTCCTGGTTGACGTTCAGCTTCTCCTTGTTGACCAGCTCGTCGAGGATGAACTGGGTCTTGATGCCCTTGATCGCCTGCTCGGACGTCTCGGCGTCGAACTCTTCCTCGGTCTTGCCCTGGATCTCCAGGTACTTGGCGAGGTCGATGCCCATCTGACCGAGCTGGTGGTGCTCGAGGTTGTGCTTGCGGGTCTTGACCTCGTCCTCGAGAAGCTTCTCGGGGATCGGGACCTCGGCCAGCTTCAGCAGCTCGTCCAGGACGCGCTCCTGGGCCTGGGTGGCCTGGTCGTACTGCTTCATGTTCTCGAGGCGCTTGCGGCTGTCCGCACGCAGCTCCTCGAGGGTGTCGAACTCGCTGGCCATCTGCGCGAAGTCGTCGTCGAGCTCGGGGAGCTCGCGGGCGGTGACGGCGGTGACCTTGACGGTGACCTCGGCCTCCTTGCCCTCGGCGCTGCCGCCCTTGAGCTCGGAGGCGAAGGTGGCCTCGCCGTCGGCCTCCAGGCCGGTGACGGCCTCGTCGATGCCGTCGAGCAGCTCGCCGGAGCCGATCGTGTACTGGACGCCGCTGGCGACGCCGTCCTCGAGGACCTCGCCGTCGACCTTGGCCTCGAGGTCGATCGTCACGACGTCGCCGTCGGCGGCGGCGCGCTCGACCGGGTTGGTGGAGGCGAAGCGGCCGCGCAGCTCCTCGACCGCCTTGTCGACGTCCTCGTCGCTGACCTCGACCGCGTCGACGGTGACCTCGATGCCGGAGTAGTCCGGGATCTCGATGACCGGGCGGATGTCGACCTCGGCGGTGAAGGCCAGCGTCTCGCCGTCCTTCAGCTCCGTGATGTCGACCTCGGGCTGGCCGAGCGGGTTCAGCGAGGCCTCGTTGACCGCCTCGGTGTAGAACTTCGGGAGGGCGTCATTGACAGCCTCCTCCAGCACCGCACCACGGCCGAACCGCTGGTCGATCACTCGGGCCGGGATCTTGCCCTTACGGAAGCCCTTGACCGTGACCTGCTGGTTGATCTTCTTGTACGCCGCGTCGAGGCTGTCCTTGAGCTCCTCGAAGGGCACCTCGACAGTGAGCCGAACCCGAGTCGGGTTCAGGGTCTCCACGGCGCTCTTCACGGTTCGGTCTCCTTGGTGGATTCTGGGGTTCTGCTGCGTCCGCCGCACTGGAGGCGGCTCAGCGGATCGGCCCTGCTTCTCGTCGGACTCGCCGGCTTTCGTCGGACTCGTCAGACACACGGGCACGCAGCTTGCATAGTAGCCGCAAGCAGGATGAGCCCCACAATGCGATCTTGAAGACGATCGTGGTGATGGTCGGGGTGGCCGGATTCGAACCGACGACCTTCCGCTCCCAAAGCGGACGCGCTACCAAGCTGCGCCACACCCCGTCGGTGCGACACGTAGGGTACATGCCCGCAGGCTGTGAGGCTGCCGCATTCTCCGGCAGGGGTTGCGGGGCGGAATGGGGTGTGCGGCACCGGCCCCGGACCCGCTACGATGCTCTTCGTAACCGCGGCCCTCGTGACCTGCGGTGCGGTGCTTGCGGGCGTAGCTCAATGGTAGAGCCCTAGTCTTCCAAACTAGCTACGCGGGTTCGATTCCCGTCGCCCGCTCTCGAAGGCCTCAGGCCCGGTTCGGTGGTTGACCACCGAACCGGGCCTGAGGCGTTTTCGCTGATTTCCCTGAGGCGTCGCCGCCGCGGGAGCAGTCGGCCGACTCGGGCCGACTCAGGTCAGAAGTTGATGTTGTTGATCGTCTCGGCCAGCGAGTCGAGGAATTTGTTGATCGACGGCGCCATGCCCGTCGAGGCGAGGAAGAAGCCGAACAGCACCGCGACGATGGCGGGTCCGGCCTTGAGGGAGCCGCCGC
Organism: Streptomyces sp. NPDC048479; assembly: GCF_040651435.1. Taxonomy (NCBI): domain Bacteria; kingdom Bacillati; phylum Actinomycetota; class Actinomycetes; order Kitasatosporales; family Streptomycetaceae; genus Streptomyces; species Streptomyces sp. NPDC048479. Next base: position 236,031 of record NZ_JBEZKA010000007.1, read on the forward strand.
GCATCAGCACCACGAGGATGATCGCCAACAGCAGCACCACAGACAGTGAAATGGCCACAACTGATCACACCCTCGGTCGGTCCACCTTGCCGGCCCGGGAGCGTGCAGCCCAGCACACCCCCGCCACGACCATGTTGCCACCAACAGCCCCATACATGCTCCCCGCTGACGAATCATCGACGACGGGATCACGCCAACCGCACGCCTGTGCACGCCTCGTGGCGAAGGGGCGACTCGGCCGTAGGGGCGAAATACGGGACGGAATTCGGCCTGATCGTTTCCATGCCCCCACAACTCGGTCACACGAAATTCGACAGCGCGCGGTGAGGAAATTCACCCCACCGTAAGCCCGTGACGAAATGCACCATTTAACGGGGATTAATTGGTGCATATGGTGCGGTTGGTGCCCGTGTCAGATTCGAATGGGAGACGGGCGGAAGGGTTTTACTAAATGGAATGGACGAGGCTAAGGTGCCTCAGATGTTCCACGCTCCGCACGGATATCAGAGGGCCCCGCTCCCCCCGGGCCGGGAGTCGGAGCCCGTCCCTACGACGCAGCAGGCACGCACGCCTGTTCGTGACACGCCTGGCGAGAAGTCCACCCCGAAGTCCACCAGGCGAGACGCATACTTCGACAACGCGAAGTATCTGGCCATCGTGCTCGTGGCGGTGGCGCACGCATGGGAGCCGGTGATGGACGGCAGCCGCGCCTCCCGGGCGCTGTACCTGCTCGTCTACACCTTCCATATGCCGGCCTTCATCCTCATCTCCGGCTACTTCTCGAGAAGTTACACCGGCCGGCCCGACCAGCTCAGACGTCTGCTGACCGGGATCGCCGTGCCGTACATCGTCTTCGAAGTGGTGTACTCCCTCTTCAGACGGTGGGCCCAGCACGCCCCCGAGCAGCCGATCAGTCTGCTCGACCCCTTCTATCTGACCTGGTTCCTGGCCGCTCTGTTCATCTGGCGGCTGACCACTCCGCTGTGGCGGCTGATCCGCTGGCCGCTGCCGGTGGCGCTCGCGATCGCCTCGCTCGCCGCGATGACGCCGAACATCGGAGCCGACCTCAACCTCCAGCGCGTGCTGCAGTTCCTGCCGTTCTTCGTGCTCGGGCTGATCCTGAAGCCCGAGCACTTCCAGCTGGTGCAGCGGCGGGAGGTGCGGCTGCTCGCGCTGCCGCTGTTCGCCGGGGCGGGCCTCTTCGCGTACTGGGCAGCTCCCCGGATGAACTTCAGCTGGCTCTACCGCTCCAGCAGCGCCCAGGAACTGGGTGTGCCGTGGTGGACGGGGATCGCCATGACCCTCGCGTTCTTCGGATGCGCAGTGCTGCTGACGGCCGGGTTCCTGGCCTGGGTGCCGCGGCGCAGCACCTGGTTCACGGTGCTGGGCGCCGGCACCATCTGCGGCTATCTGCTGCACGGACTGCTGATCAAGGCCGCGGACTACGGACATGTGTTCGAGACGTACACCTGGCTGAGCGACCCGGGCGGCGAGATCTTGCTGACGTTCATCGCGGCGGCCGTGGTGACGCTGCTGTGTACGCCGCCGGTGCGGCGGGCGATGCGGTGGGTGACCGAGCCGGAGATGTCGTGGGCGTTCCGGCGGGACACGACGGAGCTCGGTCCGCGACGGTGAGCCGGCCTGTCCTGATTCAGGCCGTCTGATCCACCCGGGTCCGCTTGAATGCCGCCTGAATGCCGCCTGAATGCCGCCTGAATCAGGACAGGCCCAGCAGCCCGCGCACCTTCCCGTACTTCGCGGTCAGCCGGGTCCTCGTCGCCTCGTCGAGGACCGCGAGCCGCGCCGGGTCGGCGTTGTGCGCCAGATCGGCCTCCTTGACCAGACGGGCGCCGGGAGCGGCCAGAATGCGCCTCGTGTAGTCCTCCAGGTCCTCGCCCTTGCGCTTGGTGAGTGCCAGGACCATGTCCTTGACCGACTGCGGCAGCGCGGCGGCCTCCAGCCACTCCCGGGACAGCGCGTCGTCCTCGACGGAGTCGTGCAGCCAGCCGGCCGCGATCTGCGCGTCACTGCCGCCCCGGGCACGTACGCCTTCCGCGACGGCGGCGAGATGCTCGGTGTACGGGCGGTCCGCCTTGTCCGTCTGGGCTGCGTGGGCCTCGCGGGCGATCGCCTCGACCTCGGAGAGCGTGAGATATGGCATGGGCACGACTTTACGGGTGCCTGCCGCGGGGCCGCCCCGGCCGTTCGGAGACGAACGCAGGAACGAACAATTACGCAGCTGCTCCGGCAAAGGCGGGGGCTGTCAGGGACGTCATACGGGCGGCGATCTGCGCGGCGCTCGCGCGCGGCAGGCTGTCCGCAATCGCGTCGTCCGCGAGGAAAAGCACACGGTCGGCGTACGCGGCGGCCGCCGGGTCATGGGTGACCATGACAACGGTCGCGCCGAGGCGGTCCACCGCGGAGTGCAGCAGCGCGAGGACTTCGGCCGCGGTGGTGGTGTCCAGCGCGCCGGTCGGCTCGTCGGCGAAGACGACATCGGGCCGAGTGACCAGCGCACGGGCGATCGCGACCCGCTGCTGCTGGCCGCCGGAGAGTTCCGCGGGACGGCGCCTGGCCTTGTCGGCGAGGCCGACCTGGCCGAGTACGTCGGCGGCCCGACGGCGGTCGGCAGGTCATGTGACCGCCAACCCCGAAGCGGTCAAGGAGGGTTCACTCCATTACGCTCGCTTGCAGGCCGCAGCCCTCTCCGTGGAGGATTCGGCGGCACTGCTCAGCCGCGTGATGGAGGAGCGATATGGGCACGAGCCGGAACCTGACGAACGCGGCATGGCGTAAGTCCAGCTAGAGCGGGACCAGCGGAGGCGACTGCGTCGAGTGCGCCACCCTCGGCGACACCGCCTGGCGCAAGTCGTCCTACAGCGGAAGCAGCGGCGAGTGCGTCGAGGTCGCCTCCTGCCCCTCCGCCGTCGCCGTGCGCGACTCCAAGAACCCCGAGGGCCCCGCCTTCGCCGTCCCGGCAGCCGCCTTCGCCGCGTTCGTCACGGCCGCCGTTGACGGCGAGTTCAGCAGCTAAGCAACGCCCGCCAGTTCGAGCAGCGCCCGGTCACTCCCCCGGCCTGCGATCACGGCCAGCCCCACCGGCAGTCCGTCCATCGACATCCGGGGCAGCACCAGAGACGGCAGGCCCGCGCCGCTCGCCAGGCAGGTGAGGCGGAACGTCGCCTGCCTGGTGACGGCCTTCCGCTCGGGGTCCTCATCGATCAGGGGCGCGGGGCCGCCCGCCGCGGGAAGCAGCAGCACCGCGTCCTCGGGGAGAGCCACGCGCAGTTCGCGGGCGGTCCGGTGGACCACCGCCTCCGCCGCGGCCCGCTCCTCCGGGGACACCGCTGCCGCACGGGCGAACCGGGCCTCGACCCCCGGCCCCAGCGTGCCGGGGTGCGCGCTCACCCAGGTCCCGTCGCACTCCCATACCTCCGCGCCCTGAGCCGTAGCAAAGGCCGCTGCCCTCTCCCCCGGGTCGCCGCCCAGGGACGGCACTTCCTCGATCCGCAGGCCGAGCCGTTCGGCCAGGTCCGCGGCGGCAGGGCCGAAGGCCTCCCGTACCCCGTCGTCGGCGAGTGCGACAAGGTCGGCCGCCACCAGGGCCGTACGGAACGGGCGTTGACCTTCACCAACCCCCGCAGGCAGGAGTACGTCGCCCAGCTGCGCCAGCGTGGCCGCGTCCCGGGCGAGCCAGGCGACGGTGTCGAAGGAGGGGGCCAGCGGCAGCATGCCCGTGGTGGGGACCAGGCCGTGGGTGGGCCGCAGGCCGTAGAGGCCGCAGTACGACGAGGGGACCCGGATCGATCCGGCGGTGTCGCTGCCAAGTCCGGCGTCGGCCTCGCCGAAGGCGACCGCGGCGGCCGGGCCGCTGGAGGACCCGCCGGGGACGCGGCCGGGTGCGGCCGGGTTGGGCGGGGTGCCGTAGTGCGCGTTCGTGCCGTTGAGGCTGTAGGCGAATTCGTCGGTCTGCGCGATGCCGGTGATGTCGGCGCCGGCGTCGAGCAGGGCGGCGACGGCCCAGGAGTGCGCGGGCTGTGGTTCGGCCTCGGCGAGGCGGGCGGGGTTGCCGGCGCCCAGCCGATGGCCCGCGACGGCGTGAACGTCCTTGACGGCGAGCCGTACACCGTGGAGCGGACCGGTGCCGGATCCGGCGACCAGCGGGGTGCCGCGCTCGCGCCAGACCGTGCTGTCTGTCGTGGCCATCAGGGCTCCTTGGGATGCGGTCGTGGCGTCCAGCATCTCTTGAACCTGTCCGTCGTGGACGACGCACAGCCTTCGGCCGTGTCCTCAATCGCCGGACAGGCTAGAAGTGCGCTCCCCAGGACACGGTCATGGCATCCATGCATCTCCTGACCCTGTCCGTCGTGGACGACGCACAGCCTTCGGCCGTGTCCTCAATCGCAGGACCGGCTGGATTCCAAGCCCGTCCGGCGATTGAGGACAAAACGCTTACGCCTCGCGGCACAGAAGCAGCAGCGCCCGGTCGTCGTTGACGTCCTTCGCCACCGCCTCGATCAGATGCCAGGCCGCGCCCTCGAAACCCGAGGCCACATACCGGTCGGCCTCCCCGGTGAGGCGGTCGATGCCCTCGCTGATGTCGCGTCCCGACGCCTCCACCAGGCCGTCCGTGAAGAGCATCAGTACGTCGCCGGGTCGCAGGGAGCCCTTGACCGGGTCGAACTGCGCCGCGTCGTAGACACCGAGCAGCGGGCCGTCGGTGTCCTTCTCCTCCCAGCGGCCACTTCCCGCGTGCAGTTGGAGCGCGGGCAGATGGCCCGCCGACAGCAGCTCGTAGTCGCCGGAGTCCAGGTCGAGGACGAGGTGGATCGAGGTCGCGAAGCCCTCGTCCCAGTCCTGGCGGAGCAGATAGCCGTTGGCCGCGGGCAGGAAGCCGTGCGGCGGGAGCGAGCCGAGCAGGCCGCCGAACGCGCCGGACAGCAGCAGCGCACGCGAGCCCGCGTCCATGCCCTTGCCGGAGACGTCGGTGAGGACGACCTCCAGGGTGCGGCCGCCGTTCGTACGGGCCGCGACCACGAAGTCGCCGGAGAAGGACTGGCCGCCCGCCGGGCGCAGCGCCATCTCGTGGTGCCAGCCCTTCGGCAGCTTCGGCAGAGCGCTCTGTACCCGGATGCGTTCGCGCAGGTCGAAGAGCATTGTTCCGCCGCGTCGCCAGGGCACGCCGACTCTCGCCCGGAACTGCGCTATGAGCAGACCGAAGAAGCCGCAGGCCGCGACGGTCAGTACGGTGCCCGGGGTGACTCTCGCCGGGCCTTCGGTGTACGGGCCGAGCACGACCGACTCGATGATCAGGGCCGTCGCCGCCGCCGCGTACAGACCGAGCAGGCTCGCCGGGCGGAGGAGAAGACCGCCGGCCACGATCGGCAGGACCAGCGCCGCCGGGGAGACCCAGACGGGGACCACTATCGAGCCCCATGTGAAGGCCGGAATGGTCAGCAGCAGCCCGGCGAGAGCAATCCAGTCCGAGCCGTCGCCGCGGAAGTAGTCGACTCCGGATTTGCGCAGCGCGATACGTGCCCGGTGCACCGCTTTCCGCAACCGGGCCGTGAACGAGTCTGCTGCAGAGGTACGGGCCATTGCCGTGGACCCTATCCACCCGGTCGCCTCCCGCGCAGGGGGACCCCTGTGACAATGCGTTCGAAATCGGGTCGCCCCGATGACGTAGCCCTGGTAGGCATGGCATATGACGACAGAGCTGCGAGTGCTGCGTCCGTCCGAATGGGACGACTGGTACAGGAAGTTGATGCTCGCCTTCGGCGGAGCCGGGGAGACCCCGGAGGAGCGCGATCTGTGGGATTCGCTCACCGAGCACGCACGCTCGATCGGGGTCTGGGACGGCGACGACTGCGTGGGGACGGCCGGAGCGTTCTCGTTCGGGGTCTCGGTCCCGGGCGGCGCGACGGTGCCGGCCGCGGGCGTGACGATGGTGAGCGTGGCGGCGACGCATCGGCGGCGCGGTGTGCTCACCTCGATGATGCGCCGCCAGCTCGACGACGTACGCGGCTGGGGCGAGCCGCTCGCCGTGCTGACGGCCTCCGAGCCGGAGATCTACGGACGCTTCGGCTACGGGATCGCGACGCAGCAGATGTCCGCGCAGATCGACACGGTCCAGGCGCGTATCAACGTTCCGGAGGGCGCCGACGCGGTTCGGCTGCGGTTCGCGAAGGTCGAGGATGTCGCGCAGGAGTGCGAGGCGGTGTACGTCCGCAGCATCGGTTCACGGCCGGGCATGCTCGCCCGCAAGCCGGGCTGGGAGCGGCTGCCTCTGCTCGACCCGCCGGGCGATCGTGACGGCGGCTCGGCGATGCTGTGCGTGGTCGCCGAGCGGGAGGGCGAGATCGTCGGCTTCGTCCGCTTCCACAACAAGGCGGAGTGGGAGCCGCGCGGCCCGAAGGGCACCATTGTGCTGCGGCACATCGAGGCGCTCGACCCCGTGACATACGCCGTTCTGTGGCGCTTCCTCTTCGACATCGACCTGACCGTGCAGGTCGTGGCACGCAACCGGCCCGTGGACGATCCGCTGCTGCACCTGGTCAACGATGTGCGGCGGTGCGAGGTCCGGGTGCGGGACGGGCTGTTCGTACGGCTGGTGGACCTGGGGGCGGCGCTGGAGGCGCGGACGTACCAGACGCCGCTGGATGTGGTCTTCGACGTCGAGGACGCCTTCTGTCCGTGGAACACCGGGCGCTGGCGGCTGACCGGCGACAGCAAGGGCGCGTCGTGCAAGCGGACGGACGACGAGGCGGATCTGGCGCTGTCCGTACGGGAGTTGGGGGCGGCGTATCTGGGCGGGGTGTCGCTGACGGCGCTGGCGGGGGCGGGGCGGGTGCGGGAGCTGCGGGCGGGGGCGGTTGCCGAGGCGTCGACCGCGTTCGGCAGTGACCTGGCGCCCTGGCTGCCGCACGGCTTTTAGTTCCCCACCCGGGGCTCCGCCCCGGACCCCGCGCCTCAAACGCCGGCGAGGCTGGGTTTCGGGGGTTCGGCTCCCGGGAACCCGCGCCTCAATCGCCGGCGAGGCTCTTGTTGGGGCTCCGCCCCAAGCCCCGCTCCTCAAACGCCGGCGAGGCTGAGATCTTCCGCCGACGCCGGGTTTCCCGGCCGAGGGGCTGAACTGTCCCGGAACCCAGCCCGTCCGGCGATTGAGGACACGGCCGAAGGCCGTACGGGGTCTGGGGGCTTGCCCCCAGACCCCGGGAGCTATCCCCGCTGGCACGCCTCGCACCAGAAGAGATTGCGTGCGGCGAGACCGGCGGTGCGGATCTCGCCGCCGCAGACATGGCAGGGCATCTGTGCCCGGCGGTAGACGTAGACCTCGCCACCGTGGTCGTCGACGCGCGGCGGGCGGCCCATCGCCTCTGGGGTGTGCTCGGGGCGGACGGTGTCGATGCGGTTGTTCCGTACGCCCTCGCGCAACAGCTCCACGAGGTCCGTCCAGATCGCGGTCCACTCGGCGCGGCGGAGGTCCCGGCCGGCGCGGTAGGGGTCGATGCCGTGCCGGAAGAGGACTTCGGCGCGGTACACATTGCCGACGCCCGCGATGACCTTCTGGTCCATGAGCAGCGCGGCGATGGTGGTACGGGAGCGGGAGATACGGGCCCAGGCCCGGTCCGGGTCCTGGTCGGCGCGCAGCGGGTCGGGGCCGAGGCGGTCGTGTATCGCCTGCTTCTCGCCGTCGGTGATGAGTGCGCAGGTGGTGGGGCCGCGCAGATCGACGTACGCGGTCGGGCCGGCCAGCCGCAGCCTGACCGTGTCGGTGGGCGGCGGCGCGGGGACGTCGCCGAAGTTCACCTTGCCGAAGAGGCCGAGGTGGATATGGACCCAGCCGAGCGGGCCGAAACCGAGGAAGAGGTGCTTGCCGTGCGCCTCGGTGGTCTCCAGGACCTGACCGTCGACCAGCGCCGCACTGCCGGAGAACTTCCCCTGCGGGCTGGACGCCCGCACAGACCGGCCGCCGAACCTCTCGAAGTGGTCGGCGGCCAGTCGGTGGATCGTGTGCCCCTCGGGCATCAGCCCTGCTGCGGGTGGTGCGCCGGGATCGCGGGGAGCTCGCCGGTCTTCTCGTACTCCGAGAGCATCTCGATGCGGCGGGTGTGACGCTCCTCACCCGAGTACGGCGTAGTGAGGAAGATCTCGACGAACTTGGTCGACTCCTCCGCCGTGTGCATCCGGCCGCCGATGGCGATGACGTTCGCGTTGTTGTGCTCGCGACCGAGAGCGGCGGTCTGCTCGCTCCAGGCGAGTGCCGCGCGCACCCCCTTGACCTTGTTCGCGGCGATCTGCTCGCCGTTGCCGGAGCCGCCGATCACGATGCCGAGGCTCTCCGGGTCCGCGACCGTCTTCTCCGCGGCACGCAGGCAGAACGGCGGGTAGTCGTCCTGGGCGTCATAGATGTGGGGACCGCAGTCGACGGGCTCGTGGCCATGGGCCGTGAGCCACTCGACGAGGTGGTTCTTGAGTTCGAAGCCGGCATGGTCGGAGCCGAGGTACACGCGCATGTTCCGAGTGTGGCACGCGAGCGCCCGGGTAGCCGTCAGCGGGGTCAGGACCCATACGGGTCGTTCGCCTCCGCTTATCTCCTGGACCTAACGATCCGGAGACGGGACTTCACACATCAGGAGTCGCGGGTTTGAATGCGGGGGCTCGTAACCCGAGTGCTCTCGAACCTAAGGATTCGTCCATGACCTCGCAGCAGACCCTTACGAAGGAAGGCGAGCAGGCCGGTACGACCGGTAAGCCGCAGTCCTCCGACGGTCTCCAGGCCGGACTCAAGAACCGGCACCTGTCCATGATCGCCATCGGCGGTGTGATCGGCGCCGGCCTGTTCGTCGGCTCCGGTTCCGGTATCGCCGCGGCCGGCCCGGCCATCCTTCTGTCGTACGCACTCGTGGGCGCACTGGTCGTCTTCGTGATGCGGATGCTCGGTGAGATGGCCGCCGCCAACCCGACCTCCGGCTCCTTCTCCGCCTACGCGGACCGGGCGCTCGGCCGCTGGGCCGGGTTCTCGATCGGCTGGCTGTACTGGTTCTTCTGGGTCGTCGTGCTCGCGGTCGAGGCGACAGCCGGCGCGAAGATCCTCGAAGGCTGGGTGCCTGCGGTTCCGCAGTGGGGGTGGGCACTGATCGTGATGGTGGTGCTGACGGCGACGAATCTGGTGTCGGTGTCCTCGTACGGCGAGTTCGAGTTCTGGTTCGCGGGCATCAAGGTCGTCGCGATCGGCGCGTTCGTGATCATCGGCCTGCTCGCCGTCTTCGGAGTGCTGCCGGGCTCGGACAACGCCGGTGCGGGCTTCGCACACCTCACCGATGCCGGCGGATTCATGCCGCACGGTGCGGGCGCGATCCTGACCGGTGTGCTGATGGTCGTCTTCTCCTTCATGGGCAGCGAGATCGTGACGCTGGCGGCCGGTGAGTCGGAAGACCCGCAGCGGGCCGTCACCAAGGCCACGAACAGCGTGATCTGGCGGATCGGCGTCTTCTACCTGGGCTCGATCTTCGTGGTGCTGACGCTGCTGCCGTGGAACGACAAGTCGATCGTCGACAAGGGCTCGTACGTCGCCGCGCTCGACTCGATCGGCATCGCGCACGCCGGCGAGATCATGAACGTGATCGTGCTGACGGCGGTGCTTTCGTGCCTCAACTCGGGGCTGTACACCGCCTCGCGGATGGCGTTCTCGCTCGGCCGGCGCGGCGACGCGCCCAAGGCCTTCGCGCGGACGAACTCCCGGGGTGTGCCGCAGGTGGCCATCCTCGGCTCCGTGGTCTTCGGCTTCCTCGCCGTGTTCTTCAACTACAAGTGGCCGGACACCGTCTTCGCGTTCCTGCTGAACGCCTCCGGTGCGGTGGCGCTGTTCGTGTGGCTGGTCATCTGTGTCACCCAGCTGAGGATGCGCGGGATCATTCAGCGCGAGATGCCGGAGAAGCTCGTCGTCCGGATGTGGCTCTTCCCGTATCTGACGTGGCTGACCATCGCGATGATCACGTTCGTACTGGGCTACATGGTCTACGACGGCGGCGACGCGCGTAAGCAGGTGCTGCTGTCGCTGCTGGTGGCGGCGCTGGTGATCGCGTTCGCGGTCGGGCGCCAGATGTTCAGGCCGAGCGTGTCGGCGGTCACGGCCGAGTCTGCGGTTTCGGCTGATGATGTCGATGCCGACGGCGCCCAGAGCGGTGTGCAGGACGCGGTCACCCGGTCGTAGGTGGTCAACACGCAAGGGGGCCCGCAGCCGTCGGTGGCTGCGGGCCCCCTTGCGTGTCGCCCCGGATCCTGACCCAAACCTGACGGCAGATGTCAGGTTATTGAGACACGCTCTCCGTGAAAGCCGCCAAGGAACGAACGGAGGGCCCTCTTCATGCTTCCCACCGCCGAGACCACCTTCCGCCCTGGTGACACCGGCTACGAGGACGAACTGGCCGGATTCCAGACGGGGTTCAGCCGGCGGCCGACGCTGATCGTCGGTGCGGCCGACGCCGAGGAGGTGCGCTCGGCAGTGGCGTACGCGGCCGGGCACGGGCTGCCGGCCGGCGTGCAGGCCACCGGTCATGGGCTGCCGGGAGCCGCCGACGGCGGGGTCCTGACCGGGCCCGGTGCGCCGGTGATGTCCGTGGTGCAGATCAACCATCTGGGCGGGGCGCTGGAGCGGGAGCCGAAGACTCCGAACGCGGTGCCGTTCCGCGACGCGCGCTATCTGGTGCGGGTGCTGAATCCGCTGGACGGCCCGGACCTGGACGCGGTCCGCGCCCTGCACGGGCGGGCGTTCGGGGTGCTGGAGCCGCTGACCGTGGGCCGCTCGCTCAACTTCGCCTTCGGCGGCGGGGACCGTACGCAGGGGCTGTACGACGCCGAACGGCTGGAGAGGCTCGCCGGGGTCAAGTCGCTGTACGACCCGGCGAACCTCTTCCGGCAGAACTACAACATCAGCCCCGGCGGCCGATGAGCTTCCAGGCGGTGGGCAGCGCGCCCATCGCCAGGGCGGCCTTCAGAGCGTCGCCGATGAGGAACGGCACCAGGCCCGCGGACACTGCCTGACCCATCGTCATCCCGGTGGCCAGGGCCAGGTACGGGACGCCGACCGCGTAGATGATCACGGAGCCGGCCACCATCGCGCCCGCGGTGCGCAGCACGGAGCGGTCGGCGCCGCGGCGCGCGAGGGCGCCGACGACCGTGGCGGCGAGCAGCATGCCGAGGATGTAGCCGAAGGACGGCATCGCATAGCCGGAATCGCCCTCCGCGAACCACGGCATGCCCGCCATGCCGACCACCGCGTAGAGCGCGAGGGAGAGGAAGCCACGGCGGGCGCCGAGCGCGGTGCCGACGAGGAGCGCGGCGAAGGTCTGGCCGGAGACCGGGACCGGCGAGCCCGGGACCGGGACGGTGAGCTGGGCCGCTATGCCGGTGAGTGCCGCACCGCCGACGACGAGCGCGATGTCCCGGGTACGGGAGGCGGGCAGCAGGTCGGCGAGGACCGCTCCGGGACGGGAGGTGACGGAAGCAGTACTCATCGGGACTCCGCGGAGGTGAGGGCAGGTAAGGACACGGCGACGCTATCTCGCGGTGATCGCTCGATCACCATCAGCCGCCGACAAAGGCCGACGGAGCGCTTTGGTGGGGATCAAACAAAAGCCGCCCGTCATACGCGAGTTGGCGTGATGCTCGTCACTGAGGTCGGAGCGGAGTGGGACCGTTTTGCGCGGAGGGACGGACTCCGGAGAGACTGTGGAGTCCCGCCAACCCGGCTGCCGCAGCGCTCCTGGTCGCGGCGGGACGCGCGGGACGTGTGCGACGCATGCGCGACGTTTGCGACGCTGTGACGACGTGCGCAAGTGTTCACCTTGTGTGAGCATCGTGCCCGTATAGCGGACATACGTTCCTCGTAAGCGGGTCCCATGCCCAGACTGGTCCGCTCCCCCGTCTCAGCGACTGAACAGGGCACGCCCATGTCTCGGACCTCCGCGCCTGCGCCCGTCGACCAGCAGGCCGACGCTTCGCTCTCGCACGGACTCAAGCAACGCCATCTGTCGATGATCGCCCTTGGCGGTGTGATCGGCGCCGGACTCTTCGTCGGCTCCGGCGCCGGCATCGCCGCGGCCGGCCCGTCCATCGTCATCGCCTATGCGATATCCGGGCTGCTCGTCATGCTCGTGATGCGCATGCTCGGCGAGATGTCGGCGGCGAACCCGGCCTCCGGCTCCTTCTCGGTGCACGCCGAGCGGGCGATCGGCCCCTGGGCGGGCTTCACCGCGGGCTGGGCGTTCTGGTTCCTGCTCTGTGTGGCCGTCGGCCTCGAGGGCATCGGCGCCGCGAAGATCATGACCGGCTGGCTGCCGGGCACACCGGAGTGGGCCTGGGTCGCCCTCTTCATGCTGGTGTTCTGCGGTACGAACCTGGCGGCGGTGAAGAACTTCGGCGAGTTCGAGTTCTGGTTCGCGGCGCTCAAGGTCGGCGCGATCGCGCTCTTCCTGGGCATCGGCGTGCTGGCGATCCTCGGCATCCTGCCGGGCACCGACGCGCCCGGCACCGCCAACCTCACGGGCGACGGCGGCTTCATGCCGAACGGCTCCGAAGGCCTCGTCGTGGGTCTGCTCGCCTCGGTCTTCGCGTACGGCGGCCTGGAGACGGTCACGATCGCCGCGGCCGAGTCCGAGCACCCGGTCCAGGGCGTCGCCAAGGCCGTGCGTACGGCGATGTGGCGCATCGCGATCTTCTACATCGGCTCGATGGCCGTCATCGTCACGCTGGTCCCGTGGGGCGACCCGAAGGTCGTCGAGAAGGGCCCGTACGTCGCGACCCTCGACCACCTGGGCATCCCTGGTGCCGGCCAGATCATGAATGTGGTCGTGCTGGTCGCGCTGCTCTCCGCGATGAATGCCAACGTCTACGGCGCCTCCCGCATGGCCTGCTCGCTGGTGGCCCGCGGCCAGGGCCCGAAGGTGCTCGGCAAGGTCTTCAGCGGTGTGCCGCGCACTGCCGTACTGGTCTCCTCCGTCGTCGGTTTCGCGTGTGTGCTGCTCAGCTACTGGCGGCCCGACGATGTCTTCATGTGGCTGCTCAACATGATCGGCGCGATCATCCTGGTCGTGTGGATCTTCATCGCCGTCTCCCAGCTCCTGCTCCGTCGCCGGATCGAGCGCGAGGCACCGGAGAAGCTGGTGGTGAGGATGTGGCTGTACCCGACGCTGACCTGGGTCGCGCTGGCGGGCATGGCGACGGTCTTCGTCCTGATGGCGCGCGAGGCGGACACGCGTACGCAGCTGTACTACACGGGTGGGCTGACGCTGGCGCTTGCGGCCGTGGGCTATGTGCGTCAGGTGAGGGCGGCGCGGGGCGGAGTGGAGCCGGTGGACGCGGAGCCGAGCGACGCGTGAGGGGTGACCGGGGCCGTCCGGTGGCCGGTTCGTCCTCAAACGCCGCACGGGCTCAGACTGCCGGACCCGCTTGAGCTTCCGCCAGGTCGGCGATCGGACGCGGTGCCCCCGGGCCGACTCACGCCGTCCGGTGGCCGGTTCGTCCTCAAACGCCGGACGGCTCAGACTGCCGGACCCGCTTGAGCTTCCGCCGAACGGGCTTGAGATTCCGCCGGGTCGGCGATACGGCGCAGCGCATTGGACCCCCGGGCCGCCACGGCCCGGGGGTTCTCCGTGTCCGGGAAGCATCGTCCGTGCTTTTCGACGTCGCGCGCCCTCTATCCACACCGCACGGCATATGACAATCTCGCCTCCCCGCTCCGCTCGCCGCGCCTCCGCCTCCCCGCGAACCAGGCGCGCGAGCGGATCGGCGACAGCCTGACGACCACCTGGAGTCCTAGGACCATCGCCTGATCACCCCCCGGCCCTCCTGCTGCTAGCGTGCACCTGCATAAGATATGCAATAAGCACCCGGAGGGACCGGACATGGCCATGTACACGCTTCCTGAACTTCCCTATGACTACGCGGCGCTCGAACCGGTCATCAACCCGGAGATCATCGAGCTCCACCACGACAAGCACCACGCCGCCTACGTCAAGGGCGCCAACGACACGCTCGAGCAGCTCGCGGAGGCGCGCGAGAAGGAAGCCTGGGGCTCGGTCAACGGCCTGGAGAAGAACCTCGCGTTCCATCTCTCCGGCCACATCCTGCACTCGATCTACTGGCACAACATGACCGGCGACGGCGGCGGCGAGCCGCTGGAGAAGGACGGCGTCGGCGAGCTCGCCGACGCGATCGCCGAGTCCTTCGGCTCCTTCGCCGGCTTCAAGTCCCAGCTGACCAAGGCCTCCGCGACCACGCAGGGCTCGGGCTGGGGCGTCCTCGCATACGAGCCGGTCAGCGGCCGTCTGATCGTCGAGCAGATCTACGATCACCAGGGCAATGTCGGCCAGGGCTCGGTCCCGATCCTGGTCTTCGACGCCTGGGAGCACGCCTTCTACCTTCAGTACAAGAACCAGAAGGTGGACTTCATCGAGGCGATGTGGAAGGTCGTCAACTGGCAGGACGTGGCGAAGCGTTACGCGTCAGCCAAGCAGCGCGCGAACAACCTTCTGCTCGCTCCGTAGCGCCGCCGCCGTGGCGCCGTCGCCGTAACGCCACATGGTCGTCCTGCTCGTGATCGTCTTCTCAACCTTCACCTGCAGGCGGATGAAAAGGGGCGGCCCCCGCGAGGATGTGACTCGCGGGGGCCGCCCTGTTTTGTGCTGTCGCTCCCACTTCGCCTCGGTCTAAACTCCCCGCCACCGACTGACGAGGGGGCGCCATGCCGAGGACCATGTGGTGCGACACCTGCAAGTCCGACGAGACTCACCGCCCGTTGAACGACGCCGAGAAAAAGTGGGCCAGGGACCGCACCGCCAGGAAGTACGTCGGCGACTTCTGGCTGTGCACCAAGCCGGCCTGCCGTAATCTCCGCACCGGCGGGAACAAACGTCCGTTTCCCGACCCCGTACGGCTGCCCGTGCCGGAGTGAATTCAGTCGAAGATCGGGCCCTGCGTACGCGTGCGCTTGATCTCGTAGAAGCCCGGGATGGACGCGACCATCAGCGTGCCGTCCCACAGCTTCGCCGCCTCCTCGCCCTTCGGGGCGGGAGTGACGACCGGGCCGAAGAAGGCGATCTGCTCGCCGTTGCTGCCGGGAACCGCGATGACCGGCGTGCCGACCTCCTGGCCCACCTTGTCGATGCCTTCCTTGTGCGAGGCGCGCAACTCGGTGTCGTACGCGTCGGAGTCGGCGTACTCGATCAGCTCCGCCGGCAGGCCGACCTCCTCCAGCGAGGCCACTATCGCCTCACGGGTGGCGCCCTCGCCGCGGTTGTGGAAGCGGGTGCCGAGCGCGGTGTAGAGCTTGCCGAGGACCTCGTCGCCGTACTTCTGCTGCGCGGCGATGACGACGCGGACCGGGCCCCACGCCTGCTTCATGCCCTCGCGGTACTTCTCCGGGAGCTCGTCGAGCTTGGGCTCATTCAGGACGGCGAGGCTCATCACATGCCAGCGGACCTCGACGTCGCGGACCTTCTCCACCTCGAGCATCCAGCGGGACGTCATCCAGGCCCAGGGGCACAGGGGGTCGAACCAGAAGTCGGCCGTGATCTTGCCGGGCTTGCCGTTCTCGGACATGTCTCTCCTCGTTAGCACGTCGCGTGTGCCTAGAACGGGCAACGCCACCGCTCGCCCGAGGATTCCCTGATACCGCGTGCCAGGTGCACATGGGAGGATCGGTGCTGTTCGAACGAGACACGAAGGAGTGCCCGTGCCCGGTGAGAATCTGTCCCGCGACGAGGCCCGTCAGCGGGCCGAGCTGCTGTCCGTCGACGGGTACGAGGTCGCCCTCGACCTGCGTTCGGCGGTCGGGGAGGCCGCGGAGGACTCCGGGCCGCGCACATTCCGTTCGGTGACGACGATCCGCTTCCGTTCCGCACAGCCGGGCGCCTCGACCTTCGCCGATCTGCTGGCGCCCGCCGTGACGGCCGTGACGCTGAACGGCGAAAAGCTGGACCCGGCCGCCGTCTTCGACGGCTCGCGGATCGCGCTGGACGGCCTCGCCGCGGAAAACGTGCTGGTCGTGGACGCGCAGTGTGCCTACAGCCGTACGGGCGAGGGGCTGCACCGCTTCATCGACCCGGAGGACGGCGAGGTCTACCTGTACACCCAGTACGAGCCGGCCGACGCGCGCCGTGTCTTCGCCACATTCGAACAGCCGGACCTGAAGGCGCCGTTCCGACTGGAGGTGACCGCGCCCGACGGCTGGACGGTCTGGAGCAACGGCACGGGCGCGCCCGACGGGGACGGGGTGTGGCGGTTCGCCGAGACCAAGCCGATCTCGACATACATCACCGCGGTCGTCGCCGGTCCGTACCACTACGAGACCGACCTCTACACCCGGACGTTCGACGACGGTACAACGCTGGAGATCCCGCTCGGTGCGATGTGCCGCAAGGGGCTCGCCAGGTACTTCGACGCGGACGACATCTTCCTGGTGACGAAGCAGGGCCTGGACTTCTTCCACGACCACTTCGACTACCCGTACCCCTTCGGGAAGTACGACCAGGCGTTCGTGCCCGAGTACAACATCGGCGCGATGGAGAACCCCGGGTGTGTCACCTTCCGCGAGGAGTTCATCTTCCGCGGGAAGGTGACACAGGCGTCGTACGAGCGCAGGGCCAACGTCATCCTGCACGAGATGGCGCATATGTGGTTCGGCGATCTGGTCACCATGCAGTGGTGGGACGACCTGTGGCTGAAGGAGTCGTTCGCGGACTTCATGGGCTCGTTCTCGCTGGTGGAGGCGACCCGGTTCAGCAACGGCTGGGTGACCTTCGCCAACAACCGCAAGTCGTGGGCGTACCGCGCCGATCAACTGCCGTCCACGCATCCGATCACGGCCGACATCCATGACCTGGAGGCCGCGAAGCTCAACTTCGACGGGATCACGTACGCGAAGGGCGCGTCCGTGCTGAAGCAGCTGGTCGCGTACGTGGGGCGCGAGGCGTTCCTGGAGGGCGCGAGGCGCTACTTCAAGCGGCACGAATACGGGAACACGCGCCTCGGCGACCTGCTGTCGGTGCTTGCGGAGACGTCCGGGCGGGACATGGTGGCGTGGTCGCAGTCCTGGCTGCAGACGGCCGGCGTCAACTCCCTCACCCCGGTGGTCACGTACGACGCCGGCGACAGGATCACTCAGCTCGCGGTGGTCCAGGAGGCGGCCGAGTCGCATCCCGAGCTCCGGCCGCACCGGGTGGCGGTGGGGCTGTACCGGCGGTCGGGCGGGGAACTGGTGCGGTACGCGCGCGCCGAGGCGGACGTCGCCGGGCCGCGGACCGTCGTGGACGGGCTGACCGGGGCGGAGCGGCCGGACCTCGTGCTGGTCAACGACGAGGACCTGACGTACTGCAAGATCCGCTTCGACGAGGGCTCGCTGGCGACGCTGCGGGCACATCTGGGCGACATCACGGACCCGCTGGCGCGGGCGCTGTGCTGGTCGGCGCTGTGGAATCTGACCCGGGACGCGCTGATGCCGGCGCGGGACTTCATCGATCTGGTGCTGCGGTTCGCGGGGCGCGAGTCGGACATCGGTGTGCTGCAGATGCTGCACGCGTGGGCGCGGTCGGCGCTCCAGCACTACGCGGCGCCCGAGTGGCGCGAACAGGGCGGGCGGCTGCTGGCGGAAGGCGCGCTGCGCGAACTGCGGCTGGCCGAGCCGGGCAGCCAGCACCAGCTGACGTGGGCGCGGTTCTTCGCGACGGCGGCGACGTCGGCGGCCGATCTGCAGCTGCTGCGGGGCCTGCTGGAAGGTACGGCGAAGATCGACGGCCTGGAGGTGGACCAGGAGCTGCGCTGGGCGTTCCTGGAGCCGCTGGCCTCGCACGGGGTGGCGGACGAGTCGGTCATCGCGGACGAGCTGGCCCGCGACGACACGGCCTCGGGCAAGCGCCACCAGATGCGGTGCCTGGCGGCACGGCCGTCGGCGGCGGTGAAGGACCAGGCGTGGGCGCAGGTCGTCGAGTCGGACACGCTCTCCAACGCGCTGGTGGAGGCGACGATTTCGGGCTTTGTGCAGGCGGGGCAGCGGGAGCTGCTGGCGCCGTACGCGTCGAAGTACTTCGAGGCGATCGAGCGGGTGTGGGCGGACCGGTCCATCCAGATCGGCATGGACGTGGTGAAGGGCCTGTTCCCCGGCCTGCAGGACGACGAGGGGACGCTGGCGGCGACGGACGCGTGGCTGAACGGCCACGCGGGCGCGCCGCCGGCGCTGCGGCGTCTGGTGCTGGAGGCACGGGACGACCTGGCGAGGGCGCTGCGGGGACAGGCGTGCGACGGGGGCGCGGGGGCGGGTGCCTGAGGGGTCTTCACCCCACCCCCCTTCCCGTAACCGGGGGCAAGCCCCCGGACCCCCGGGTGGGACGTGAGGGACGAGGCCCCCCACGTCCCCTGGCGGGATGCGGCAGCTTCGCGCCGCCACGTGGCTGGCGGCCGGTCCTCCCCGGCTCGGCATGCCCCGGCATCGCAGGGCGGTCCTCCCCGGCCCGGCGTGCCCCCGGCATCCCGGGCACTCAGCGTGAGGCAAGCCCTCATCCACGGGTGGGACATGGGTGACGAGACCCCCCACTCCCCCGGCGGGATGCGACAGCTTCGCGCCGCCACGTGGCTGGCGGCCGGTCCTCCCCGGCTCGGCATGCCCCGGCATCGCAGGGCGGTCCCCCCCGGCTCGGTGTGCTCTCGGCATCCCAGGGTGCGGGGGCAGGCGGGCGGCGGGGGTGTGCTCGGTATGAAGTGGCTCTTTTCGGCAGTCGAACGCCCGTACTTTAGGACGGGCTTGTCCAGATTTGTCAACGAGCTTGTAACAGCGGTTAGCGGGCCGTCCCAGCGCGGGAGTCTCCCGGACATGAAACACAACACCCCGCTTTCCCCCCTCCCCCTGAGCCACCTCGCCGACGTGCAGCGGCGCGTGCTGTCCGTCGCGCAGCTGCGCGCCCACGGCGTCTCGGCCGCCCGGACCACCGCCCAGTGCCGGCCCGGCGGGCCCTGGCAGCTGCTGCTGCCCGGTGTGTACCTCCTGCACCCCGGTCCGCCGACCAGCGAGGAGCGGCTGCACGGCGCACTGCTGTACGCCGGGCGGCCGGTCTTGCCCGCACAGGCCGGGCCGGACAAGGCCGACGACGCGACCCGGTACGGCGAGGCCATGATCACCGGACTCGCCGCGCTCGCCCTGCGCGGATTCGCGGCCGCTCCGCCGCTGCTCTCGCTCGAGCGGATCGACGTCCTCGTGCCCCGCACCCGGCGGCTGCGGTCGACCGGATGCGCCCGGCTGGTCCGGGCGCACGCCCTGCCGCGACCGGAAGTGATCACCGGTCTGCCCGTCGCACCTGTGCCGCGCGCCCTCGCGGACGCCGTCGCGGAGCTTCCCGACGCCAAGGCCGTACGCCGGCTGCTCACCGAGGCGGTACGCGGCGGGCACTGCGAACCCGCCGCCGTCGTCAAGGAGTTGAACCGCGCGCGGCTGCTGAACCGGCCCCATGTGGTGGACGCCGTCGACTCACTGCTCGCCGAGGGGCGGGCGCTCGCCGAGGACCGGCTGTACGAGCTGGTGCGCACCGGCGGACTCCCCGACCCCGTCTGGAACGTCGACCTGCGCCTCCCCGGCGGCCCCCACCTTGGCGGAATCGACGCCTACTGGCCCGAGCAGGCCGTCGCCGTCGAGCTGGACACCCGCGCGCCCCGCCACGACGAGGACGCGCTGTGGACGGAGTACGCCCGCAAGCGCGAGCATCTGGAGCGGCTCGGCATCACCGTCGTACACATCACGCCGAAGAAGCTGCGGGAGTCACTGGAGCAGCAGGCGACCGTGGTCCGTACGGCGCTGATGGCGGCAACCGACCGCGACCCGGCGGCGTATGTGGTCGTGCTGCCGCGGTGAGCCGCCAACCTGGTCAGCCGCAGAACTCCGCCTCGACGACCGCCTCGCTGTCCCCCGCCCAGTCGCCGTTGAAGTTCAGCGCCAGCGAGTGGCTCCCGTCCCGGGTGATGAGCGCCTCGGACGCGGAACCGTGAATTCCGCCTCCGTGGCCCCAGACCTCGGTGCCACAGCTCGTCGTGTGCCGCATCAGGCCGAGACCGTAGCGGTTGTACGGCTCCTTCGGGTCCGTCGGGACGGTCGTGGTCATCTCCCGCAGTTGCCGCTGCGGCAGCAACTCGCCCTTCAGCAACGCCCGGTAGAAACGTTGCAGATCGGCGGAGTCGGAGACCATCTCGCCCGCCGACCCGGCGGCCGACGGGTTCAGTTCGGTCACGTCATGGATCTTCGCCTTCGGGTCCTCGGACAGCTTCGAATAGGCCCGGCCGCTGGGGCGCGGCATCCGGGCCTCGGTCCCGGGCACGGAGGTGGCGCGCAGCTGGAGCGGGCGCAGGATCCGGCGCTCGATCTCGGACCCGTACGGACGCCCCGTCGCCCGTTCGACGACCATTCCGGCGAGGATGAAGTTGGTGTTGGAGTACTTCCAGGCCGTGCCGGGGGTGAACTCGGGTCGGTGGCCCATCGCGAGCTCCACCAGCTGCCGCGGCGTCCAGGTGTCGTAGCGGTGCTGGAAGAAGCCGTCGCCGAAGACCTTCTCCAGGAAGCCCGGGTCGCCGGTGTAGTTGTAGATCCCGCTGGTGTGGTTGAGAAGTTGCCTCAGAGTGATCCTGCGCCCGTCGTGGCCGTTGCCGCGCACCACACCGGGGAGCCACTGCTCCACGGTGTCGTCCAGGCTCAGTCTGCCTTCGGCCTCCAGCTGGAGCACGACCGTGGCGACGAAGGTCTTGGTGATGGACCCGACGCGGAAGCGGTCCTGCGGCAGACGCTCGCGCCCGGTCCGCAGGTTCGCCACGCCGGCCGTGCCGCTCCAGGTGCCGTCGTGGTCGCGCGCCTGGGCAACGACTCCGGGCACTCCGTCGCGGACGGCGGCCTCGATCGCCCGCTGGGTGCTGCGGTGGGTCCCGCCCGTCCCGCCCGTCCCGCTGTCCGCGGCGGCGGGGTTCACCAGGGCGGCAGCGGCCAGGGCTGCCACCGCCACCGCTCCCGTCAACGCCGCCCGGACCGTACGCACCGTACGTAATGACATGCCAGTCCCCTGTCTTCCGCTGCTCTCTCAGTGCTCTTCGACCGCTTTACGGCTGCGGTCGGCTGAGGGGACTCGGGCGGAGGGTGCGGCGTTGCCCGGGGTGGAAGAGTTGAGCGGCTATCAGCCTTTTCCGGCGATCCGGCCCACCGGGGGCCGCGAGCGCCACAACGCAAGACCGACGTCGACAAGTTCGACCCGCTCCAGACCTGTCACCGCGTCCAGCGGATGCCACGCGGCGAGGTCCGTGGACCCGTCCGTCTCATGGCGCAGCTCCCCGCCGGCGATCCGGCCCTCGTAGACGATGCGCAGCCCCTGGAAGTCGGCGAACGCACCGAGCTTGCGCGGGTACTGGCGGCGGATGGTGTCGATGCCGAGCAGCGCGGTCATTTCGGACGCGTACCCCGTCTCCTCCTCGACCTCGCGGACGACCGTCTCGAGCGGGTCCTCCCCGTGGTCCATGCCGCCGCCGGGCAGCGTCCACTTCTTGACGCCGTCGCGGGCCACCCAGCGGGCGAGCAGGATCTGTTCCGCCCGTACGCACACGGCGTAGGCCGCAACTCGCAACTCCCTGTTCCGCAACTGCCTGTTCATGCGGTGAGGGTAGAGGTACGGACACCGACGGACTTCGGACGGGCACGTTTCGGCCGGGCGGGTCGCAGGCGGGCGGGTTTCAGAGGGGCGGGTCAGACGGGCGGGTTGGCGGGCGAGTACTCGGGGACGGACCAGCGCAGCGGGCTGGCCGCCTCGGTCTCGACGACCTGCTCGACGGTGAACCGGGTGGTGCGGCCCGCATCGGAGTAGTCGGTGCGCGCGGTACCGGCGAGCTGGAGCGTGGTTCCGGTGCTCCAGTCGAGGAAGAGCATTCCGGCGCGGGGGTCCCTCTCGAGGTTGCCCAGCGTCAGGAACATTGCATTGCCCGGATAGTCCTGCCAGCTCAGCGTCGCGGGCGAGGTGACCTGCACAAAGCCGGGGTTGCCACCGCGATGACTGGCGTCGACGCCTTCCGGCGTGCCGGTGGCGATGAAGAAGGTGTCGGCTGCGCGAACGAACTCCTCCTGGTCAGAGGTGAGGTGTCCGCCACGCCGGGCGTCGCCGGCCAGGTGCCCGCCGTCCGGGCCGACTGCGTACAGCTCCCGCTTCTGCAGATACTTCGGGCAGTTGGCGAAGACCCGCTCGGCCTCGATCGCAAGGCCGCGCGCCGACGGGCGGGCCGTACCGTCCAGCCGCATCCGGCGGCGGGTGCGCGGGTCGAGCGCGATCGTGCCGACGGGCAGTGGGCCCGCGGCGAGGGCGCCGGCGAGCGGGTCGCCCTGGTGGACGCTGCCGGCGACCGAGATGGAGTGCGCCCCCGTGGCCCGTACGAAACCGGGCGGGCCGGTGAGCAGCGAGGCCCACATCCGGCCCGCCGCGTCCGCAGCGCCGAGCACCAGCATGGGCTGGAGGCCCAGGAAGGCGGCGGCGACCGGCTTGATGCCGTCGCCGATGGAGCGACCTACGTGCGCGGCCTGGTCGGATACGCCGACGCGCCGCTGCACGGCGAGCGAGCCATGATGGTACGGCTCCTGGTACGGGTCCACGGTGGCCAACTCCCTTAGAAGAAACCGCAGGTGGGCGCCGCCACGGTCGGTACGGGAGCGCCCTCGGCGCCCGAGGGGGCGTAGATCTCGAGACGGGTGCCGTCCGGGTCGTGGAAGAAGATCCCGCCGGAGGCCGCGCCCTCACCGTGGGCGACCACGCCCTCGTGGGCGAAGTCGACGCCGAGCGTCTTCAGCCGCGCCTCCGCCGCGCGGACCTGCTCGATGGATTCGGCCTCGAAGGCGAGGTGGTGCAGCCCGGCGAGCGCGGGCGCGTACGCCCCGTCCGCCTGCTGCCAGAGCGTGAGGACGAGCTGCCCGTCCCGGCCGAGGAAGGCGAAGCGGCGGCCTTCGTCCTTGCCCTGCCCGAGTACGTCGAAGCCGAGGACGTCCCCGTAGAAGGGGAGCGAACGGTCGAGATCGGTGACATTGAGGCCGATATGGCCGGTACGCAGAGCGCTGGTCGCCGTCATGGCACACCTTCCGGAAGTCGATACGAGCTAACCACTTAATTCGACTTTAGAGGTTAGAATCGAGCGGGTCAACCGGTCACGTACTCTTGAGGGGTTAGCTACGGGAGGAGCCCAGGGATGCCCGCCATGTCCGATCCGCGGCCGCTCACCGGCGAGCCGGTCTCCCTCGACCTGCTCAACACCCGGTGGATGCGGGACGACGTACGCCAGGACCTGCTGACCGGGGTCGACGGGCTGCACATCTGGCTGACGGCCAACGGCCTCGCGGAACGGTTCACCGCGGACGCGGCCACCCTGGAGCGGACGGTGACTGCCCGCGACGCGCTCGCCGCCCTCGTCGACAGCCCCGGCGACCCGGCCGCGGCCGCCCGCGTCGACGAGGTGCTCGGCCATGGGCGCATCCGCGCCAAACTCACCGCGGACGGTCCCGGCGAGGAGGCGGAATTCGCGGACCCGGCCTGGGGTCCCGGCTGGACCGCCGCCCGCGGCCATCTCGATCTGCTGCGCACCGCGCCCGACCGGATCCGCGAATGCGCACATGAGGCGTGCATCCTGCACTTCTTCGACACGTCACGGAACGGCACGCGCCGCTGGTGCTCCATGGCGGTGTGCGGCAACCGCGCGAAGGCGTCGCGGCACTACGCCCGCATCCACGAGGACTGAGGCCGGCGCCGGCGGGTCCCGGCGGCAGGTCCCGGCGGCAGTGTCCTGACCGCGGGTCCCGGCGGCAGGTCCCGGCCCAGTGTCCTGACCGCGGGTCCCACCCGCAGGTCCAACCACGGGTCCCACCCGCAGGTCCCAACCACGGGTCCCGGCCGGAGAAGCACCCAATTGTCCCGCATGGCGTATCCGTCGCAGTGGCGGATCTGCGCCATGACCGAGTCCCGTCGCTGCCAACCCTCCACAAACCCCTGTCACTTACGAAAGGCTGAGCGGTCATCCGGCACCGAATTCCGGACCCTACCTTTCACATACAGGGATGCTGATGACCCCCGAATCCCAGAGCTCCATTCCAGGGCGCTCCGTACCAGGTCACAGACGCGTGGCCCGTATAGCGGCCGCCGCGTCGCTCGTGACCGCACTGATCGCCGCAGGCGCCGCACCTGCCTTCTCGGCCGCGCCCGCCGACGATCCGGCCGGCACCTCCGGCGTCAAGGCCAAGTCCTCCTCCGACAAGCTCGGTTCGGCCGACGCCCAACTTCTCGCCCAGGCCGAGGCCAAGGGCGAGAAGAGCGTCACCGTGATGGTCGCCACCGCACCCGGCGCGACCGAGCAGGTCGTCGGGCAGCTGGACGCCGTCCAGGGCGCCGTCGTGGGCAGGACGTTCGACCAGCTCGGTTACGTACGGGCCACCCTTCCCACCGCCAAGGCGGAGGCCGCGCTGAAGGCGGCCGCCAAGCTCTCCAGCGTCCACGGCATCGATCTCAAGCACGAGGTCAAGCTGGACGACCCGACCCCGGCGGCAGACACCACCAAGGCCGCGGGCACCGCGGGTACGCAGGCCGCGAACTACCCGGCGCCCGGAAAGAACACCCCGGCGAAGAACCCGTACAACCCG
This sequence comes from Streptomyces sp. NPDC048479, assembly GCF_040651435.1. Lineage (NCBI taxonomy): Bacteria > Bacillati > Actinomycetota > Actinomycetes > Kitasatosporales > Streptomycetaceae > Streptomyces > Streptomyces sp. NPDC048479. Next base: position 260,719 of record NZ_JBEZKA010000007.1, read on the forward strand.
TCCTTCGAGACCGGCGCGGTGGACTTCGTCAAGCAGCACCCCAAGGCGGACGGCCGGGGCGTGACGATCGGCATCCTGGACTCCGGTGTCGACCTCGGCCACCCCGCGCTGCAGAAGACCACCACCGGCGAACGCAAGATCGTCGACTGGGTCACCGCGACCGACCCGGTGGCGGACGGCGACGGGACCTGGCGCCGGATGTCGCTCGACGTCAGCGGGCCGACGTTCGCCGTCAACGGCCGTACGTACTCCGCCCCGGCGGGCGCGTACAAGTTCAACCTCTTCGCCGAGGCCGCCACCAAGGGCGGCGACATGGCCGGTGACCTCAACCGGGACGGCGACACCACCGACGTCTGGGGCGTGCTGTACGACCCGGGCACCCGGACCGCCACCGTCGACCTGGACAATGACGGGAACTTCTCGAACGACACCGTGATGAAGCCGTACAAGAACGGCTTCCAGATCGGCCACTTCGGCAAGGACAACCCGGCGACCGACGTCGTCGAGCAGATCCCGTTCGTCATCGAGGTCCGCAAGGACGTCGTCTACAACGACGCGGGCGCCAAGGCCGACTACGTCAACATCGGCGTCATCGAGAGCGAGCACGGCACCCACGTCGCCGGCATCACCGCCGCCAACAGCCTCTTCGGCGGCAAGATGAACGGTGAGGCGCCCGGCGCCAAACTGGTCTCCTCGCGCGCCTGCACCTGGAGCGGCGGCTGCACCAACATCGCGCTCACCGAGGGCATGGCCGACCTGGTCATCAACCGCGGCGTGGACATCATCAACATGTCCATCGGTGGTCTGCCCGCGCTGAACGACGGCAACAACGCCCGCTCCGAGCTCTACACCCGCCTCATCGACACCTACGGCGTCCAGCTGGTCATCTCGGCCGGCAACGAGGGTCCGGGCACCAACACCATCGGCGACCCGGGCCTCGCCGACAAGGTCATCTCCGTCGGCGCCGCCATCTCCAAGGAGACCTGGGCCGCCAACTACGGCTCCGCGGTGACCAAGAAGTACGCCATGCTCCCCTTCTCCTCCCGCGGGCCGCGCGAGGACGGCGGCTTCGCGCCGATCATCACCGCGCCCGGCGCCTCCATCAACACCACCCAGACCTGGCTGCCCGGCAGCCCGGTCGCGGAGGCGGGCTACCAGCTCCCGGCCGGCTACTCCATGCTGCAGGGCACCTCGATGTCCTCGCCGCAGGCCGCGGGCGCGAGCGCACTGCTGCTCTCGGCCGCCAAGCAGCGGCACATCGAGCTGACCCCGGCGAAGCTGCGCACGGCGCTGACCAGCACCGCGCACCGTATCCCCGGAGTGCAGGCGCATGAGCAGGGCTCCGGCCTGATCAACATCGTGGACGCATGGGACGCCATCGAGGACGGCGCCACCGCCCATGAGTACAGCGTCAAGGCCCCGGTCGACACCGCGATCGACTTCGCGCTGAAGACCCCCGGCTTCGGCACCGGCCTCTACGACCGCGAGGGCGGTCTGAAGGCCGGCCAGAAGAAGTCCTACGACGTCGTCATCACGCGGACGACCGGCCCGGACCGCCCCGTGCGGCACGAACTGGACTGGAAGTACAACGACGGCACCTTCGACCTTCCCGGCAGCGGCGCGGTCACGCTGCCGCTGAACACCCCGGTCACCGTCAAGGTCGAGGCCAGGCCCCGGACAGCCGGTCTGCACAGCGCGATCCTGGAGGCGGACGACCCGCGCACCGAGGGCGTGGACAAGCAGATCATGACGACCGTGGTCGTCTCCAAGGAGCTCGCGAAGCCTGCGTACACCTTCTCGGCGTCCGGCTCGGTGCAGCGCAACAGCTACAAGTCGTACTTCATCACGGTGCCCGAGGGCGCGAAGAACCTCGAGGTCGCGCTCGGCGGTCTGGCCGCGAAGAGCCAGACCCGGTTCATCGGCATCCACCCGTACGGCGTGGGAGTCGAGGACAGCTCGACGATCTTCTGCTACCCCAATTACAACAATCCGGCGAACACCTGCCGTCCGGACTTGCGCTCGTACCCCGAGCCGACCCCGGGCGTCTGGGAGATCGAGGTCGAGTCGCGGCGTACGTCTCCGCTGCTCGACAACCCGTACAAGCTGGACGTCAGCCTGCTGGGCGCGTCCTTCGACCCGGCCGTCAAGACGCTCCCCGAGGCGAAGGTCGGTACGCCGGCCCCTGTCGAGTGGAAGGTCACCAACGGCTTCGCCGCGATCGACGGCAAGCTCGCGGGCGGTTCGCTGGGCTCGGCCAAGGTCGCCCGTCCGTCCATCAAGAACGGTGAGTCGCAGGAGTCGACCGTCACCGTCGGTGAGGGCGTCGAGCGTCTCGACGTCGCCATCGGCGGGGTCTCCGACACCGGCGCCGACCTGGACCTGACCGTCCTGCTGAACGGTGTCCAGGTCGGACAGTCGGCGGACGGCGACTCGGAGGAGGCGGTGAGCCTGCTCAAGCCGGCCGCCGGCACCTACACCATCGTGGTCGACGGCTACTCCGTCCCGGCCGGGACCACCGAGTACAACTACCGCGATGTGTTCTTCTCGCCCTCGCTCGGCTCGGTCAAGGTCGACTCGACGAAGCCGGTCAAGCTCGCCAATGGGGCGTCGGCGCAGGTCAGCGCTGAGGTTCTGGTGGGCGGCCCGGCTCCCGAGGGACGTCAGTTCTTCGGCGAAGTACAGCTGCTGAACGCCCACGGCACGGCCGCGGGCGCCGGCAGCGTGGTGATCGAGAAGGTCACTCCGTAACGGTGTGATGTGACGGCGCGAGCCGTACGACGGCGGGGCGGGCGCTCTTCGGAGCACCCGCCCCGTCGGCATGTCCTGTCTCACACGTCCCGAAGCCCGGACAATGGATTGGACAAGCGGACCCAGGTCATACGCATCATGGGCAGGCTGCCCGCGTCGTATGCACAGACAGAAGGAGTCACCGTGAGGGTCGGAATCGTCGGAGCCACCGGTCAGGTCGGCGGAGTCATGCGCAAGATCCTCGCCGAGCGAAAGTTCCCGATCGACGAGCTTCGTCTGTTCGCCTCCGCCCGGTCGGCCGGATCCACCCTCGAATGGGAGGGCCAGGAGATCACCGTCGAGGACGCGACCGCCGCCGACTACTCCGGTCTGGACATCGTGCTCTTCTCGGCCGGTGGCGCGACCTCCAAGGCGCTCGCCGAGAAGGTCGCCTCGCAGGGCGCCGTCGTGATCGACAACTCCTCGGCCTGGCGCCGTGACCCCCAGGTGCCGCTGGTCGTCTCCGAGGTCAACGCGCACGCGATCAAGAACCGGCCCAAGGGCATCATCGCCAACCCGAACTGCACGACGATGGCAGCGATGCCGGTGCTGCGCCCGCTGCACGAGGAGGCCGGTCTCAGCGCGATGGTCGCCACCACCTACCAGGCCGTGTCCGGCTCGGGTCTGGCCGGTGTCGCCGAGCTGCACGCGCAGGCCTGCCAGGTCTCCGAGGCCGCCGACCAGCTGACCTTCGACGGCGGCGCGGTCGACTTCCCCGAGCCCCGCGTCTACAAGCGCCCCATCGCCTTCAACGTCCTGCCGCTGGCGGGCAACCTCGTCGACGACGGCTCCTTCGAGACAGACGAGGAGCAGAAGCTCCGCAACGAGTCCCGCAAGATCCTGGAGATCCCCGAGCTCAAGGTCTCCGGCACCTGCGTGCGCGTCCCGGTCTTCTCCGGCCACTCGCTGCAGGTCAACGCCCGCTTCGAGCGCCCGATCAGCGTGGAGCGCGCGTACGAGCTGCTGAAGGACGCCCCCGGCGTCGAGCTCTCCGAGATCCCGACCCCGCTCCAGGCGGCCGGCAAGGACGCCTCGTACGTGGGCCGCATCCGCAACGACGAGACCGTGGAGAACGGCCTCGCGCTGTTCCTCTCCAACGACAACCTCCGCAAGGGCGCGGCGCTGAACGCGGTGCAGATCGCGGAGCTGGTCGCGGCGGAGCTGCGCGCGTAGCGGTCGTGTCCTCAATCGCCGGCGGGGCTGAGTCTTTCAGCCCCGCCGGCGATTGAGGCGCGGAGTCCGGGGCGGAGCCCCGGCTCCGCCGCACTGCGCCGAACCGCGCCCCGCGGCACCCGCATTAAGGCGGGCAGCCGCACCTCGCCCCGTGGAAGGATGGCCACAAACGTCACGAACCGAGGAGATGACAGCGTGCCTGGCACGAATCTGACCCGCGAAGAGGCACAACAGCGGGCGCGCCTGCTGACCGTCGACTCGTACGAGATCGACCTCGACCTGAGCTCGGCGCAGGAGGACGGCACCTTCCGGTCCGTGACCACCGTGCGCTTCGAGTCCGCCGAGGACGGTGCGGAGACCTTTATCGACCTGGTCGCCCCGGCCGTCCACCAGGTCGTGCTGAACGGCAAGGCGCTGGATGTCGCCGCCGTTTTCCGGGACTCGCGGATCGCGCTGCCGCATCTGTACGCGGGCCCGAACGAGCTGACGGTGGTCGCGGACTGCGGGTACACCAACACCGGTGAGGGACTGCACCGCTTCGTCGACCCGGTGGACCAGCAGACTTACCTCTACACGCAGTTCGAGGTGCCGGACGCGCGCCGCGTCTTCGCCTCGTTCGAGCAGCCGGACCTGAAGGCGACGTTCCAGTTCACCGTGAAGGCTCCCGAGGGCTGGACGGTCGTCTCGAACTCCCCGCTGCAGCAGGCGGAGGGGGCGGAGCCCAAGGACAGTGTCTGGCGCTTCGAGCCGACGCCGCGGATCTCCACGTACATCACGGCGCTGATCGTCGGTCCGTACCACTCGGTCCACAGCAGCTACGAGAAGGACGGCCAGTCCGTTCCGCTCGGTGTGTACTGCCGCCCCTCGCTCGCCGAGTTCCTGGACTCCGACGCGATCTTCGAGGTCACGCGGCAGGGCTTCGACTGGTTCCAGGAGAAGTTCGACTACGCCTACCCCTTCGCAAAGTACGACCAGCTCTTCGTGCCGGAGTTCAACGCGGGCGCGATGGAGAACGCGGGCGCGGTGACCATCCGCGACCAGTACATCTTCCGCTCGAAGGTGACGGACGCGGCGTACGAGGTGCGTGCGGAGACGATCCTGCACGAGCTGGCCCACATGTGGTTCGGCGACCTGGTCACCATGGAGTGGTGGAACGACCTGTGGCTGAACGAGTCGTTCGCCACGTACACCTCGATCGCCTGCCAGGCGTACGCGCCGGGCTCGAAGTGGCCGCACGCCTGGACGACGTTCGCGAACTCCATGAAGACCTGGGCGTACCGGCAGGACCAGCTGCCGTCGACCCACCCGATCATGGCCGAAATCCGCGACCTCGACGACGTTCTCGTGAACTTCGACGGCATCACGTACGCCAAGGGCGCGTCGGTGCTGAAGCAGCTCGTCGCGTACGTCGGCATGGACGAGTTCTTCCAGGGCGTGCAGGCGTACTTCAAGGCGCACGCGTACGGCAACACCCAGCTGTCCGATCTGCTGGGCGCGCTGGAGGAGACCTCCGGCCGTGATCTGAAGACCTGGTCGCAGAAGTGGCTGCAGACGGCGGGCATCAACATCCTGCGCCCGGAGATCGAGATCTCCGAGGAGGGGTACGTCACGTCCTTCTCCGTACGCCAGGAGGCACCGGCCCTGCCCGCGGGCGCGAAGGGCGAGCCGACCCTGCGCCCGCACCGGATCGCGATCGGCTGCTACGACCTCGACGAGAACGGCAAGCTGGTCCGTACGAACCGGATCGAGCTGGACGTGGACGGCGAGCGCACGGATGTGCCGTTCCCGCAGAACACCCGCCGTCCCGCGGTGATCCTGCTCAACGACGACGACCTTACGTATGCAAAGGTCCGGCTCGACGAGGAGTCGCTGCGGATCGTGACCGAGCACCTCGGTGACTTCACCGAGTCGCTGCCGCGGGCGCTGTGCTGGGCCTCCGCCTGGGACATGACGCGCGACGGCGAGCTGGCCGCGCGGGACTATCTGTCCCTGGTCCTCTCCGGCATCGGCAAGGAGTCGGACATCGGCGTCGTGCAGTCGCTGCACCGCCAGGTGAAGCTGGCGATCGACCTGTACGCGGCACCACAGTGGCGCGAGACGGGGCTGACGCAGTGGACCGAGGCGACGCTGGCGCATCTGCGCGCGGCCGAACCGGGCAGCGACCACCAGCTGGCGTGGGCCCGCGCCTTCGCCGCGACCGCGCGGACGCCGCAGCAGCTCGACCTGCTGCAGGCGCTGCTCGACGGTACGGAGTCCATCGAGGGCCTGGCCGTGGACACCGAGCTGCGGTGGACGTTCGTGGAGCGGCTTGCGGCGGTCGGAGTGCTCGACGAGGAGGAGATCGCGGCGGAGTACGAGCGGGACAAGACGGCGGCGGGCGAGCGCCACGCGACCACGGCGCGCGCAGCCCGGCCGACGGCGAAGGCGAAGGCGGAGGCCTGGGCCTCGGTCGTCGAGTCCGACAAGCTGCCGAACGCCGTTCAGGAGGCGGTCATCGCGGGCTTCGTCCAGACCGATCAGCGCGAGCTGCTCGCCCCGTACACGGAGAGGTTCTTCGCGGCGGTGAAGGGCGTGTGGGAGTCCCGCAGCCATGAGATCGCCCAGCAGATCGCGGTCGGGCTCTACCCCTCGCTCCAGGTCTCGCAGGACACGCTGGACGCGACGGACGCCTGGCTGGACTCGGCGGAGCCGAATGCGGCGCTGCGGCGGCTGATTTCGGAATCGCGCGCGGGCGTCGAACGGGCGCTGAAGGCGCAGGCGGTGGACGCCGCGGCTGCGTAGCCGTTGCCGTTGCCGTAACAGCACAGAAGGGGCGCCCCGGGCCGTACGGTCCGGGGCGCTCTCGTGTTTCCAGGGCGCGAACTTCCCGCCAATTTTGTGACCCCCCGTCAACCTCCGTTCTCCGACGCCGATATGCTCCGTGCCCGTCGTCATATGATCTTTCTCGTTCGATTCTGAGGATGCTGATGGTTCGACAGGGAACGTCGACCGGAAATCCGCGGCCCCTGGCCAGCTTCGGCTGGCTGCTACCCGTCGCCGTGACCGTTGCGGCCACGGCCGCAGCCGTCTCCCTGGTCTCCGCGTCGGCCCGCACCGCCGTGCTCTGGATCGGTGTCGCGGCGGTCGTCGCGGTCGCCGTCGCCTGCGCCTGCGCCGAGGCCGCACGCCGCGGCAGGGTCATCGAGGAGCTCCACGGCAGACTCGCGGAGCGGGAGGCTGCGCTCTCGCGGCAGCAGGCCGAGACCGCACGCCTCGCCGGCGAGCTGCTGCCCCAGGTGGTGGGGCAGCTGCGCAAGGGCGAGTTCCCCGAGGACGTACTGGACGCGCTCGACGCACCGGCAGAGCACCGGGCGGTGCTGCGCTCGGTGCTCGACGCCGTCGTCGCCGAGGAGGACCTGCGTGAGTCCGCGCAGCGCGCCTTCGTGAACATCGCACGTCGAGTTCAGGCCATCGTGCACCAACAGGCCCAGGAACTCCGTGAGATGGAGGACCGGCACGGCAAGGCTCCGGAGGTCTTCGGCGATCTGCTCCGCATCGACCACGGCACCGCGCTGATCGGCCGGCTCGCCGACTCCATCGCCGTACTCGGCGGCGCGCGGCCCGGCCGCCAGTGGAGCAAGGCCGTACCGCTCTACAGCGTGATGCGCGGCGCGATGTCGCGGATCATCGACTACCAGCGGGTGGAGCTGCACTCGGTCTCCGAGGTCGCCGTCGTCGGCACCGCCGTCGAGCCGCTGATCCACGCGCTCGCCGAGCTGCTCGACAACGCCACCCGCTACTCGCCGCCGCAGACCAGGGTCCATCTCACCGCCGTCGATGTGCAGTCGGGCATCGCCATCGAGATCGAGGACGGCGGCGTGAGCATGAGCGAGGAGGCCCGCAAGCGGGCCGAGCGCATGCTCCGCCAGGCCCAGCAGGGCATCGACGTCAACGACCTGGGCGAGACGCCCCGCCTCGGCCTCGCCGTGGTCGGCCGACTGGCGCAGGTGTACGGCTTCCAGGTCTCGCTGCGCTCCTCGGCGTACGGCGGTGTGCGCGCCGTCCTCGTCGTCCCGCAGGAACTGATCACCACGGCCGCTTCGGCGACCGGCCTCGCGCACGGCATCGGCACCGCTTCCGGCCCCCGCCCGGCCGACCGGCCCCTCGAGGAGCGGCTGCCCAGGGCGGTCACCGGGCCCATGACAGCAGACGACGAGGTCCCGATCGTGACCGAACGGACCATGACAGGTCTGCCGCAGCGGCGCCGCAAGGCCCGCGTCACCGCACCGGCCGCCGCCGACACCGCCGCCGCGCCCGAGCCGGAGCACTCACCCCCGGTACAGCCGGGCATGTGGCTGTCCGCCTTCCAGAGCGGGCTGTCCGGTGAGCCCACCCAGACGAGCAAGGGGAACACGCAGCCATGATTCAGCAGCAGTCCAACCAGACCAACATGGACTGGATGCTCAAGGACCTGGCCGAGGGTGTACCACAGACCAGGAACGTGGTCGTGCTGTCCGCGGACGGACTGCGCATGGCCCAGTACGGGGCGGACACCGACACCGCCGACCGGCTGGCGGCCGCGTGCGCGGGACTGCAGAGCCTGGCGGGTGCCGTCGCGAGCGAACTCCCGCACAGCAACGGGCAGATGCATCTCGTCGTCATCGAGATGAACGGCGGTTTCTTCTACCTGATGGCGGCCGGCTCGGGTGCCTATCTCGCCGTACTGGCCGACGAGGGCGTCGACGCCGGGCTGATGGGCCACCGGATGCGCGATCTGGTGCTGCGGATCGGAGAGCATCTCAGCACGCCGCCGCGGCGCGAGGGACAGACCGCGTGAGCAACCCGGGCGGGGACTGGGAAGAGAGCAGTCCCGAGCGGCTCTACGTCATCACCGGCGGCCGCAGCGGCTCCTCCGCGCCCACCACTCTCGACCTGGTCACGCTGATCGTCGCCAGGTCGGGCCCCCGGCCCGGAGTCCAGCCCGAGCACGCAGCGATCATCCGGCTCTGCCAGGCGCCGCTTTCGGTGGCCGAGCTCTCCGCGTATCTGAGCCTTCCGGTGAGTGTTGTCACCGTGCTGCTCAGCGATCTGCTGGCCGACAACCAGGTGATTGCCCGCGCACCGGTCCAGGCCGCCCAACTCCCCGACCGCGCTTTGATTGAGGCAGTGATCGATGGACTTCAGAAGCTCTGAGCAGGCCGTGGGGCCGCGGAGCGAGGACGTGCTGCCCGAGACGGCCACCGCCGCCGTCAAGGTGGTCATCGTGGGCGGCTTCGGCGTCGGCAAGACGACCCTGGTCGGCTCGGTGAGCGAGATCAGACCGCTGACGACCGAGGAGACCATGACCCAGGCCGGGGTCGGGGTCGACGACATCCAGGGCGTGGAGCGCAAGACCTCGACGACCGTCGCCATGGACTTCGGCCGCATCAGCATCAACGAGGAGCTGGTGCTGTATCTCTTCGGCACCCCGGGTCAGGAGCGCTTCTGGTTCCTGTGGCGCGGCCTGTTCGAGGGCGCGCTGGGCGCGGTGGTGCTGGTCGACACCCGACGGCTCGAGGTCAGCTTCGACGTCATCGGGCGGCTGGAGGAGCGCGGTGTGCCCTTCGTGGTCGCCGTCAACTCCTTCCCCGATGCGCCGGGTTGCTCCCTCGACGATGTGCGCGGTGCCCTCGATCTGCCGGCGGAGGTACCGGTCATCGGCTGTGACGCGCGCGAGCGCGCCTCCAGCCGGGACGTGCTGGTGACGCTGATGCGCTATCTGCAGTCCCTCGCCACGCAGCCGGAGGCGTCCTGACCACGCCGGAGGCCGGACTCACGCCGGCTCCGGGCTGAGCTGCCACGGCAGGGCCCTGGGGCGCCCTGTCCGCAGCTCCTGGTGGAGGTTGCTCTTCCGTTCCAGCCGACAATGTCGACGCGCTGCCCGATAGCTGGGGGATTGTCCTGTTGGAATCAGCCATCACTGCTCAGTACGATGCGTGATAGTTGATCACTAAGGGGTGCCCGTGGCGCATGTTACGACAGTGACAACGCGTCGCACCCGGCATGGAGAGGTAGGCAGACGTGGAGCCTGAGTTGGCAGTTCCGCCGATCTTCTCTCCCATCCCACCGGCGATCCATCCGCGCCATGCGGATATAGACGTACAGACAGCGGCCTGGGCGGAAACGTTTCGCATAGGGTCCGACGAGCTGCGCGGCAAACTCGTCGTGCAGGACATCGGCACCTTCTCCGCCCGGATCCTGCCGGAGGGCCGCGAGGAAGTCGTCTCCCTCCTCGCGGACTTCGTTCTCTGGCTCTTCGGCGTGGACGACGGGCACTGCGAGGAGGGCGAACTCGGCCGACGGCCGGGCGATCTGGCAGGACTGCTGCACCGGCTGCTGCGTATCGCGCAGAACCCGGAAGCCCCCATGCTGCTGGACGACCCGCTGGCCGCCGGGCTGCGGGATCTGCGGCTCAGGGTCAGCCGGTACGGCACAGCGGGACAGACGGCCCGCTGGGTGGACGCACTGCGGGAGTACTTCTTCTCGGTGGTGTGGGAGGCGTCCCACCGCCGCGCCGGCACAGTGCCCGATCTGAACGACTACACCCTGATGCGGCTGCACGACGGCGCGACGTCGGTGGTGCTGCCCCTGCTGGAGATGGGGCACGGCTACGAGCTCCAGCCGCACGAGCGGGACCGCACGGCGGTGCGCGCCGCGGCCGAAATGGCGTCGTTCGTCATCACCTGGGACAACGACATCTTCTCGTACCACAAGGAGCGGAGCGGGCCGGGCTACTTCCTCAACGTCCTGCGGGTGCTGGAGCAGGAGAACGGGCTCAGCACCCGCCAGGCCCTGACCACGGCGATCGCCCAGCGGGACCGGGTGATGTGCCTCTTCATGCGCCTGAGCGACTATCTGTCGGAGCAGGGCAGCCCGCAGCTGCGCCAGTATCTGCAGAGCCTCGCGTCCTTCATACGCGGCGCGCAGGACTGGGGCATCAGCTCCGTGCGGTACACCACGCCGGACGACCCGGCCGGCAGCCCCACGGTGTTCCGCGACACCCCCACCGACGACAGCCCCGAGCCGCTGGACATCCCGGCGATCGCATGGTGGTGGGACCTCCTGCCGTGCGGCACCACTTCCCCCGGCCGGTACCGGCCGGTCCAGCGAACTTCCTAGCTCCCGGGAGGGCGGGGCCACCGCGAAGCCGTCCGCTCACCCCACCCGCGCCGCCGCGACCTCCCGCAGCGCACCCAGCACGCGCCCCACGCCCGGCGCCTCCTCCGCCCCCCGACGTACCGCCGCCACCACATGCCTGCGCGGCTGGTCCGCGCTCAGGACCCGCATCGCCACACCCGTGCGCCCGCCCCGTTCCACCGCCGCCATCCGCGGAACCAGCGCGACGCCCATCTCCGCCTCCACCATCGCGAGGATCGCGGTCCAGCCCGCCGCCGAGTGCGCCTGTTCCGGTACGAAACCCGCCGCCTCGCACGCCGCAAGGGTGATCTCCGACCACGGCCCGCTGCCCCCGAAGATCCACCGCTCGCCCGACAGATCGGCCAGCCGCAGCCCCGCCTCCGCCGCCAGCGGATGCCCGGCCGGCAGGGCGACGTCCAGCGGGTCGGCCAGCAGCGGTACTCGGCTGAACCTCGGGTCGCGGGCCGTCGGCGCGTGCGCCGCCAGCGACAGCGCCAGATCCACGTCTCCGTTGGCCAGCAGCTCGTACGCCTCCGCCGCCTCCGCCTCCCTGACCCGTACCTCCAGCGCCGGATGCGCCGCTCGCAGCTGCCGCACCGCCGGAACCACCAGCGCGGGCACGGCCGTCGAGAACGCCCCCACCCGCACCTCCCCCGCCTCGCCCCGCAGATATCCGGTCAACTCCGCGTCTGCTCGCTCCAGTTGAGCGAAGACAGCCGCCGCGTGACGCAGCACCAGATGCGCCGCGTCGGTGAGCCTGACCCGCCGTCCATGCGCCTCGAGCAGCGGTACGCCGAGCTGCTTGGCCAGGTTGGAGAGCTGCTGGGACACGGCCGACGGGGTCATCAGCAGCGCTTCGGCCGTGGCTGTCACCGTCCCCCGCTCGCTCAGCGTGCGGAGGATCTGCAGCTTCTTGATGTCCCACTCGGTCATGCCCGCAACTTATCCGGCAGCATCCGAAGCCATCCGGTGCTGTCCTTATCCGGCGCAGCCGGCACCATCCGGCGCTATCGGGCGCCGGCCGGCACCATCCGGTGCTATCCGGCCGCCAGCGCCGCCTCCGCCGCGGCCAGCTCCTTCTCCGGGTCCGCCATCCGGGCGAGGACATCCAGATCGTCCTGGCTGTAGCGGCTGCGCACACCCTCCTGCCAGCTCTCCGCCGCGCAGCGCAGCGGCTCGATCGCGTCCGCGTGGCGGCCCATCCGGTGCAGGACGAGCCCGTAGTAGCCGGCCGCCTCGGTGCCGTACGCGTACTCCTGCCCTTCCTCCCAGGCCTTTCGCAGATACGGTTCGGCCTCCGCGTACGCGCCACGCTGCGCCTTGAGTCTGCCCGCGAGCATCGCGTTCAGCGGCGCGCCGCCCTCGGCCGCACGGACGTACCAGCGCTCGGACTCCTGGTAGTCCTTGTGGTGCTCGGAGAGCCAGCCCATCTGGTTGCAGGCGTCGTGGTGACCGGTCTCGGCGGCGTGCCGGTACCAGTGGTCGCGGAGCACGGGCCTGCGCAGCTCGCTGTAGAGCTCCGCCAGGTCGTACGCCGCCTCCGGGTCACCGGCCCGCGCCGCGGGTTCGATCCACCGGACCATATGACGCGCGGCCGCGCCGCCCCACTCGCCGAGGATCTTCCCGTACGCGTACGAGGCCTGGACGTCACCCGCCTCAGCGCGCCCGCGCAGCCCCGGCAGCCTGCGCAGGTCCTTGCCGGGCGCCACGCCGTCCGCGCGCAGCCGGGCGATCCGCGCCAACTGGTCGGCGACGTCCTCGTCGTCGTCACCGATCTCGCGGAACCAGCGCTCCGCCTCCTCGAAGCGCCGCTGCCGCTTGCAGAGGATGCCCAGGTTCCACTGCCCGGACTGGTGCCCGTCGGCGGCCGATGCGGCGTACCAGCGTTCGGCCTCGGCGAGTTCACCGCGCTGTTCCTGCAGTACGCCGAGGACGTACGCGGCACCCTCGTACCCCGACTCATGTGCCTGGACGAGGAGTTGACGGGCCGCGGTCCAGCGGTCGTCCGCGCCGGCCGTCTCCGTCTCCGTCTCCGTCTCCGTCTCCGTCTCCAGGAAGATGGCGTGGTCGACGCGGGCGGAGGCGCTGAGGGCCGCGGCCCTGCGGTAGTACGTCTCGGCCTCGACGGCCAGCCCGGGATAGTCCCGGAAGTGGTCGCCCATCTCGAAGAGCGGGCGGAGCGCCTCACGCGCGGCCTCACCGTCGCCTTCCGCTCCGCCCGCCGCCTCCGCTGCTTCCGCTTCCGCGGCCGCGAGACCCGCGGCGACCTGGTCGAAGTCCCCCCGTATGGACTCGAAGAGCTGCACCCAGCGGAAGACGGCGATATCGCCGATGTCCACGTTGTCCATCAGGAACTTGGGAGCCTCGTCCAGCCTGCCCTCGGCCGCGAGGTGCTTGCCGAGTTCGATCTTGCAGTCGAGGTGGCCCAGTTCCCAGCCACGCCGGAACCACTCGGCGGCCTCCGGGTTCCCGTCCTCCTGGAGCAGGACGCCGAGCCCGTACGCGCATCCGGCGTGCCGCTCGGCGGCGGAGCGGTAGAGCCGGTCGGCCTCCGCGCGGTTGCCGCGGATCTTCCGGTACCGGGCGAGGGTGTAGGCGGAGAACGCGTCCCCCGCGGCCACCGCCCGCTCCCAGTACGGAATGCCTTCGTCGACGTGTCTGCGGAGGACGAAGAAGTCGGTGTGCCTGCGGGCTGTCTGCGCGTCTCCCGCGAGCGCGGCGGCGACGAGCCCCTCACCGTGGTGCCGGATGTCCTGGGTCGGATCCTGTTGTGCCATGCGCATGATCGTTCCAGGCACCGCCAACGCTCTGCCAACAGGCCCCTGTTCGGCCTACGCTGTGCGGCTACCGCTTCCTGGCCCTGCCTGCCGCACCGCCCGAAGCCCCCAGCATCACTCCACCGAGGATCAACACCATGCACAGGATCTGCGTCGGACCGGTCGGCTCACCCAGGAGGACGAAGGAGAGCACCGCCACACAGACGGGCTGCAGGTAGTAGACGACTCCGGCCCGTGCCGCGCCGAGCAGCGCGATCGCCTTGTTCCAGGAGAAGAAGGCGACCGCGGAGGAGAAGACGCCGACGTACACCAGCGGTCCGACCGTCCCGACCGTTGGCTCGAAGCCGCCCCGGAGGGCCAGGCCGGCACCGAACGCGGGAGCCAGCATCAGCGTGCCGAGCACGAACGTGGTGAAGAGGAAGGCGAGTCCGCCGATCTCGGCGGGACGGCGGCGCAGCAGTGCGCTGTACGAGGCGAAGCTGAGCGCCGCGGCGAACATCCACAGGTCACCGGCAGCGAAGTCCAACGACAGGGATCCCTTGCCGACCAGCAGCAGAACTCCCGTGCAGGCGACCGCCATTCCGACCGTACGGCGCACTCCCAGCCGCTTGCCGCCGAGGCGTTCGTACAACGCCATCAGGACGGGCGAGGCGGCCATGATCATGCCCATGTTGCCGGCCGGAGTGGAGAGACCGGCCTGGTTGACGAGGGTGTTGTAGACGGTGACGCCGAGCAGCGAGGCGAGGGTGAGGTAACCCAAGTGGCGTCGTATCAGCGCTCGTTGCCGCCAGGTCTCGGGTGCGGCGAACGGCGCGACGGCGACGATCGCGACGATCCAGCGCCAGAAGGCGGCCTGCACGGGCGGTACGGAGTCATGAAGGGCACGAGAGGCGACGAAGCTCCCCGACCAGACGACCGTCGCGACGGCGGCGAGCAGGAGCCCGAGGCCGGAGGCCTGGCGCACCTTCTCCGCCGGGGTTGTCGCCTCACTGCTGCGGACGCGGTCCAGGACTGCCATCGGTATACCCCTCGCCTCTCTCCCCGCCGGGGGATCTCTCGGTTGCGCGAGCTACCGTCGCACCGGCGGAACGCTTAGGTCCATCGAATACTTTTAACGATTACTTGAAGGAAAACTGAAAGGTTTGGGCGGGCGTGCCCGTGGACCGGTACCGGCCGGGTTCGTTCGCCATGAGGGATCGCGCGCGCCGTGGGGGCCCGCGCGCGCCGTGGGGGCCCGCGCGCGCCGTGGAGGCCCGCGACATGCCAAGGGCGCCCTCGGGTGCGTACACACCCCAGGGCGCCCTGGAAGAACCGTTCGGGCTACAGGGAGCCGGTCAGCTCGGCTTCCTGGACTTGTCGAGGACCATCACCAGGCCCGCGATCACCGCGAAGAGAGCGAGCGGCGCCACGACATAGAGGCCGACCGTTTCGATCACGCTCAGGCCCGGGCCCGGGTCGTCGCCGTCGTCCGGGGTCAGCGCGAGCGCCGGCGACGACAGGAGCAGCATCATCAGCGTCGTACCGGCCGCGACGGCGCCGGCGCGCAAAGCGTTCTTCTTGTCCACGGTGCCAACGTAGCGAACGGCTATCCCGGGCGCGCGTCCGGGGGTGCCGTACGGGCACGGGGCCCGCACCCGGGCCCCGCACCGGCCCCGGAGACATCCCCACGGCCGTCCCCGGGACGGAAGACGTCCGCGAAGACGCCCATCAGCGCGTGCAGCCGGGGCGAGGCGGCCAGCTCCTCCAGCGTGAGGGGATGGCCTTCGGCGTCCGCGACGGGCAGCCGCCAGTTCGGGTACTGGTCCCAGGTGCCCGGCAGATTCTGCGGGCGCCGGTCACCCACTGCGTCCGGCAGCCAGACGCCGACCATCCGGGCGGGCGTACGCAGCAGAAAGCGGTAGACCGCGCGGATCCGGCCCTCCTCGTCGCCGCTGCCCTCGGGCAGCAGACCGAGGCCGCCGAGCAGGCCGAGCCACTCGGCGACATCCCCTGCGTCCTCCGTGCACTCCTGCTCCAAGGAACGGGTCAGCAGGCCGAGGCGGTGGCGCAGCGCCACATGCTCGCCGGTCAGCCGGGCCGCCGTGGACGGCAGATCGTGAGTGGTCGCGGTGGCCACACATCCGACGCGCCACTCCTCGGGCGGCAGCGGACGGCCCGTGCCGGCCCAGTCGCGCTCGAACCAGAGCACGGAGGTGCCCAGCACGCCGCGGCGCGTCAGCGCCTCGCGCACACCCGGCTCGACCGTGCCGAGGTCCTCCCCTATCACGACGGTGCCCGCCCGGTGAGCCTCCAGGACGAGCACCGCGAGCATCGCCTCGGCGTCGTAGCGGACGTATGTGCCGTCGGTGGGCGGGCTGCCCTCCGGGACCCACCAGAGGCGGAACAGGCCCATCACATGGTCGATACGCAGCGCGCCCGCGTTGCGGAGGAGTCCGCGCAGCAGCCCTCGGTACGGGGCGTAACCGGACGCGGCCAGCACGTCCGGGCGCCACGGGGGCAGGCCCCAGTCCTGGCCACGGGCGTTGAAGGCGTCCGGCGGGGCACCGACCGACATCCCGGCGGCAAAGGTCTCCCGCTGCGCCCAGGCGTCCGCGCCGCCCGGGTGCACGCCGACGGCCAGGTCGTGGACGATGCCGACGCCCATACCCGCGTCGCGCGCCGCCTGCCCTGCGGCGGCCAGCTGCCGGTCGGTCATCCAGGCGAGCCTGCTGTGGAAGTCGACCCGGTCCATCAACTCGTGCCCGGCGCGGACGGTCTCGGGCGAGCGCGGGTCCTGCAGTTCCACCGGCCAGGTGTGCCATTCGGGGCCGTGCACCTCGGCGAGGGCGCACCAGGTGGCGTGGTCCTCCAGGGCCTGGCCCTGCTCGGCGAGGAAGTCGCAGTATGCGGCGCGGCGTCCGGGCCCGAGCGGGATGCGGTGCACGATTTCCAGGGCTTCTCGCTTCAGCTCCCAGACCGCGTCCCGGTCGATCAGCGCGCCCTTCCGCAGAACGGATTCGCGCAGCCCGGCGCCCTTGTCACGGAGCTCCTCCAGCCGCTGCCCGTCCCGGGCGCCCGCGTACGCGTATTCGGGGATGTCCTCGATGCGCAGATGGACGGGGTCGGGGAAGCGGCGCGAGGACGGCCGGTACGGGGAGGGGTCGGTGGGGGTGCCGGGTACGGCCGCGTGCAGCGGGTTCACCTGTACGAAGGAAGCCCCGAGCGACCGTCCGGACCAGGTGGCCAGCTCGGCCAGATCGCCGAGGTCGCCCATACCCCAGGAGCGGGTGGAGAGCAGGGAGTAGAGCTGTACGAGAAAGCCGTGCGAGCGGCCTTCGGGCTGCGGCACCCGGGCGGGCGCGACGACAAGGCTGGACCGGGCGACCCGCCCGTCCGGAGCCTCGGCCGACAACTGATGAACGCCATACGGAAGTTGCTGCCAGGGCTGGGGGCCCTCGGGGGCATCCCCGGCCCCGCCGGAGACGACCGGCGCCGAGGGTGCGGGTTCGCTGCGCGCCGCGTCGGGCACGGGGACCTGTTCCGCATCGCCGCGTAAGGCGGCCTCTTCCACCTCGCCGCGCAACGAGGCCTGATCCGCATCGCCGTTCGCCGCGGCAGCCGCAGGCTCCCGCGTCAGCCACTCCACCGCCGCGCCCTGTTCCGTCTCGACCCGCAGGGTCGTACCCGCGGGGAGCTCCGTCAGCGCCGCCGGAACCTCGCCGCTCGCGCTCCAGAGCACGACCGTCGGCGGCAGCAGCCGACCCGCGGCGGCGGCCTCGGCGCGGCTCAGGGCATCACGAACCCCCGACGCGGTGGACGCGTCGACGCCGAGTGCGGCGAGGACCGCGACGACCGTCGCGTCGGGGACCGGGACGGTGACGCCCTCGGAGGGCGCGTAGGAAGTGGCGACTCCATGCAGTGCGGCGAGCCGGGCAAGGCCCATTCAGACTCCTGGGGACTCCACGCCGCCGGCCGTGCCGTGGGCCGTCGGCTCGCTGGTGAGAGGTGCACTGTCGGTGAGCGGCGGTTCACTGGTCAGTGGGGCGGCGTCGGCGAGCGGGGGTTCGCTGGTCAGCGGGCCGGGACCCGGGACCTGTTTGGACAGGGCGGACAGCAGAAGGTGTGCGGCGGCCACGGTGGTCACTCCAAGCGGACGGTAGTGGGACATCAGCAGCCCTACCCAGCGGGCGCGGCCGCAGACGTACACGATCAGTCAACGTGTTCCGTGTCACATTCCGTTCCCTGCGTGGGAGTTGAATCAAATCAATCAAACCGCCCATCACATAAGTCAAAAGGTGCACAACGGCCACTCGCATTGACACCCTCACTGTGGTGGTGGTGGGCTCGAAGCCGACCGGAGCGACAGGGGAGACTGAGGGGAGACGGGTGTGCGGCTCGCGCGCGGGAGGCGTACTGCGACAGCCGTCGCGGTCGCTGTCATCGGCAGCCTGCTCGGCGGCGCGCACGGCGCGGTCGCCGCCCCGGACGACCCGGGCTCCCCCGCCACCACCGCGCAGGACCCCGAGGGTGAGGCCGCGCTGCCCTCCGTCTGGCCACGACCGCAGACAATGCGGGCGGCTGGATCGGCCGTTGCGCTGGGTGAGGAAGTGACTGTCGTCGCGGACCGCGACGCCGATCCGTACGCCGTCGAGCGGCTGACGGAGCTGCTGCACGCGTCCGGCGTACGCACCGTGCACACCGCACTGCCCGGCCGCGGCCCCGTCCTGCGCATCGGCGGCACCGGCGCGTGGGACGCGCTGCGCGCCCTGCGCGCACCCGAACGCACCGATCTCCCCTCCGGCGGCTACCGGCTCGCGGTCGGCCAGGTCCAGGGCCGGGACACCGTCGCGCTCGACGGCGTCGGTGAGGACGGCCTCTACCACGGCGTCCAGACGCTGCGGCAGCTGATCGTCCGGCAGACCGTCGCGGGAGCCGACCGGCGGACCGTCGCCGGAGTACTCGTACGCGACTGGCCGGGCACGGCCGTACGCGGCATGACGGAAGGTTTCTACGGACAGCCGTGGAGCCATCAACAGCGGCTGGCACAGCTGGACTTCATGGGTCGTACCAAGCAGAACCGCTATCTGTACGCGCCCGGTGACGACCCCTTCCGGCAGGCCCGCTGGCGCGAGCCGTATCCCGCGGCCCAGCGAGCGGAGTTCCGCGAGCTCGCCGAGCGCGCGCGCCGCAACCACGTCACGCTCGCCTGGGCCGTCGCGCCCGCGCAGGCCATGTGTCTGGCCAAGGACGGCGACGTCAAGGCGCTGAAGCGCAAGATCGACGCGATGTGGGCGCTGGGTGTACGCGCCTTCCAGCTGCAGTTCCAGGACGTCAGCTACAGCGAGTGGCACTGCGACGAGGACGCGGACGCCTTCGGCTCGGGCCCCGAGGCGGCGGCCAGGGCGCAGGCGCGCGTGGCGGGAGCGGTGGCGCAGCATCTGGCCGACCGGCATCCGGAAGCCGCGCCGCTCTCACTGATGCCGACGGAGTTCTACCAGGACGGTGCCACCGACTTCCGGCGGGCGCTCGCGAGCGAGCTGGACGGCCGGGTCCAGGTGGCGTGGACGGGTGTCGGGGTGGTGCCGCGCACCATCACAGGCCGCGAACTGGCCGGTGCCCGGGAGACGTTCAAGCATCCGCTGGTCACCATGGACAACTACCCGGTCAACGACTACGCGCAGGACCGGATATTCCTCGGCCCTTACACGGGCCGCGAGCCCGCCGTGGCGACCGGCTCCGTCGCGCTGCTCGCCAACGCCATGGAGCAGGCCTACGCGTCCCGCATACCGCTGTTCACCGCCGCCGACTACGCCTGGAACCCGAAGGGCTACCGCCCCGACGAGTCCTGGCAGGCCGCGATCGACGATCTCGCGGGCGGCGATACGAAGACCCGCGAGGCCATGCGCGCGCTGGCCGGCAATCACGCCTCTTCGATACTCAGCCCCACCGAGTCCGGTTATCTGCAGCCGCTGCTGAAGGAGTTCTGGCAGTCGCGCACGACGACGGACGCGGCGGCCAGGGACCGGGCGGCGGCCTCGCTGCGCGCCGCGTTCACCGTGATGCGCGAGGCTCCGCAGCGGCTGACACGGCCGGCCGACGGCCGTCTCGACGATGAAGTGCGGCCGTGGCTGGAGCAGTTGGCGCGGTACGGCCGGGCCGGCGAGCTCTCGGTGGACATGCTGCAGGCGCAGGTGCGCGGCGACGGCGCGGCGGCCTGGCGGGACTCGCTGGCCCTGGAGCCGCTGCGCACGGCCATCAGGGCAAGCCAGGCGACGGTCGGCAAGGGCGTACTGAATCCGTTCCTGGACCGGGCCGCGAAGGAGTCGGCGATCTGGACGGGTGCGGACCGCTTCGCGGACACGGCCGGCGAGGACACGGTCCGGCTGGACCGGCCCAGGCCCGTCGCCTCGGTGTACACGATGACCGAACCGTCCGCGGGGGCCACGGGCTCCGGCGGCCGGGTGGAGGCGCATGTCCCGGGCCAGGGCTGGCGCACGCTCGGCCCTCTCTCCGCCGGCGGCTGGACCGAGACCGACGCGAAGGGCCTGCGGGTGGACGCGGTGAGGGTCGCGGCGGGCGGGGACGATCCCGTCGCCGTACGGTCCGTGGTGCCGTGGTTCGCCGACGAGCCGCCGGCCGGCCTCGATCTCGTACGCGGCGAGGCGGACGCCGAGATCGGCGGCGGCCCGCAGCGCGCGGGCGTCCGGCTGACCGGGCGGCGGCCCGCCGAGGTGCGCGGCGAACTCACCGCGAAGGCTCCGGCCGGCATCAAGGTGAGGGTCCCGAAGCAGACGACGGTGCCGCGCGGGCAGCGTACGACCGTGCCGGTCGAGGTGACCGTCCCGGCGGGCACACCGGCCGGTGAGTACCGGGTGCCGCTGTCCTTCGCGGGCCAGGAGCGCACGCTGACGGTGCGTGCCTATCCGCGCACCGGGGGCCCCGACCTCGCACGCACGGCAGGCGCCGCGGCCGCCTCGTCGGGCGACGAGACGGCCGACTTTCCGCCGTCGGCGGCGCTCGACGGCGACCCGAAGACCCGCTGGTCCTCGCCCGCCGAGGACGGCGCCTGGTGGCAGCTGGAGCTGAAGCAGCCGGCCCGGGTCGGGCAGGTGGTGCTGCACTGGCAGGACGCGTACGCGACGAAGTACCGCATCCAGGTCTCCGCCGACGGCCGCACGTGGCGGACGGCCGCGACGGTCAAGGACGGCGGGGGCGGGCGCGAGAGCGTGCGTATGGACGCCAGGGACACCCGCTTCGTCCGCGTCCAGGGCGACGCGCGCGCCACCCAGTACGGGTACTCGCTCTGGTCGGTGGAGGCATACGCCGTCACAGGGTGAACGGCGCCCCCGAAGCCCTGCCCGGCCCCTCCGCCCCGGCGAGCGAGCCGAAGGGGCGCGCGGCTGTCGAAAACGGAGAACGCGCGGCGCCCGCGAGGGACGAGCGGTCCAGCACGGCCGACCGTCGACAGACACTCAAGGCGCCCCAGGCCCCTGCCCAGCCCGCGACCCCCACCGCCCGGCGAGCGAGCCGAAGGGGTGCGCGGCTGTCGAAAACGGAGAACGCGCGGAGGCCGCGAGGCACGAGCGGTCCAGCACGGCCGACCGTCGACAGACACTCAAGGCACCCCGGCCCCCGCCCAGCCCGCGACCCCCACCGCCCGGCGAGCGAGCCGAAGGGGCGCGCGGCTGTCGAAAGCGGAGAGCGCGCGGAGGCCGCGAGGGACGAGCGGTCGAGCACGGTCGACCGTCGACAGACGCTCAGGGCGCCCCGGAGGCGAGCCGAGCCCCAAAAAAAGAGGGGACCTCAGGCAGAGATGCCGTCGATCCGGGCCATCGCGTCGTCCGCGCCGTACGGCTGCAGGTATGGCAGCCAGCGCGGGTCCCTATGCCCGGTCCCGATGATGCGCCACGCGAGGCCGCTCGGCGGAGCGGGATGCTGGTGCAGCCGCCACCCCAGCTCCCGCAGATGCCGGTCCGCCTTGACATGGTTGCAGCGGCGGCAGGCCGCCACCACGTTGTCCCAGGCGTGCTGTCCGCCACGGCTGCGCGGAATGACATGGTCGACGCTGGTTGCGACGCCACCGCAGTACATACAGCGCCCGCCGTCGCGGGCGAAGAGTGCTTTGCGGGTAAGCGGAACGGGCCCCCGGTAGGGGACCCGCACGAACCGCTTCAGCCGTACGACGCTGGGTGCGGCGATGACACGGGTCGCGCTGTGCATGAAGGCGCCGGATTCCTCGAGGCAGAGGGCCTTGTTCTCCAGTACGAGGATGAGCGCGCGGCGAAGCGGTACGACGCCGAGGGGCTCGTACGACGCATTGAGGACCAGAACGTGCGGCACGGTGGATGCCTCCTTGTACGCCGGCGGCGCGTGGCTCGCGCCGGGACGATCTGCTCTTCAGTGTCTCCTCATGCCAGGTCCGAGCGCCACCACGTGCGGGTAACGGGCTCGAAGTGTTTTGCAGCACACCCGCTTCATCCCCGGGTGAGCCTCGTCTCTCCCTCGAACACCGCGCCCGAGCACACCGGATGCCCCGTTAGGGTGGTTGGTCTGCCACCCGCTATGCCTGGAGGTTCCGCTCGTGTCCTGGTCCGTCCTATTGGTCGCCGATCCGTCATCCGAGCCCGGCTCGCTCGACGAGGCCGCCAAGCAGGCAGGAGACGCCGCAGGCTGGGTGGAGCAGAACTGGTCCACCTGGCTGAACACCAGCCTGCGCATCGCGCTGATCCTGGTGGTTGCGCTGGTGCTGCGCATGCTGCTGCGCCGCGCCCTCACCAAGCTGATAGAGCGGATGAACCGCTCCGCCCAGGCGGTGGAGGGCACGGCTCTCGGGGGCCTGCTGGTCAACGCCGAGCGCCGCCGTCAGCGCTCGGAGGCCATCGGATCCGTACTCCGCTCGGTCTCGTCCTTTGTGATCCTCGGCACCGCGGGCCTGATGATCCTCGGCGCCTTCAAGATCGACCTGGCCCCGCTGCTCGCCTCCGCCGGTGTCGCGGGCGTCGCGATCGGCTTCGGCGCCCGGAACCTCGTCACCGACTTCCTCTCCGGTGTCTTCATGATCATGGAGGACCAGTACGGCGTCGGCGACAGTGTGGACGCGGGTGTCGCCTCCGGCGAGGTGATCGAGGTCGGCCTGCGCGTCACCAAACTGCGCGGCGACAGCGGCGAGATCTGGTACGTCCGCAATGGCGAGATCAAGCGCATCGGCAACCTCAGCCAGGGCTGGGCGACGGCCTCGGTCGACGTCATGGTCCGCTCCTCGGAGAACCTGAACCAGGTCAACTCGGTGATCAGCGAGGTCGCGGACGACCTGGCGAAGGCCGAGCCGTGGAACGAGCGGCTGTGGGGCCCGGTGGAGGCGCTGGGTCTGAACGAGGTGCTGCTGGACTCGATGACAGTGCGGGTCGCCGCGAAGACGATGCCGGGCAAGGCACTGGGCGTGGAGCGGGAGCTGCGCTGGCGGATCAAACAGGCCTTCGACAGGGCGGGCATCCGCATCGTGGGCGGCCTGCCGCCGGTGCCGGAGGAGGCCGCGTCGGCAGACCCGACGGCGGGAATGGCGGCGCCCTCGGCGTACGGGTCGGCGACTTCGCCGCAGTCACTGGCGGCGACGCCGCTGGCGTCTCCGGCGAACGTGGCGAAGTAGGCCTACGCACAGGAACGGGCCCCTGCCATGCGGCGGGGGCCCGTTCCATGTCCGCGTCAGCCGGCCGCGCCCGATTCCAGTTCCTGGGCGAGTCCGTTCGCCGTCATCGCACCGGTCCAGATACGCAGCCGGTCCAGACCGCCGGGGAGGTAGTGGTCCATGGTCCCGCCGTCGGCACCGCGCCCCACGGCCAGCTCTCCCGTGCCCTGCGCCTGCGACGTGCGCCCGGCATGGGGGTTCTCGTTCTGCGGGCTGTTGCCGATGTAGAGCTTGAGCTTGCCGGATGCATCCGGCTCACCGGACGTGGTCGCAGCCGCGTCGTACATACCCGAGACATGGATCGGGGTGTCGAATTCCGACGGTTCCATGATGTTGTCCGCCTGAACCACGACCCGCTCCGTCACCTTGCCTGCCGCGTCCACCACGGTCTTCTCAAAGCTCCAGACGCTGACGTCCTGGTCGATCTTCCGCAGCACCAGGGCCCATGACGATTCGTCCGCGAGCTTCTGACCGGCCGCGATGGCGCGGTAACCGGATGGCTTGGCAGCCCACCCGGCACTGTCGACACGGACCCTGGCCGAGATCGTGAACGAGCCGGTCTCGTCCATCGCCGACCCAGGCGTCGCGGCATATCCCTGAATTCCGTCGAGGACCAGCTGACGCCGCCCGGACTCGTCCGCCCGAAGCTGCGCACCCTCTCCCGACAGAGTCAGGCCGGGCTTGGCGTAACCGCTCACGTCCTTGATCTCACTGCCAGTGGAGAGCCCGGCGTTCCAGTCCGCTGTACTTCCAGAACCTGAGTGCCCGCAACGGTGGGCACCACGGCGTACGGCGGCGGCTCGGCCCAGCTGACCTCCGTGGCTCCGGGCTCGGTCTGCAACCTCACTCGGTAGCCCGCGACGTCGGTCTTCCCCGTCTCCGGATCGATGTCCGCCGCGTTCGGGCGGAACGTGAACATCCCGGCCAGCCCAGGCTCGCCCTGCCCAGCGCAGTCATTCGCCGTGCACTCCGTGTACGGCCCCTCGCTGGTGATCCGGGGTGCAAGGGGCACCGGATCGTCGGCCGGATCGCTCACTGCCCCGAAGGCCGGTGTCGAAAGCACCCCCATCAGGAGCGTGGCACCCACCATGGCACCCTATGCGCGAGCGCCTCTCCATCTGTGTTCAGGCATGACTGTTTCCCCCTCCATGAGCCTCCCCAGGCCCTTCCTGGAACGGACAACTGCATGAGGCCCGTCGGCGCACCCCAGTCCCAGAAGCGGAGCTGATCGATCAGTTGATGCAGGCATGGGGTCCCGCAGCGCTTCAGTAAGCCGAGCTGGGAGAAAGCGGAGCTGGAAGACGTCGCCTCGCGGGTCGTCGAGTAACGCCCCCGCACGACCGAGCAGTTCGGCACCCATTCCGGTTGAGCACCCGCCCCGCGGGCAGCCCCGCCCAGCCCCGCTCTTCGTGATCACCCCCACGCCTGGCGTCACGTCAGATCGGACTACTACACGTTTGTGTACTCCTGGGCGCGCCGGCATCACGACTCCCTCATGACTCGCGTTCTTCAGTCATGCCAGGACAGAGACGTGCCGACATCGGCCGCAGACGCTTCATCCGTGTGGCCGGAGGTACCGTCGCCGGTGCCGCCGTGGCGGGCGGGGGGACCTTCACCGCCATGGCCGCCGGGGTGTTCAACACTCCCGAGCCGGACCTCTTCGGCGGGATGCCGAGGTCGCTCGCGCTGAGCCTCCCAGGGGCACCGGGGGTACCGGGCGGCGATCAGCCGCCGCCGGCGCCGCCACCCCTGCCGCCGCTGCCGGATCAGCTCGCCGAGGGCACTCTCTCCAGGCCCGGCGCCCTGGTGGACATTCCGTACGCCGATGAGCCGGTGAACCCGCAGGCCGTCGAGAACTCCGTACCGACGGCCCTGCCGTTCCAGTTCAACAAGTCCGCCTACAGGTGCGTCACCGACCTGCCCGAGGCGCTGCGGCCGTGGCGGGACCGTCCGACGGCCTGGGCCAATGTCACGCCCGACAACAACCACACCTATCTCGACTCCAAGGGCGTCATCCAGTACCGGCCCAACAGGACCGCGGCCGGATACGACCAGCCCGTCACCCAGATCCAGTTCGGTCTGGGCTGTCTCACCGGCTACCGCACCGACAGGGACCCCGCCCGCAGGGCTCTGTTCCTCAAGCGCGCCAAGGCGCAGGCGGACCGTCTGATCGAGAAGCGGGTGGAGGCTCGCGGCGCCTGGTACTTCCCGTACCCCTTCGACTTCGCGCACCCGACGCACAACGGCGTCGTCTACAAGGCACCCTGGTACTCCGGCATGGCGCAGGGTGAGGCGATCAGTCTCTTCATCCAGCTCTCCCAGCTCCACGGGATCACCGAGCAGGAGCGCACAACCTACCGGGCGGCCGCCGACGGTGCCTTCGCCTCGATGCTGCGCGCCGACGACGCCAAGCCGTGGGCGGTGAACAGGGACAAGAACGGATACCTGTGGATCCAGGAGTATCCGATCAACGCCCCGGGCACCTCGGACTACACCTACAACGGCATGATCTTCGCCATGTTCGGGCTCTGGGACTACTTCCAGGCGACCGGCAATCCGCTGGCGGAGCAGCTGTACGACGGTTCGCTCACCACGATCCGTGATCACTTCCCCCGGCTGCGCAACGCCCGCTGGTACTCGTACTACTGCGACACTCACCGCATTCCGGCGCCGACGTACCACCAGCACCACATCAACCTTCTGCGGCAGCTGCATTGGCAGACCGGCAGCCCCACCATCGCCAACCGGCACGACCAGCTGATCGACGACTTCCCGGCGTACGGCCTGCGCTCGGGGTCCGTCGCGGCCATCGCCGCCGGCACACACACCCTCTACGCGCTCGACACCCTCGGCGCGGCGGACAGCTTTGGCTGGTCCGCCTCGAAGGCCGACAGGCAGCTGGCCACGAAGAAGGTGACCTTCGCCAAGGCCACCCAGGCTCCGGTCAACGTACGCCGCCGCATCATGGGCCGCGGCATCTACTACCGGATCAACGCCGGTTCGTACGCCGGCTGGTGGATCGGCGAGGCGTTCCCGAAGGTCTTCCTGCGCGGTGAGTACGTCTCCACGACCTACCGCCCGCAGCGCAACGCGACCTTCCCCGCAGGCGTGGAGATCACCTGCGTCAAGTTCGGCGCGAACGGGACCACCGGCTCCACCAAGACCGTGAAGTTCGCCAAGGAGTCCAACGCCCCGTTCGACCGCAGAGCCGTCGTGAACGGCAGGCCCATGGTCCGGATCACCGCCGGTGGACTGAAGGGATACTGGGCACCCACCGCGCAGGTGCTCACCGACGGGCGCTGACACCGGCCGCAGATCTGCCGCAGACTGCACACGCTCGGCGCCTCCGCAGGTAACGCTTTGGTTGCCTCGGAGGCGCTGGCCATTGACGCCCGGCTGACGTGCGGCTTACTTTTCCTCTCACTGGTTAGGAAACTTTCCTAACAGTGCAGCGGGGAAGTCCGCAGTCGAAAGGCAGGTGCATCCGTCGTGGCCGGAACCACACCCGGAACCACACCCGGTACACCGCGCGTACTCCGGGCCATGAACGATCGGGCCGCACTCGACCTGCTGCTTGAGCACGGGCCCCTGTCACGTACGAAGATAGGGAAGCTTACCGGCCTCTCCAAGCCCACCGCATCCCAACTGCTGGCGCGGCTCGAGTCCGCCGGGCTCGTCGTCGCCACCGGGACCACCGAAGGCCGGCCCGGGCCCAACGCCCAGCTGTACGCCGTCAACGCGCGGGCCGCCTTCGCCGGCGGGCTCGATGTGACCCCGCACCGGATCCGCGCCGCCGTCGCCGACATCACCGGCGCCACTGTCGGAGAGTTCGAGCTGCCGACCCCGGGGCGGCGAGCCGAGAGCGTCGTACGCCAGGTCACCGAGGCGCTCGACGGGGCCGTGAAGGCCGCCGGGCTCACCCGCTCCGATGTGCACCGGCTGGTCATCGGCACACCCGGCGCCTTCGACCCGTCCACCGGGCGGCTGCGGTACGCATCCCACCTGCCCGGCTGGCACTCCCCCACCCTCCTCGACGAACTGGCCGCGGTGCTGCCGATGCCCGTCGAGTACGAGAACGACGTCAACCTCGTCGCGGTCGCCGAGCAGCGCCTGGGGGCCGCGCACGGTCATCAGAACTTTGTGCTGCTGTGGAACGAGGAGGGCCTCGGCGCCGCCCTCGTCATCGGCGGCCGGCTGCACCGCGGCTTCACCGGTGGTGCCGGTGAGGTCGGGTTCCTGCCGGTGCCCGGCACACCTCTCGTGCGGCAGGTGACCAAGGCGAACAGCGGTGGCTTCCAGGAACTGGCCGGTGCGCAGGCGCTGCCCCGGCTGGCGCGCGAGCTCGGTGTGGACGGCGTCGCGCACGGTCCGCACGCCGAGGTCGCCACCGAGCTGGTCTCCCGGGCCGCCGGTGCAGAATCGGGGCCGTACCGGCAGCTCCTCGACGCCTACGCGACCGGTCTCGCCACCGGTCTCGCCTCCATGGTCGCCGTACTCGACCCCGAACTCGTCGTCCTGTCCGGCGAGGTGATCGCCGCAGGCGGGGAGCCGCTGCGCGCACGCGTACAGGCAGAGCTCACCGAACTGGCCGCTTCCCGGCCCCGTCTCGTACTCGGTTCCGTACGGGAACACCCGGTCCTGCGCGGGGCGTTGGAGAACGCCCTGGCCACCACGCGGGACGAAGTCTTCGACACCTCCCGCTGAAAACCAGCACACCTCCCCCGTTCGACCCCAGGCCCCTCCACCCGCCACAGGGAGACACCGCCATGCCCACACGCACCCGGAAGACGGCCGCCGCGCTCGCCGCGACCGCCGCGATATCCCTGTTGGCCTCGGCCTGTACGGGGTCGAACGAGAACGCGGCGACCGACGACCCCAACAAGGACGTCACGATCAACTTCTGGCACGGCTGGAGCGCGCCCGGCGAGGTGAAGGCGATCCAGGACAACGTCGCCCGGTTCGAGAAGGCGCACCCGAACATCAAGGTGAAGGTCACCGCCAACATCACCGACGCCAAGATCCAGCAGGCGCTGCGGGCCGGCGGCTCCAAGGCACCCGACGTGGTGTCCTCGTTCACCACCGACAGCGTCGGCAAGTTCTGCACCTCCGGCTCCTTCGTCGGCCTCAAGCCGTTCCTGGACAAGTCGAAGATCGACCCGGCGAAGGTCTTCCCGAAGACGCTGCTCGACTACACGCGGTTCGACGGCAACCAGTGCACACTGCCGCTGCTCAACGACGCGTACGGGCTGTACTACAACAAGGACGCCTTCAAGGCCGCCGGGATCACCGCCCCGCCGAAGACGTGGAGCGAGTTCGAGAAGGACGCCGAGAAGCTGACCAAGCCCAAGGGCGACAGCTACTCGCAGGTCGGCGTCATGCCGACCTACCACGGCTACGAGACCACCCCGATGCACTACGTGTCCCAGTGGGGACCGACGTACTTCGACGCCGACGGCAAGTCCAACGTCGCCAAGGATCCGGCCTTCTCCAAGATGCTCACCTTCCAGAAGGGTCTGATCGACAAGCTCGGCGGCTTCCAGAAGCTGGAGAAGTACCGCAACACCTTCGGTGACGAGTGGGGCGCCAAGCACCCCTTCCACACCGGCCAGGTCGCCATGCAGCTCGACGGCGAGTGGCGGCTCGGTATGGCCAAGGAGGCGGGCGCCAAGTTCGAGATCGGCACGGCGCCGCTGCCCGTCGCCGACGACCAGGTCGCCGACTACGGCAAGGGCTACCTCTCCGGCACCGTCATGGGCATCGCGGCCACCAGCCAGAAGCAGAACGCGGCGTGGGAGCTGCTGAAGTACATGACCACGGACACCGACGCGGTCGTGGCCTTCTCCAACGCGATCCACAACGTGCCGTCCACGCTGGAGGCGCTCAAGTCGCCGAAGCTGAAGATCGAGCCCGGGTTCAGGACCTTCATCGAGATCGCGGAGCACCCGAAGTCGAACACCACCCCGGCACAGGCCGACGGCGGTGCGTACCAGGTGACGTTCCAGGACTTCGGCTACCAGTACGAGAAGGGCTCCGTGAAGGATCTCAAGGCCGGTCTGGAGAAGACCGCCCAGCAGATCGACACAGACATCGCGAAGGCGAAGTAGTCCTCCCATGAGCACCAGCACAAGCGTGCGCACGGGGACGGGCACGGACAGGGACAGGGGCACGGGCAGGAGCACCAGCAGGCACACCCTGCGTTCGAAGCGCCGCCGGTCGGCGCTTCGGACAGCGGCCTTCATGTCGCCCTGGCTGATCGGCTTCAGCGTCTTCTTCGCCTATCCCCTGATCTCCACCGTCTACTTCTCCTTCACGAAGTACGACGGCATCCGCCCGCCCTCCTTCAACGGCCTGGACAACTGGTCGTACGTCTTCAGCGACTACCGGCTGTTCTGGCCTGCCATGCAGAACACCCTCTGGCTCGTCGTGGTCATGGTCACCTGCCGGGTCGTGTTCGGTCTCGGCATCGGACTGCTGATCACCAGGATCAAGACCGGGGCCGGGCTCTTCCGTACGCTGTTCTATCTGCCCTACCTGGCCCCACCGGTCGCCGCGACGCTCGCCTTCGTCTTCCTCCTCAACCCGGGTACGGGGCCGGTCAATTCGGTCCTCGACTCGATCGGGCTGCCGACCCCCGGCTGGTTCACCGACCCCACCTGGTCGAAGCCCGCCCTCACCTCGCTCGCCCTGTGGGGCATCGGCGACCTGATGGTGATCTTCATGGCCGCGCTGCTCGACGTACCGAAGGAGCAGTACGAGGCGGCGGAGCTGGACGGGGCCTCGGCCCGGCAGCGGTTCCGCTTCGTGACCCTGCCGAACATCATGCCCATCGTGATGTTCGCCGTGGTCACCGGCGTGATCCAGACCATGCAGTACTACACACAGCCCCTCGTCGCGGGAAAGGTAGCCTCCGGCATCATCGGCGGCTCGGGCCAGCAGTTCGAACCCGGCTACCCCGACAAGTCCACACTGACCCTCCCCCAGCTCGTCTACGACCTCGGCTTCCAGCGCTTCGACTACGGCTCCGCGTGCGTGATCGCGCTTGTGCTCTTCGCCCTCGCCATGGCCTTCACCGCGCTGCTGATGCGCCGCCGTGGCGGCCTCATCCAGGCAGGTGACTGACCGTCATGACTCAAGTCCTGACCGCCCCCACGGCATCCGAGACGATCTCCCGGTCCCCCGCCGCCCGCTCCGCGCGCCGCAAGGCCCTGCTCCAGTGGGTCGCGGTGCACTCGCTGGGGATCGCGGCCGCGCTCTTCTTCGTGCTGCCGTTCGCCTTCCTCTTCCTGACGTCGGTGATGAGCGACCAGCAGGCGCTCACCCGCGATCTGTGGCCGCAGAACTGGGAGTGGAGCAACTACGCGGACGTCTGGAACACCCCGGGGTTTCTGACCTGGTGGAAGAACACGCTGCTGTACGCGGGCCTTGGCACCGTCCTCACGGTCGCCTCCTCGGTCCCCGTGGCGTACGCCCTGGCCAAGTTCCGCTTCCGCGGCCGCCAGCTGTCGCTGATGCTGGTCATCTCGATGATGATGCTGCCGCAGCAGGTGACCATCATCCCGATGTATCTGTTCTGGGCGAAGCAGTTCGACTTCTCCGGAACGCTCTGGCCGCTGATCATCCCCATGGCGTTCGGCGACGCGTTCTCGATCTTCCTGCTGCGCCAGTTCCTGCTGACCATCCCGAACGAGTATCTCGACTCGGCGAAGGTCGACGGCTGCGGTGAGTTCCGCACGCTGATCAAGGTGGTGCTGCCGATGGCCAAACCGGGCATCGCCGCCGTCGCGCTCTTCCAGTTCTTCTACGCCTGGAACGACTACTTCGGCCCGCAGATCTACGCCTCGGAGAACCCGGCCGCGTGGACCCTGTCGTACGGCCTGGAGTCCTTCAAGGGCGCGCACCACACCGACTGGAATCTGACCATGGCCGCGACCGTACTGGTCATGGCCCCCGTGATCCTCGTCTTCTTCTTCGCCCAGAAGGCGTTCGTCGAGGGCGTCACACTGACCGGAGTGAAGGGCTAAGAACTGATGAAGCTCGCAGTCGTGGGTGGCGGATCCACCTATACCCCTGAGTTGATCGACGGCTTCGCCCGGCTGAGGGACACCCTCCCGATCAGTGAACTGGTCCTCATCGACCCGGCGGCCGACCGGCTCGAGCTGGTCGGCGGTCTGGCGCGGCGGATCTTTGCCAGGCAGGGACACGACGGGAAGATCGTCACCACCTCGGACCTGGACGCGGGCGTCGCCGACGCCGACGCGGTGCTGCTGCAACTGCGCGTCGGCGGGCAGGCGGCGCGGAACCAGGACGAGACCTGGCCGCTGGAGTGCGGCTGCGTCGGACAGGAGACGACGGGGGCGGGCGGCCTCGCCAAGGCGCTGCGTACCGTCCCGGTCGTCCTCGACATCGCCGAGCGGGTGCGCCGTACCAATCCGAACGCCTGGATCATCGACTTCACCAACCCGGTGGGCATCGTGACCAGGGCGCTGCTGCAGGCCGGTCACAAGGCCGTCGGTCTGTGCAATGTCGCCATCGGCTTCCAGCGCAAGTTCGCGGGGCTCCTCGAAGTCACCCCGGCCGACATCCACTTGAACCATGTGGGCCTCAACCACCTGACGTGGGAGACGGGTGTGCGGCTCGGCGGTCCCGAGGGCGAGGACGTACTGCCGAAGCTGCTGGCCGGACACGGTGACGCGATCGCCGACGATCTGCATCTGCCGCGTGCGGTGCTCGACCGGCTCGGTGTCGTCCCCTCGTACTACCTGCGCTACTTCTACGCGCACGACGAGGTCGTACGGGAGCTGAAGACGAAGCCTTCGCGGGCCGCCGAGGTCGCGGAGATGGAGAAGCAGCTGCTCGAGATGTACGGCGACCCGGCGCTCGACGAGAAGCCGGAGCTGCTCGCCAGCCGCGGCGGCGCCTTCTATTCGGAGGCGGCCGTGGACCTGGCGGCCTCGCTGCTGGGCGCGGGCGGCAGCCCGTACCAGGTGGTGAACACCGTCAACAAGGGCACGCTGTCCTTCCTGCCGGACGACGCCGTTATCGAAGTACAGGCCGCCGTCGGCCCGCAGGGCGTGACACCGCTGCCCGTGCCCGAAGTCGACCCGTTGTACGCGGGGTTGATCGCCCAGGTGACGGCGTACGAGGACCTGGCGCTGGAGGCCGCCCTCCGCGGCGGCCGCGGCCGCGTCTTCAAGGCCATGCTGTCGCATCCGCTGATCGGCCAGTACGAGTACGCCGAAGCGCTCACCGACAAGCTGATCGCGCACAACCAGGAGCACCTCGCGTGGGCGTGAACGCCGCAGTCCTCGCCATCGACGCGGGCAACAGCAAGACCGACATCGCCTTCGTCGGCGACGACGGCTCGGTCCTTGTGTCGTCCCGCGGGCCCGGCTTCCAGCCGCCGAAGGTCGGCGTCGGGGCGGCGCTCGATGTGCTCGGCACGACCGTCGGGGAGGCGCTGGCGAAGGCACGCGCCCACGGCGCTGCCATCGACGGCGTCGAGCATGTGTCGGCCTGTCTCGCCAATGCCGATCTGCCGGTGGAGGAACGGGAGCTGACGGCCGCTCTGCACGCCCGCGAGTGGGGCCGTACGACCGAGGTGCGCAACGACACCTTCGCCATACTGCGCGCGGGCGTCGACGAGCCGCGGGGTGTCGCGGTGGTGTGCGGCGCGGGGATCAACTGCGTCGGCATGCTGCCGGACGGCCGTACCGCCCGCTTCCCCGCGATCGGCAAGATCTCCGGGGACTGGGGCGGGGGCTCGGGGCTCGCGGAGGAAGCGCTGTGGTTCGCGGCGCGGGCGGAGGACGGCCGCGGCGAGCCGACGGCCCTGGCCCGTACGCTGCCCGCGCACTTCGGCCTGGCCTCCATGTACGCGCTGATCGAGGCGCTGCATCTGGAGCACATCCCCTCGGCGCGCAAGCATGAGCTGACCCCGGTCCTCTTCGCCACCAGCGCCGAGGGCGATCCGGTCGCCCGCTCGCTGGTGCACCGGCTCGCGGAGGAGGTCGTCGCCATGTCCACGGTGGCGCTCGCCCGTCTCGATCTGCTCGACGAGGAGGCGCCGGTGCTGCTGGGCGGCAGCGTCCTCGCGGCACAGCACCCGGAGCTGGACGAGCA
The DNA here is from genome assembly GCF_040651435.1 of Streptomyces sp. NPDC048479. NCBI lineage: Bacteria > Bacillati > Actinomycetota > Actinomycetes > Kitasatosporales > Streptomycetaceae > Streptomyces > Streptomyces sp. NPDC048479. The sequence continues at coordinate 294,394 of NZ_JBEZKA010000007.1, forward strand.
CATCGGCAAGCTGCTCGCGGCCAAGGCGCCGAAGGCGGTCATCGAGGTGGTGACGGCCCCGCCGGTGCTGGGCGCCGCGCTGCTGGGGCTCGACCACATCGGGGCGTCGCCGGAGACCCGCGCCCGGCTGCGCGCGCACTACGCATAGCGCATAGCGGGACGGCAGGACGGCGGGAAAACGGGACGGCGGGACGGCGGGAAAAACGGGATGCGTCGCCCATGTGCCCGGTATGAGGATCGGGGGCATGGGCGACGCATTGCGTGAACGGTTCGAGGCCGACGGATTCGTGAAGCTCGAAGGGGCCTTCCCGGCGTCCGTGGCGCGGGAGTGCACCGACCTGCTGTGGGCCGAGACGGGGTGCGATCCGGACGATCCGGCGACCTGGACCCGGCCGGTGCACTGGGTGTGGGGCATGGCGCAGGAGCCGTTCATACCGGCCGTGAACACCCCTGTGCTGCTTGACGCGTTCGACCGGCTGGTCGGTCCCGGGCGGTGGGAGCCGCGGTACTCACTGGGGTCGTTCCCACTGCGCTTCCCGCACGAGGAGGAGCCCGACGACGCCGGCTGGCACATCGAGGGCAGCTACCAGCCGGAGGGAGCGAGCACGTACTACGCCAACCACCGTTCCAAGGGGCGGGCGTTGCTGATGCTGTTCCTGTTCAGCGAGGTCGGCGAGAGGGACGCGCCGACCCGGATCCGGATCGGTTCGCACCACGACATCCCGGCGCTGCTCGCTCCGTACGGTGAGGAAGGCGTCTCGATCATGGAGATCGGCCCGGCGATCGACGCGGCGTCCGCGCACCGCGAGACGGCGTACGCGACGGGCCGGCCCGGCGACGTCTTTCTCTGCCATCCCTTCCTGGTGCACGCCGCGCAGCCGCACCACGGCACGCGGCCCCGTTTCATGGCCCAGCCTCCGCTGTATCCGGCCTCCGCCTAGACCCCGGGCGCGGGTTCCGGCATCCGTGCAACGGGAACCGATCAAGGCGCTGAAGCGTATTCATGGTGGGGAGAACGGTGGGGAGAACGGCCTGGCAGGATCCTGAATTGCTGCGACAGCAACAAGATCCAGTCAATCGTGCTGTGAATGTCAGTCACTGCGGCCATACTGCTGACCGGGAGTCGTCCCCCACCCGCCGGGGGGCGGGCCGACGTCAGCGACCGAGGGGGAGGTCACGTGACATACCCGCCGACTGCGCGCACCGCGCCCCAGGCGGCTGCGGCGTATGCGCCGGCACAGCCGCCGGCCCAGCCACCCGCCCACCGCGGCGCATGGGCCGAGGGCAAGGAGCGGCTGCGTACTGCCGCGACGACCGAGCCCGGCCGGCTGCAGATCATCGGGGCCGTGCTGGCCGCGCTGGTGGTGGCGTTCGGCGCGGTGACCGCGTTCGAGATCTCCGACCGGGCGGCCGCGGCCGACGATGTGGTGAGCCGCAGCCAGCCGCTGAGCGCGGACGCCGCCTCCATCCACCGCTCACTGGCCGACGCGGACGCCGCGGCGGCCAATGGCTTCCTCGCGGGCGCCGAAGAGCCCCGCGCCATCCACGAGCGGTACGAAAAGGACATCACGGCCGCGTCCCGCCTGCTCATCAACGCCGCGGCGAATACCGACAGTTCGACCGAATCGGGCCGCGAGATAGCGACACTCAATGAGCAGCTGCCCCGCTACACAGGCCTGATCGAGCGTGCCCGCGCCAACAACCGGCAGGGCCTGCCGCTCGGCGGCGCCTATCTGCGGTACGCGAACCTGAAGATGTCGACCGAGCTGCTGCCCGCCGCCGACAAGCTCTACAAGGCGGAGACGGCGCGACTCGGCCAGGACACCGGCGACGCGCGCGACTGGCCGTTCGCCTCGCTCGGTCTCGGCGTACTGGCGCTGGCCGCGCTCGCCTGGGCCCAGCGGCGCAACTACCGGCGTACGAACCGCATGTTCAACCACGGGCTGCTGGCCGCCACAGCGGCCTCGACGATCGTCATCCTCTGGCTGATCGTGGGGCACACAGTGGCCCGCACCGAGCTGCAGGCCGCCATGGAGCGCGGACAGGATTCCCTGAAGACTCTCAACACCTCCCGGGTGCACGCGCTGCAGGCCCGTGCCAACGAGAACCTGACACTGGTGGCACGAGGCGCAGTCCTCACCCCGGACGGCAAGAACGACCAGTACGAGTTCAACTACAAGAACCGCATGGACGCCGTCGTTCTCACGCTCAAGGGAGCGAAGGACCTCGCCGACGACCCCGAGGGTCGCGGCCCTGTCGCGGACGCCACCACGGCCGTGGCCGAGTGGCGCACCCGCCATCAGAAGGCGCGCAACACCGACAACGACGGCGACTACGAAGGAGCCCTGCAGCAGACCATTGGGGCGAAGGGCTCCACGGGCCAGTCCTTCGACACGGTGGACGCGGCGCTGCGCCAGGCGATCGACCATGAGCAGCACGAGTTCACGGCGTCCGCGGAGTCCGGGCGCGGGGCACTGGCCGGGCTGCCGATCGGCGCCGCCGCGCTGGCTGTGCTGGGCGCGGCGGGAGCCGTTCTCGGCATCAACCGCAGGCTTTCGGAGTACCGGTGAGAGGGGGCTCGATGACGGTTGCGAGGAGCAGGTTCCGTGGCTGGGGCGGCGTCGCGGGGATGGCCGCAGCCTGTGCCCTGACCGCCGCCGCCACGCTGCTGCCGCTGTCCCACGGTGCTGCGGACAACGCCGGGTCGGTGCTGGCCGGCCAGGGTGTGGCCTCGGCCCGGCCCGCCAAGGCGGACGACTGCGAGACGCCCGAGGCCTCGCTGCCGTCGTCGGCCGCCGGCGGACCGAACATCGACACGATCGTGCAGCGGGGCAAGCTGATCGTCGGCGTCGACCAGAACAGCTACCGCTGGGGCTATCGCAACCCCGCCTCCGGCGGTCTCGAGGGCTTCGACATCGATCTCGCGCGGGCGATCGCCCAGGACATCCTCGGCAGGCCGGACGCCATCATCTTCCGCGCCATACCGACCAACCAGCGCATACCCGCGCTGAACAACGGCACGGTGGACATCGTCGTCCGTACGATGACGATCAACTGCGCCAGGATCAAGCAGGTCGCGTTCTCCACCGCGTACTTCCAGACCGGCCAGCAGGTGCTCGCGCCCAAGGGTTCGACCATCACCGGGTACAACAAGTCGCTCGCCGGGAAGAAGATCTGCTCGGCGGAGGGCTCGACGGCGTACGACGCGCTGGTGAAGAACTCCTTCGGAGCGACGTTCAAGGACGAGCACGACGGGCAGCCGCAGGACGAGGAGCAGTTCACTGTGCCCAACCAGCTGGACTGCCTGGTCCGGCTCCAGATGGGCCTCGTCGACGCGGTCGTGACGGACGCCGCCCTCGCGGCCGGCCAGGCGGCGCAGGACCCCGCGGTCGAGCTCAAGGGCGGCAAGCCCTTCACCACCGAGTTCTACGGCGTCGCCACCAAGCTCGGCAACGACGACCTGGTGCGCCGGGTCAACAAGGTGCTCGACGACTACCGCAAGGGCCCCTGGACGGAGGCGTACAACAAGTGGCTGGTGGCCGATCTGCCCGGGATAACCGGGCCGCCGGCGCCCAAGTACCGCACCGGCTGACCTACGAACGACTAGTCCTGGCAGGAAGAGCGGAGAGGTGATCGATGGGCGTCGCGGGATCCACCGGGCCGGTGATGGACCGGGACGAGGTGGACCGTGCGCTGACGCGGCTCGGCGCGGAGCACGAGGCGATCGAGACGTCGCTCCTCGCCCTGCAGGACCACGCGGGCCGCAGGCTCCTCGAAGGTGCCGGGCTGACGGGCGTCACCAAGGACCGCTGGGCCTCCACCGAGCAGGCGATAACGCTGCTGTGGGGGTACTTCGACGCGTACACCGCCGCCCTGAACGACACGCGTGAGCTGCGCGCCAGGCGGCGCTGGCCCAGTCGCGAGGACCTGGTGGAGCTGACCGACCGGCTGCGCGGCCGCAGCGTCACGATCGCCAGCTCCGCCGCTCACCCGGCTCCCTCGATCACCGGACCCGCCAAGCTCTCCGAGCAGTTCACGCTCGAGGAGCTGGTGGCCCGGATGAACGAGCTGTACGCGAGTTCGCTGGACATGGTGGTGACGGCCGACTCGGTGTGGTCCGCGCTGCCCGCCCGGATAGACCTGCTCTCCGCCGAGCTGCAGCGCACCCGCTCGCTCGCGCACTCCGTCGGCGTACGGCCCGGGGAGCACCCGGCCGGCGACGAGCTGGAGTCGATCACCCACGAACTGTCCACGATGCGCGCCCAGGTCATCTCCGACCCGCTGGCCTTCTGGCGGTCCGCGCCCGGCAGTTCGGCCCCGGGCGGCGGCCGGCCCGACACCGACCGCTACGACCGGGCGGCACGGGCCCTGGAGGACATCCGCCGGGAGATCGAGGCGGTGCTCCAGGTCCGGCAGGACTCGGAGGCGCGGCTGCTCCGGCTGCGCGATGTGCTCTCGCGCGCCGACCGGACGCTGACCGAAGCGCGTTCGGCGCGCGGCGAGGTGCTGGCGAAGATCGCGGCATCCGAGGTGCCCGCGGTCAGCGGGCCGCCGACCGTACTGCAGGAGCGGCTCGCCACCGCCGCCGAGTACCGCAGGTACTCCCAGTGGCACCGGCTCTCGCCGCTGCTGGAGTCCCTGGAGCGCGAGGCCGAGGACGAACTGCTGCGCGCCCGCGAGTCGTTGACCGCGGTCACGGCGCCGCTCGCGGTCCGCGCCGAACTGCGCGGCCGGCTGGACGCGTACAAGGCGAAGGTGGCCAGGCACGGGATGGCGGAGGATCCGCTGCTGATCGAGCGGTACGACGCGGCCCGCCGGATGCTGTGGAGCGCGCCGTGCGATCTGCGGGTCGCAGAGCAGGCAGTGCTGCGCTATCAGCAGGCCGCCGCGGAAGTACTGGTCCCGAAACAGTCCGGACCGTCCGGGCCCAATGACCGCAGGGGGGATTCGTGAGCGAGGACAAGCAGTGTCAGCGCCCCGGTTGTGAGGGCTCCTACGAGGACATGGGCAGCGGTGAGCTGTACTGCGACACCTGCGGTCTTGCGCCCGTCGTCTCGCCCACCGGCATGGTCGCCTCGCAGCCCACCGGCATCACAGGCGGCGGCCGGGGCAGCAGTTCCGCACGGAGCAGTTCGCGCTCCTCGCGGGCCTCGTCGCGCTCGTCGACCTCGCGCCGTTCCGTCTCCGGCCGGCTGTCGCGTTCGCTCTCCGGCAGCAGCACATCGTCCCGTTCGGTCTCGGTGCGCAGCTCCGGCACCAACTCCGGCGCGTCCGGCCGCAACCGCCTGGGAGCCGGCCTGGTCTCCGTGCCGGAGGTGCCGCGCCCCGATCCGCGCTCGGCGGTGATGGAGAACCCGGAGGTCCCGGAGCGGAAGCGGTTCTGCTCGCGCTCCGACTGCGGGGCCGCGGTGGGACGTTCGCGCGGTGAACGGGCCGGCCGTACGGAAGGTTTCTGCACCAAGTGCGGGCACCCGTACTCCTTCGTGCCGAAGCTGAGCGAGGGCGACATCGTGCACGGGCAGTACGAAGTCATGGGCTGTCTCGCCCACGGCGGCCTGGGCTGGGTCTATCTGGCGGTGGACCGCGCGGTGTCCGACCGCTGGGTGGTGCTGAAGGGTCTGCTGGACACGGGCGACCAGGACGCGATGGCGGCGGCCATCTCGGAGCGCCGCTTCCTCGCGGAGATCGAGCACTCCAACATCGTCCGGATCTACAACTTCGTCGAGCACCTCGATCAGCGGACCGGCTCTCTCGACGGGTACATCGTCATGGAGTACGTCGGCGGAAAGTCGCTGAAGGAGATCGCCAACGACCGGCGCGGCGCGGACGGCAAACGCGACCCGCTGCCGGTCGAGCAGGCGTGCGCGTACGGCATCGAGGCGCTGGAAGCGCTCGGGCATCTGCACAGCAGAAACCTGCTGTACTGCGACTTCAAGGTCGACAACGCCATCCAGCAGCAGGATCAGCTCAAGCTCATCGACATGGGCGCGGTCCGCAGGATGGACGACGACGAGTCCGCGATCTACGGCACGGTCGGCTACCAGGCGCCGGAAGTCGCCGAGGTCGGCCCGTCGGTGGCTTCGGACGTGTACACGGTCGCGCGGACGCTGGCCGTGCTGACCTTCGACTTCCAGGGCTACACCAATGTGTTCGTGGACTCCCTGCCCGACCCGGAGAACATCCAGGTCTTCCGGACGTACGAGTCCTTCTACCGGCTGCTGGTGCGCGCGACGGACCCGGATCCGGCGCGGCGGTTCGCCTCGGCGCAGGAGATGGCGGAGCAGCTGACGGGCGTGCTCCGGGAGGTCGTGGCGATTCAGACGGGTCGCCCGCGGCCTTCGCTGTCCACGCTGTTCGGCCCGGAACTGCGGGTCACGGACACGCAGTTGTTCGCGGAGCTGACGGGGGACGTGTCGCAGCTGGGCGCGCGGGTGGTGCAGCCTTCGGGCCGCGGGCGCGCCAAGCGGACGGCGGCCAGGAACGGTTCGGCCGCGGTGGCCGGCTCGGCAGCGATGGGCGCCGGTCCGGCGGCCCACCCCTGGGGCGCCGGAAGCGCCGGAATCCCGGGCGCCGGAGTCGCCAACCCCTACGCGTCACCGGCCGCCGCGATCCCCGCGCCACGTGCGGAGGCCCTCGGCGCCCCGCCTGCCGGCCTGTCCCTCGCACCGCATCTCGCGGTGCTCGACACCCGGGCGACCTCGCTCGCGCTGCCCGTGCCGCGCGTCGACCCGAACGACCCCAACGCCGGCTTCCTCGCCGGCCTCATGGCCTCCGCGCCCGCCGAGCTGATCGCCGCGCTGCACTCCGCGGCCGCCAGTTCCCCCGAGACCCGGCTGCGCGAGCTGCGCGCCCGTCTTGAGATGCGCGAACTGGACTCCGCCACCAGGGCGCTGGCGACACTGGAGAGCCGGCATCCCGACGACTGGCGCGTCGTCTGGTCCCGCGGTCTCACCTCGCTGGTGACCGGTGAGAACGAAATCGCGGCGCTCTCCTTCGACGCGATCTACGACGCGTTCCCCGGCGAGCCCGCGCCCAAGCTGGCGCTGGGCGTCTGCGCCGAGGTACTCGGCCAGCTGGACAACGCCGCGGAGTACTACCGTCTCGTGTGGACGACCGACCCGAGCTATGTCAGCGCCGCGTTCGGCCTGGCCCGGGTGCAGATCGCGGCGGGCGACCGGGCCGGAGCCGTACGGACGCTGGAGTCGGTACCCGAGGCGTCGATCCACTACACAGCGGCGCGGGTCGCGGCCGTGCGGGCGAGGCTGCGGCGACGCGCCGCGCACGACCCCCTGATCGACGACCTGACGGCGGCCGCGGCGCAGGTGGACGCCCTGAAGGACTTCGGTCTGGACGCAGTGCGCCGTGAGCAGTTGTCCACAGAAGTACTCGGGACGGCTCTCGACTGGGTACTCTCCGGAAGTCCCGGAGCCCAGCCGTCCGTACCGACCGCACCGAACATACAGAGCGCAGCGACCGTGCTGCTCGGCAGCGAACTGGACGAGCGCGGCCTGCGCTTCGGGCTGGAACGCTCCTACCGGGTGCTCGCCCGGCTCGCCCAGCGCGGCGAGGAGCGGATAGACCTGGTGGAGCGGGCGAACCGCTTCCGCCCCCGGACGTGGGTGTGATTGATGTCGTCGCAGAAGCAGCATCAGCTGGCCACCGGGGCGACATGCCCCAGCTGCGAGGAACCGCTGGAGACGGGTGACCTGTTCTGCGGTGCGTGCGGGTACGACCTGTCGGCCGCGCCCGCACCCCGGGACGACCATCCCACCGTCGCCATCGGCACTCCCGTCGAGTGGCCGGCGGCCACCGGGACGGACACCTCGGGTACGCCCGCGCCGGTACATCTGCCGGACGATCTGGCGGGTACGGACTCGGGCGGCGGTCAGCTGTCCGCATCGGCCGTGCGGTACGACGATCCGCCCGGCCATGAGGCGTCCGCCGACGCCAGTGCCTCATCGAGCGGCGACTTCGAGCTGGCCGCGCCCGATGCGGGCACCGCCGTGGCCGCCGACCCGCGCGCCGTCGACCCCGCCACTCCTTCCGCGCCCGGCACTCCTTCCGCGCCCGGCACCAAGCTCTGTGTGGCCTGCCGCGCCGGCCATGTCGACACCGACGGCTACTGCGAGAACTGCGGCCACGCGCAGCCCCGCGAGCGCGATCACATGGAGCAGGAGCTGGGCTCGGTCGCCGCCGTCAGCGACCGCGGGCTGCGCCACCACCGCAACGAGGACTCGTTCGCGGTCTCCTGCACGGCTCTGCCGGACGGCTCACCCGCCGTCGTCGCGATCGTCTGCGACGGGGTCTCCTCGGCGACCCGCCCCGACGAAGCCTCGGAGGCCGCCGCGAGCGTCGCCAACGAACTGCTGCTGGAGTCACTGCCGCGCGGCACGCACCCCCAGCAGGCAATGCACGAGGCGATCATCGCCGCCTCCGAGGCGGTCAACTCCCTTGCCGTGGACCCCGGTCAGGCCGAGGCCATGGAGCACGATCCGCACCGCCATCAGAACGCACCCGCGTGCACGATCGTCGGCGCGGTGGCCGCCGCCGGTCTGCTGGTCATCGGCTGGGTCGGCGACAGCCGCGCCTACTGGGTGCCCGACGACCGCAGCGGCCCGCCCGCCCGGCTCACCGAGGACGACTCCTGGGCCGCCCAGATGGTGTCGGCCGGCCTGATGAGCGAGGCGGAGGCGTACGCCGACGAGCGCGCCCACGCCATCACGGGCTGGCTGGGAGCCGATGCGTACGAACTCGAGCCGCACACCGCCTCCTTCAAGCCCGACAGGCCCGGTGTGGTCGTGGTCTGTACGGACGGCCTGTGGAACTACGCGGAAGGCGCCGAGGAGATGGCCCGGGCCATCCCGGTGGATGCCGCGGACCGGCCGCTGCACAGCGCGCAGGTACTGGTCGGTCATGCGCTCGACGGCGGCGGCCACGACAACGTAACAGTGGCCGTCCTGCCGTTCGCCGTGCCGCACCAAGGGGCAGGATCGGCCTACAACAAGGCTTGAGCCCCGATATGTCCGGCGAGCCGTCGCCCGCGGGACACCCGTGTCCTCTTCTCGCCGCCTCAGTGGAGCCTCAAGGAGCCGATCAGATGGCCAATTTCTCCAAGTCCCAGGTGCCGCAGTTCTCCGTCGAGGTGTACCAGAACGAATTTCTGCCGGAGGGCGGCCGCGAGGTCAACGCGATCGTCACGGCCGCCGCCACCGGAGGCGGCACCAGCGGCGGGGCGCCGCTGGCGGGAGCGTCGTCCTCCCCCTCGTACATACCGGGGCAGGCACCGAGCGCCGCTGTGGTGATCATGGTCGACTGTTCCGGCTCCATGGACTATCCGCCGACCAAGATGCGCAATGCGCGTGATGCCACGGCCGCCGCCATCGACACGCTGCGCGACGGTGTCGCCTTCGCGGTGGTCGCCGGTACGCATGTGGCGAGCGAGGTCTATCCCGGAGGCGGCCGGCTCGCGGTCGCCGATGCGCAGACCCGCGGCCAGGCCAAGGAGGCCCTGCGCCGGCTCAGCGCGGGCGGCGGCACCGCGATCGGCACCTGGCTGCGGCTGACCGACCGGCTGCTGGCCTCCTCCGACGTCCCGATCCGGCACGGCATCCTGCTCACCGACGGGCGCAATGAGCACGAGTCCCCGGAGGACCTGCGGTCCGCCCTGGACTCCAACGCGGGCCGCTTCACCTGCGACGCCCGCGGAGTCGGCACGGACTGGGAGGTCAAGGAGGTCACCGGCATCGCATCGGCGCTGCTCGGCACGGCCGATATCGTCGCCGACCCGGCCGGGCTGGCCGCGGACTTCACCAGCATGATGGCGAACGCGATGGGTAAGGAGGTCGCGGATGTGGCGCTGCGGCTGTGGACGCCCGTCGGCGTGGAGATCAAGTTCGTCAAGCAGGTGGCGCCGACGGTCGAGGAGCTGACCGGGCGGCGTACGGAGGCGGGGCCGCGGGCCGGGGACTATCCGACCGGTTCCTGGGGCGACGAGTCCCGTGACTACCACGTGTGCGTCCAGGTGCCGGAGGCGGGCATCGGTCAGGAGATGCTGGCGGCCCGGGTCTCGCTGATCATTCCGGCGGCGGACGGCGGCGCTCCCGAGGTGCTTTCGCAAGGGCTCGTCAAGGCGGTGTGGACGGACGACATGGTGGCGTCCACCTCGATCAATCCCCAGGTCGCGCACTACACGGGGCAGGCCGAACTGGCACAAGTCATCCAACAGGGGCTGGATGCCCGTAAGTCGGGCGACTTCGACGGCGCGACCGCCAAACTGGGCCGTGCGGTACAGCTCGCGGCCGACTCGGGGAACGAGGACACTGCGAAACTCCTTTCGAAGGTGGTGGACGTCGTCGATGCGGCGACAGGTACTGTGCGACTGAAGGCGAAGGTCGCGGAAGCCGACGAGATGACCCTCGAAACGCGCTCCACCAAGACGGTTCGTGTGAAGAAGTAGCAGCAGAAACACTGATGTGAACGGCCCTGGGGCCGAACGAGGAGAGGGGGAAGCGCCGACATGCCGACATGCCCGAACGGACACCAGTCGGGTTCCGACGACTGGTGCGAGGTCTGTGGCCACCGCATGGCCGGTCCTGGCGCTCCCGCGGGTGCCGTTCCGCCGCCGCCTCCCCCGCCGCCGGCCTACGGCTACCCGGGCCCCGGCGATCCGAACGCCACCGCCCAGGCCGAGCTCTGCCCGCAGTGCCGCACCCCGCGCGAGGCCATGGCCCCGTTCTGCGAGGAGTGCCGGTACAACTTCCTCACGCACACGGCGACGTCGTACACCCCGGTCGCTCCGTCCCAGCAGCCCCCCGGGCTGAACCTTCCGCCGGGCTTCCAGTCCCAGCCGGCGCAGGCGTCGGCACCGCTGCCGCCCCCGCCCCCGCCCCCGCACCTTCAGCAGCCGCATCAGCAGCATGATCCGTACGACTACCAGAGCTCGCGGCCCTCGCAGATGAACCGGCCGGCCGAGCCGCTGACGAACGAACCGCCGGCCCAGCAGCAGCCGTACCAGCAACAGCCGGGTCCCCCGGCCCCGCCGTCCTTCCCGCAGAATCCGTTCCCCAACCCGCAGGCGCAGCCCGGCCCGCCGGCGCCGCCCGCGTACCAGCAGCCTGCTCCGCCCGCGTACCAGCAGCCTGCTCCGCCCGCCCCGCCGCAGCCCCAGCAGACGGGCGGTGGCGACGACTGGATGCTGTCCCCGCCCTCGCAGCCCCAGGCACTACAGAGTCCGCATGCGCCGCAGCAGCCGGATTCGTTCCGGCAGCCGGGGGATCCCTTCCAGCAGCAGCCGATGCCGCAGCAGTACGCCCAGGAGCAGGGCCGACCTCAAGGCCAGCAGCAGGGCCAGCAGCCCGGCCAGCAGCAGCCGCCCCAGTACCAGACCCCCGCGGGCTGGACCGCCGTCATCGCGCCCGACCGTGAGTACTTCCTGGCGATGATGCAGCGCAGCGGCCCCGAGGCCACCGGCCTCAATCTGCCCGCGTACTCGCCCGAGCAGCACCTGCCGCTCACCGGGAACCAGATCGCCATCGGCCGCCGCCGGCACTCCACGGGCGAATCCCCCGACATCGATCTGTCCGTACCGCCGGAGGACCCGGGCGTCTCGCACCAGCACGCGGTGCTGGTCCAGCAGCCCGACGGTTCCTGGGCCGTTGTCGACCAGAACTCCACCAACGGCACCACGCTCAACGGCGCCGAGGACCCGATCCAGCCCTATGTGCCCATCCCGTTGAACGACGGCGACCAGGTCCATGTCGGCGCCTGGACGACCATCACCATCCGGCGCGGCTAGGGCGCTCCCTGGCGGCCCGCCGCGGCGGCCCAGCCGGTCGGGCGTCCGAGCGGCCAGGCGTACGGCCCTTCGGGGTCGTCCAGCCAGGCCCACTGGTGGTCCCCGCTGACCGTGACCCCGAACCGGTCTCGCTGTGGGCGCCGCTCGCGCTCCCACAGCGAGAGGGCCTCGTGCGGATCGAGGCTGCCCGCGGTCAGGGTCAGCAGGAAACGGAAGAGGTCGTTCTCGATCGCGCGCCTCGGCAGCCCGCCGATATGTCCCTCCCGCGGCAGCTCGCGACCGCGCAGCGGCACGAAGTACGCCGACGTGCGCAGAAAGTGGCCCTCCGCACTTCTGCCGCCGCTGCCGTCACGCATCCGCAGCGCGATCAGCCCGGTGGAGAGCGGAGCCAGGATCCGCGCCCCAGGGCTGCACTGCGGCAGCCAGTCGAACGGCACCGACGGCAGCGTGCAGGTCGCGATGATGCGGTCGAAGGGAGCGCGCGCCGGGCAGCCGCGCGCACCGTCGCCGGTGGCGACAGTGGGGTGGTGGCCGGCGGCTGCCAGATGCGACCGCGCCGATTCGGTGATCTCCGGGTCCAGATCGACGGTGGTCACCAGGTCGTCGCCGAGCCGGTGCGACAGCAGCGCGGCGTTGTAGCCGGTGCCCGCGCCGATCTCGAGTACGGCGTTCCCGTCCTCGACATCGAGCTCCTCGAGCATCCGGGCCATCAGCGAGGGCTGGCTGCTGGAGGAGAGCAGCTCACCGTCGCGCACCCGGGTGGCGAGCGGCCCGTCCGCGTACGCACCCCGCAGCCAGCGCTCCCGCCGCGCGGGATCCGGGTCCTCGCACCACAGGCGTTCGTACGCGCCCGCCCGGCTCCCGTAGTAGTACGGCACGAACAGATGCCGCGGCACCTCTTCGAACGCCGCCCGCCAGGCCGGGTCGGTCAGCCCGCCGCCCGCCACGATCTCCCGCACCAACAACCGCCGCGCCTCGGCGGCGGGCTCGGCGAACCGGTCCAGGTGCACAGCCATGCCTCCACTCTCCTGCGCCACCGCCCCCTGGGCGAGCACCCGATCGGGGGTGGTCCTAGGGCTGGAGTCCTCGGCCGGTGCGTCTGAGACGATGGACGGGTGCTGCACTTCCCGGGGGCTACCCCCGGACCCCCGGCCGACACCCCTCGGGGCTGACCAGAGACACATTGCGAGGCTTATTCACGTGAACGAGATTCCGCGCGGCACCGTTCAGGAGCAGACCTTCTACGAGCAGGTCGGCGGCGAGGAGACTTTCCGGCGGCTCGTCCACCGCTTCTACCAGGGCGTTGCCGAGGACCCGGTGCTGCGGCCGATGTACCCGGAGCAGGATCTGGGACCGGCCGAGGAACGGCTTGTTCTCTTCCTGATGCAGTACTGGGGCGGTCCGCGCACCTACAGCGAGCACCGCGGCCATCCCCGGCTGCGGATGCGGCACGCGCCGTTCACCGTCGACCGGGCCGCGCACGACGCCTGGCTGAAGCACATGCGCACGGCTCTCGACGAGCTCGGACTCTCGGAGGAGCACGAGCAGCAGCTGTGGCATTACCTCACCTATGCCGCGGCAACGATGGTGAACGCCGCAGACTGACACCTCTGACCGAACACCGCGCTCCGGCCCGCCAAGCGGGGAGCGGAAGATGTCCGCTCACCGCTTCCGGGCGTGGGTCAACCGAGCCTGGTGGGGGTCACGCTCAGTCCGCCTAGACCGGACGTGCGTACGGCGATCGACCCGAAGGGCGTACGCAGTCTGAGCCAGCCGCCCGCGGACAGCAGCGCGACCGGGACCCCGGGTCGCAGAAAGCCGAGCGACTGGGCGGCGTGCAGGGCACGCAGCGGCAGTCCGGTGCCGGCGACGGTGCGCGCCCAGATCTCGTGCCCGATCCGGTCGCGCTCGGCGCGGGTGCGGCGCTCGGCGGGCAACTGCTCGTCACGGGTGCGGAATTCGGCGACGGCGGCGGCGACCGCGCCGCGCATCGTATTCACTTCGGGGAGTCCGGAGATCTCTCGCCAGCCGCCACGCGGCGGCAGCACACCGGCCCATGGCGGACCGGTGACGGCGGCGGGCACGGTGAACTCCGCGCCGTCCTCAGCGCCGATGCACTCCAGCAGTTCGCCAGCGGAGACGGTGACATCCAGCTCGACGGGGTCGCCGAGCCGTGCCGTACGGATCGCGAGCACCTCGAAGGAGGGCGGACGCCCGAAAACGGCAAGCGCGCCGGCCCAGGCCTGGAGCCTGACCGCGGCGGCGCGGTCGTAGTGGATCAGCCGGGCGAGGAAGGCGGCGAGATCCTCCGCCTCCCTCGCATCGGCGAAGTGCAGACTCCGCACGGGCACGGTCATGCTGCGAGAGCACCCTCGCCGGCGCCGTCCAGGTACTTCTGGAGGAAGGACTTCTCCTCCGCGCTGATCCGGCGCGGGCGCTCGGCGCCGAGGTCGTAGGGCACGACGACGGTGGAGGCCCGCACATAGACCTGCGCCGAGGGGCCCTCGGCGTCCTTGACCTCGTACGCGATGGTCAGCGACGCCGCGCTGATCTTCGTCACCCACAGCTCGATGACCACCGGCTCGTGCCGGTGGACCAGCGGCCGCTTGTAGTCGATCTCGTGCCGGGCCACGACGGACCCACCGGAGAACGACGGGGAACCGTCCCCCGGCGCCAGCCGGAACATGAAGTCGATCCGCGCCTCTTCCAGATACCGCAGGAAGACAGCGTTGTTGACATGCCCGAAGGCATCCATGTCCGACCAGCGAAGGGGACAGCGGTAGATGTACCGGGCCATGTGCGACTCAGCCCCGGGTCAGCTTCTTGTAGGTGGCACGGTGCGGACGGGCCGCGTCCGCACCGAGGCGCTCGACCTTGTTCTTCTCGTACGACTCGAAGTTGCCCTCGAACCAGAACCACTTGGACTCGCCCTCGTACGCCAGGATGTGCGTGGCGACACGGTCGAGGAACCAGCGGTCGTGGGAGACGACCACAGCCGCACCGGGGAACTCGAGCAGAGCGTTCTCCAGCGAGGAGAGCGTCTCGACGTCGAGGTCGTTGGTCGGCTCGTCGAGGAGCAGCAGGTTGCCGCCCTGCTTCAGGGTCAGCGCCAGGTTGAGGCGGTTGCGCTCACCGCCGGAGAGGACGCCGGCCGGCTTCTGCTGGTCCGGTCCCTTGAAGCCGAACGCCGACACATAGGCGCGCGACGGCATCTCGACCTGGCCGACGTTGATGTAGTCGAGCTCGTCGGAGACGACGGCCCACAGCGTCTTCTTGGGGTCGATGTTGGCGCGGCTCTGGTCGACGTAGGAGATCTTGACGGTGTCGCCGACCTTGATCTCGCCGGAGTCGGGGGCCTCGAGGCCCTGGATCATCTTGAACAGCGTGGTCTTGCCGGCGCCGTTCGGGCCGATGACACCGACGATGCCGTTGCGCGGCAGCGTGAAGCTGAGGTCGTCGATGAGGACCTTGTCACCGAAGGCCTTGGAGAGCTTGTCGACCTCGACGACGACGGAGCCCAGACGCGGGCCCGGCGGGATCTGGATCTCCTCGAAGTCCAGCTTCCGCATCTTGTCGGCCTCGGCGGCCATCTCCTCGTAACGGGCGAGGCGGGCCTTGGACTTGGCCTGCCGCCCCTTCGCGTTGGAGCGGACCCACTCGAGCTCTTCCTTGAGCCGCTTGGCGCGCTTGGCGTCCTTCTGGCCCTCGACCTTGAGACGGGACTGCTTGCTCTCGAGGTAGGTGGAGTAGTTGCCCTCGTAGCCGATGGCGCGGCCGCGGTCGAGCTCCAGGATCCAGCCCGCGACATTGTCGAGGAAGTACCGGTCGTGGGTGACGGCGACGACGGTGCCGGCGTACTTGGCGAGGTGCTGCTCCAGCCACTGCACGGACTCGGCGTCGAGGTGGTTGGTGGGCTCGTCGAGGAGGAGCAGGTCGGGGGCCTCGAGCAGCAGCTTGCAGAGCGCGACGCGGCGCTTCTCGCCACCGGAGAGGTTGGTGACCGCCCAGTCGCCGGGCGGGCAGCCCAGCGCGTCCATGGCCTGCTCGAGCTGGGCGTCGAGGTCCCAGGCGTTGGCGTGGTCCAGGTCCTCCTGAAGCTTGCCCATCTCCTCCATCAGCGCTTCGGAGTAGTCGGTCGCCATCAGCTCGGCGACCTCGTTGAAGCGCTTGAGCTTGCCCATGATCTCGGCGGCGCCGTCCTGGACGTTCTCCAGCACCGTCTTGGACTCGTCGAGCGGGGGCTCCTGGAGGAGCATGCCGACGGTGTAGCCGGGCGACAGGAATGCGTCACCGTTGGACGGCTGCTCAAGGCCGGCCATGATCTTCAGCACGGTGGACTTACCGGCGCCGTTGGGGCCGACCACACCGATCTTCGCACCGGGCAGGAAGCTCAGCGTCACGTCATCGAGGATGACCTTGTCGCCGTGCGCCTTGCGCGTCTTGCGCATCGTGTAGATGTACTCAGCCAAGAGAAACCGTCCGGCAAGAAGTGGGTGGGCAGATACACCCCATCTTGCCTGACCGCCACCCCGGGAACGAAACCAGTAACGCCGGGGGTCCCTGACCTGGCTCTTCCGGTTTCATTCCTGCAGTTGATCTGTCACTGCCGGGCGCCGGTGGTCAGCACCGATCCGCCTCGCACGGCCCACCAGGCGGCCCGGCCCGGGCTTCGCGCAGATCCATCTCGTGGGTGCACACCTCACAGAGAGGACGCTGCTGGCCGCGATCACGTTCGCGTTCTTCGGCGCTGGGATCGTGGTGATGGTCGCGTGCTCGCGGCTCATTTTCGCGATGTCGCGCGACTCACGCTTCCCTGCCCACCGGCTGATGCGGCGGGTCAACCCGCGCACACATACGCCAATCCCGGCGACGATCCTGATCTTCGTCCTGGGAGTCATCCTGATGGTCGCGCTGCCGGGCGCCGCGCTTCTGGAGCTGATCACGGCATCGACGATCATCCCGGCGATCGTCTACGGCTCGACGATCGTCCTCTACTTGGCGGTGCGCAGCGGGTTGGATCGGAAGAAGGGCGCGTTCGACCTCGGGCGCTTCGAGCTGCCGGTCGCGATCTGCGCGCTGGTGTGGACGCTCGTCGCGCTTTTTGTGCTGGTGGCACCCCGGGAGGCGCTCGTCTCCGTCGTGATCGTGGTCGGCTTGCTCCTCGCGGGCGGGCTGTTTTTCTCTTCATGCTGAAATTCGACCGCGAGGCGCTGGAGGCTGAGCCCGGAGACGTGAGCGCCTTCAAGCAACCGAGCCGAAGGGTGTGGTGGCGCGTGCGGGCGATTCCGGCTGCGAGGCGGCGCGTCGAAGCGGCGGATCAGAAGCGCCGACGGAAACGGCCCCGGTAAGCGCGGGCATACCGGGGCCGTCATCAGCGCAGCGTCACGTTGCGCGTATACGTGCTCACTCCTCGGTGCCCGCCGCCTTCTTCTTGCGGAGGAAGAAGACCGAGCCACCGCCGATGACGACCAGCGCGATCGCGATGCCCGCGATCATCGGGGTGGCGCTCGAGCTTCCGGTCTCGGCGAGGTCACCCTCGAGGCCCGCGGAAGCGCCGCCGGCCGAGGCCGGGCTGAGCTGGGACGAGGCGGTGTCCGTCTCCGGGGCCCCGGTGCCGGTGGTCTTGCAGTCCAGTACGCCCTTGAAGTTCTTCTTGAAGCCGTCGGGCCCGGTGATGGTGAAGTCGTACGCCTGGTCCTCGGCGACCGGCAGGGTGACGGTCCTGGATGCGCCGGCCGGGATGGAGTGCTTGAAGCCCATCAGCTCGAAGGTGAACGGAGCGTCACCCTTGTTGGTGGCGGTGATGTCGACGCCACCCTTGGCGCAGTTCTTCTTCGCGGAGAGCGCCGGTATCGCGCCCGCCTTCGCCCAGGTGGCGGTGGCGTCCGCGGAGACCGTGGTCTCGCTTGAGCCGGCCAGGATCTGGGTCTGGCTCTTGGTCGCTCCGGCGAACGCCCGGCCCACCGGCACGGAGGTGGTGGTCTGGGCGGTCAGCGTCGCCGATGCGTCGGCGGCGCCGGCCGGGACGTCGAAGTACAGCTGGGCGCCGTTGACGGCGGCGGTGACGGGCTTGCCGGCCGCGTCGGTGATCTTGATGCCGCTGGCGGCTGCGTCGGCCGGCGGGTTCACGGTGACCCGGTCGGCGTCGGTGCGGACCGTGACGGGGCCGAGCCGGCCGCCCGCCAGGCCGGAAACCGCATTCGGCTCCAGGCTGAACGAGGCCTTGGGCTCCGCGACGTCCGTGGCCGCCTTCTCGAGCCAGTCCGCGAGCTTCTCCGCCGCCGGGTCCAGCGCCTCGACGTCCGCGTCGTCCGAGTAGCGCCAGATGGCGACCTGGGTGCCGGCCGCCGCAGTCCTCTCGGAGAGCGGCCCGGTGCCCGCGTCCTTGGCCAGCGCCGCCAGGTCGTCGATCTGCGGGTAGGAGTGCTGCAGGATCCAGCGGATCCTGCCCGCGTTCTTGTTGCCGCCGAGCGACGTCTGGTTCCAGGGGGTCTCCAGGTACTTGGCCTGGTCCTGGGTCGGGTTGCGGATGTCGATGCAGTACGTCTTCAGCCGCCCGCCGCCGTCGACGGTCATCTCGAACACCCCGGCGGGGATCTCGTGATTCTTGCCGTTCGTGTGGAGCACGGCCCGGTCGTAAGTCTTCAGCCCGTCAAGAGTGGCGACCGCGCCCCCCTGGTGCTGAACGCCGTCGTCGTCGGCGGCGGCCGCACCCGCGCCGGCCATGGAGCCCGTCGCGATGAGGCCCGACATCAATGCCGCGACAGTAAGACGACGAGCGGCGCCCCGCCTGCGTACAGATGACGCAGAGAACACAGCAAACACAGAATTCCCCTCCGGACGAGGCCTTTTTCGCGTGTGGCGCGTGGGGGGAGTGCCTCGTCTGCAGACTCAAGTGCCCCGTGAGTACGCGGAAATCCTAGAGACGCCGCGCACCCCAGTCCCCCGTCATACCGTCAGACAACCATTCCGACTCGGAATCGTTATCGCCGCCCGCCACCCGGCCGCCCATCACTGCCGTTTCACCGTTTCTGACTCGACAAATCTCCACAACTCCAGGTCAGGACACGGGTGTCGGCGTCTGCACCCCCTGTGGACGTTCCGTCAGATTCGGTTCCGCCTTTACCACTCGCCGGAATGCAGACGTCCCCCGCGTCAGGTCGTGTCCCACCGCCACCGCCTCGATGTCCACGAACGTCCTCCGCTTCCCGTCCCGCTCTTCCTCCCGCACCTTCAACCGTCCATGGACGAGAAGAGGTTCACCGACAGACACGGATCCGGCGAGATTCGCGGCGAGCGTCCGCCAGGCGAAGACCGTGTAGAAGCTGGTGTGTCCGTCCGTCCAGCTCCCGCTCTGCCGCTCCCACCGTCTCGGCGTCACCGCAATGCGGAATCGCGCCACCCCTCCCGACGCCGATTCCCGGTACTCCACATTCGTGGCGACATTGCCCACCACCGTCACCATGGTGTCGTTCACCGCGGCCACCTCCCCGTCCGGTTGTTGCACTGACCGGTCTTCTCTCCGACCGATCTCCATGCTGGACCGGACAGGAAGATCCCGCCGACGCCTGTGGACTAGCGCAGCAGTGTGGACAACTTCGTCACCCCCGGCCCGGAGACGGTCGCGTACCGCTCCCGTACCTCCTCGTACCGCATGAGCTCCGTCACGACCGGATCGAGCACCTTCGCCCGCCCGCACCCAGCGGCCGCCTCCTGCAGCCGTCGCTCCGCCTCCTGCCCGTACCGGCGCGCCGGTCCCCGGGCCGCCGCCGCGCACGCCCACTCCACCAGCGGCCCGCCCACGATCCCCGCGAGCATCACCAGCGCCGGCGGCACCAGGCCCGGCTCCAGTACGCCAACGATCTGGCCCACCAGCCACAGCCCTCCGTAGACCTGGAGCAGGGTCATCGCCGCCTGCGCCAGCACCCCCACCGGCCACCACGCGGCACGCGGCGGCCGACCGCTCATCGACCGTGCCTCGCGCACCGCAAGTTCGTCCAGCGCCTCGGGCAGCCCCTCGGCCCCGCGAAGCGCAGCCTCACGCACCGCCTGCCCCCACGGCCCCGGCAGCCCCTGTGCCGCCTCGTCCGCGACCGTACGCACCGCCTGCTCGACCCGCTGCCGTGCCGTGAGTTCGTCCTCCACCGGGGCCGCGGCCTCCAGCAAGCCACTCCCCCGCATACGGGTGCGCTCGTACCAGCGCCACAGCCGCAGCCACGGCGTCCCGCACGCCCGGCTCGCGTTCCTGCGCCACTCGCGCTCCGCGGTCTCGCCCGCCGCCTGCGCGCCGACCGCCTCCGCCAGCCGTGCGGCGAAGTCCTGGCGCGAGCGCTCGCCGAGGCCGGTGCGCCCGTCGGCGATGTACACCGTACGGAGCTTCGCGGCGGCCGCGTCCACATCCGCGGACAGCCGGCGAGCGGCGGCGTTCTTCTCCTGCACGAACTTCCCGATCAGCTCGCGCAGTTCACCGACACCGGTGCCGGTGAGAGCCGAGAGCGCGAGCACCGTCGCGCCGGGCTCACCGTGTTCGCCGAGCGCGATGCCGTCCTCGTCGAGGAGCCGGCGCAGATCGTCGAGTACCTGGTCGGCGGCCTCGCCCGGCAACCGGTCCACCTGGTTGAGCACCACGAAGGTGATCTCCGCGTGCCCGGCGAGCGGCCGCAGATACCGCTCGTGCAGCGCGGCGTCCGCGTACTTCTCCGGGTCGACGACCCAGATCACCGCGTCCACCAGTGCCAGTACCCGGTCCACCTGCTCCCGGTGTCTGACCATGGCCGAGTCGTGGTCGGGCAGATCGACGAGGACGAGCCCGTACAGCTCCTCGTCGCCGCCGGCGAGCGGTCTGCGCCGCAGCCGCGGCGGGATGGCGAGCCGGTCGAGGAGACCGGCCGAGCCCTCCGACCAGGTGCAGGCGATGGGCGCGGATGTGGTGGGCCGACGCAGCCCCGTCTCCGAGATCGGCACCTCGGCGAGCGCGTTGAACAGCGTCGATTTCCCGCTCCCCGTAGCGCCCGCGATGGCGACGACGGTGTGCCGCGAGGAGAGTCGCTGCCGGGCGGCCGCCTCGTCCAGGACCCGTCCCGCCTCCGCGAGGGTCCTGCCGTCCAGCCGGGTCCGCGACAGGCCGATCAGTTCGCGCAGCGCATCCAGCCGGACCCGCAGCGGCCCGACATAGGCACCGCCGATCGGCACATGCGTCTCGGCCAGGAGGTCCTCGTCCGGTTCGCTCTCGGGCTCCTCGTCCCGGCCGCCGGCCCGCCGGGCGATCAGCCCGTCGTCCCAGCGGTCGGCGGCCTCGTTCTCGTCGTCAGTGATGGCGGTCACCGCGGTCACCTCTCCTTCTGCAGTACGGACAGCGCGGCGATCAGCTCGGCCTGCGGTTCAGGCGTCAAATCGAGTGCGTCGAGGGGTGCGAGGCGGCGGTCTCGTTCGCTGTGCAGTACGTCGTCGATGTACGTCGTCACCAGCTCGCCGCCCTTGTCGCGCAGCCGCAGGGCGCCCTGGGCCCCGATCCGCTCGGCGAGCCGCTCCCCCGCGCTGCGGGCCCGGCGCCCGCCGAGCAGCGTGGCCGCGAGGAGCGCGGCCACCGTCTCGGGGTCGGACGCGGCGGTCCGCTCCAGCCGGCGTACCTCTTCCTCGGCCAGCTCCTCCAGGACCCGCCGCCAGCGGCGTACGGCGATGCCGATCCGCTCTCCCGACTCCAGGTCCCGGCGCCCCTGGACGGTGAGCGCTCCCGCGGCCGGCTCGCGCCGCCAGGCCTCCTGGACATGCTCTTCGGCGGCGGCGACGGCGCACTGGAGCAGCGCCGAGAGACTGGCGACCAGGGAGTCCAGCAGTTCGCCCGCGGAACTGTCGCGCGGAAAGCTGCGCCAGCGGGTCCGCGCGTCCCCGGCGAGCACGGCACCGGCCCGGAGCCGCTGGCGCACCCGTTCGCCCTCCTTCTCGTACGCCTCCTCGACCGCTCCGGTGAGCCGTACGGCCGCCGTGTACTGGGCGGCCACCGCGCCCGCGAGCGCGGGCATCCGCGCATTGAGCGAGTCGATCACGCCCGCCGCGGTACGCCCCACGGCCTGCTGTCTGGCCGCGGGGTCCTGCGCCCGTTGGGCGAGCCAGCTGAAAAGCGGGCTGACGGCGGTGGTGGGCAGCAGTCCGTTGCCGCCGCCCGCCGACTCGGGCAGCTCCGGAATGGTGAACCGCGGCACCTCGCCGAGGCCGGCCTTCGTCAGCAGCGCCGCGTACTGCCGCGACACGTCCGTGATGACCTGGTGCGGCACCCGGTCGAGCACCGTCACCAGCGTGGCGTCGTACTCCTTCGCGGTACGCAGCAAATGCCACGGCACGGCGTCGGCGTACCGCGAGGCGGTAGTGACCATCACCCAGACATCGGCGGCGCAGATCAACTCGGCGGCCAGCAGCCGGTTCTCCACGACGAGCGAGTCGATGTCGGGGGCGTCGAGCAGCGCGAGCCCGCGGGGCAGCGTCGCGGCGGTCTCGATCCGCAGCGAGTTCTCCTCCTGGGCCTCGCGCACGCCGTCGTCGGGTCCTTCGGTCTCGTCCTGCGGCGGCAGCCATACGCGGGTGAGCTGGGGCAGCACGCGCATCCCGGCGAACCAGTGGTGATCGTCGGGGTGGCATACGAGCACGGGCGTACGCGTGGTGGGCCGCAGCACGCCCGCCTCGCTGACCCGCCGCCCCACAAGGGAGTTGACGAGGGTCGACTTCCCGGCCCCGGTGGACCCACCGACGACCGCGAGGAGCGGCGCTTCGGGCTCCTTGAGCCGGGGCACGAGATAGTCGTCGAGCTGTGCGAGCAGCTCGGTGCGCGTCTGCCGGGCACGCGGAGCGCCGGGAAGAGGGAGGGGGAGACGCACGGCGGCGACACGGTCGCGGAGGGCGGAGAGTGCGTCGATCAGCTGAGGCCGTACATCCAAGGTCACCACATGCGAAGAATGCCCAACTTTGGCTGCTTTTTGAAGCGTATGGGGCTCTCTGCGCGCCGATCGGACAGACGGGACAGACGGGATGAGTGGGGCGCAGCCATAACGAGTGCACAACACCCGTGATGTGAGACGTCAAAAGCGGTGCGGGAATCGCACCTGCCTGCGATTATCGGTTCGCTTCACCGAACCTCCACATCGTGCCACGCAGGTGAAGCAACCGGGCCAAGGCGATCGGAGCCCTATCCTTGTGTCCGGCAAGGTCACGGAACCACCCGACCCGGGGCTCCAGGCCACCGAGGCCACCATTCGGCCCCCGTAGCTCAGTGGATAGAGCAGGCGCCTTCTAAGCGCTTGGCCGCAGGTTCGAGTCCTGCCGGGGGCACACAGCCCGCACAACCGACAGACCCTCCACCCCGGAGGGTCTTTTTGCTGGTCAAAGGCACCATAGCGGGCTGAGGGTAGCGGACACGTAAGCGCCGGACCGCCCTCTGATGATCACGAGGATGGTCCGGCACTGTCCGGCTGTCACCGGGTTTCCGCGGGTGGTCCTGTCGAATACGTGTCGAAGTTTTCGCGGGGTGGTTCAGCGATCTTCCGTCAGGTCGGGGAGGTCTCCCCCGGCCTCGATCCGCTTCTGGTGGTCCCTGAGCTGACCGGAAATGCACCGGGCATACGTGGCGAGCAGGACAGGGACACTGTTGCCCGCCCATTCGGCGACCTGCGCCGGCGGGATGCCGGAGTTGAGCCACGTCGTCAGGCAGGTGTGCCGCAGGTCGTACACGCGCTTGCCGAGCGGGGACGCGAACTCTTCCAGCGTGAGGGCTTCCTGCCGAGCGCTTCGCCAGGCGCGGCGGAAGACCGAGCCAGAGAGAATGTCCCCGTTCTCCCCCGGGAAGAGCAGATCTCCAGGCTTCAGCCCCTCCGCCGCGATGTGGTCACGCAGGATGCGGGTAAGCGCCGGCCGACATGGCACGACGCGGGTGTCGTCCTTGGCCCTGCCCTTCAGTCCACGCTCCTCGTGGACCTCGCCGGAGTCAGTCCACTGCTTCCCCACCTCAGGCTGTGCGGTGTGGAACAGCAGCTCGCCCCACTGGTCCTCCTCGTCCTCCGCTGGCAGCCGCGCGTCCACGACCCGCATAGCCACGGCCTCCTCTGGCCGCGGGCCCACGTAATACAGCGTGGCGAAGAAGGCGTGCAGCCGCCGCCCACCGCGAGGACGGCGCCAGATCCAGCCCAGGAGAGCTGCAGCGTGGACCGGATTGATGAGCGACCGTTTGTCCACCGCCGACGACGTCTTGGGCGTAGTGCCTCTTCCCTTCGGAAGAGGATTCGAGCGCAGGGTGCCGTGCTTCACCGCGTACTCCATGGCGACGTTCAGGATCCGGCGGTTGCGCTTGACGGACGAGGCCGCCGCGGTCGAGCCGTCCAGCCTGGTCGCGAGGACGTGCAGCACATCGTCGACCTTCCGCGGGTCCTCCCAGGCCGCCATGGACTCGGTATTGCGCTCCACCCACCGCAAGATCGTGGACACCTCGGGCGGGGCCTCATCGCGCCGGTTGCTGTTGAAGGCGTACTCGCGCAACGCGGTCCGTACATCGATAGGGGCGAAGCGGCTGGGCAACGGCGTACGGAGGAAGGCCAACGTCGTCGTCATGAGCGCCTTGGCGACGTTCTTGCGGCTGTTACCCGATGTGCGGCGCCATTGAGCGTCTGTGAACTGCAGCGCGAAGGTGTACCAGTTGACCGCACTCGCCCCGGACTGATGCGAGACCGGTCGCCCTGTGGCCAGGCTGAAAGCTTCACCGCGGCGCGTGGCGGACACGAGCTCAGAGCGGAAGGAGTCAGCCAGGGCGGACGTTCCAAAGGTCTCACGGTGGGGCTTGCCGGCGACTACCCAGCGCACGGTGTGCGTGGTCTTACGCTTGCCCTTGTAAGTCAGGATCTTGTGGATTCTGACGTCGAACGTCGAGTTCATCAGACCCCGTCCTCCCGATCGTCGAGCCAGTGATCCAGCGCAGACCGGCGAACCCTCAGATCACCGTTCGGGAGCTTGATGCAGCGCGGGGCACGCTTCTTGGCGCGCCAGTCGTAGAAGGTCGACCGGGAGATCCTCAGCTCCTTGCACACCTCAGCGAGCGTGAGCATGCCGTTCGATCGGACTACGGTTGTCATCACGGCCCCTCTGAGGCGCCCCGAAGTTCTCGGACAGCGGTCCCCATAGGATCGAAGTCCAGAACGGCGGAGAGAGCACGTGGCACAGAAGCGTAGGAAGTTCAGTCCTGAGTTTCGGGACGAGGCGGTCAAGATGGTGGTCGTGGAGTCCCGCCCGATCGCCGAGGTCGCCC